>JBHHZM010000074.1:0-15176 GCA_046758065.1 Alphaproteobacteria bacterium | reverse complement strand
GCGATAGCAGCCACTGTGTCGGGTGACGACGCGGGGAGATCGGCTCAGAAGCCTTCGAGATCGATATCCGATTTCGGCGCGCCGCCGGAAGGCCGACCGAAGTCCCCGAAGTCTTCAGTCGGATCAACCCGCTCCCAATTGTTATATCCGCTGTCGCGGTCGCCGGCGTTGCTGTCGCGTCCGAAAATCGCATCGTCGGCGCTCGATCCGCGCTTGCGGTCGATTCCGACGCCGGAGTCGACCGCAATCTCGGCGATCGCCTTTCGCCGCTGATCTGCGCTCAGCCCTTCGCTGTTGAAATAGGAATCGATCTCGGAGCTGACCAGGGTCAACAGCGCTTCGATCTCTCGTGCGCTCAATCGCCGGTCGCCGACTCCGGCTTCCTCGACAAGCCGCGCGGTGAATTGGCGCTTATCGGACGGCGACAGACCATTGTACCAGGCGGAAAACGTCGTCGGTAGATTGCGGTAATCGGAAGCCGGATCGTCGCCGTATCCCGGGTCGCGCCGGTCGGGAATGCGCGCCGTCTCCTCGTCGAGGCCGCCCGTCCCCCAGCCGGGATTGTCGACATCGCCGCAATCGGCGTGGCGGTTCGCTTCGTCAAAATCGAGCGGGTCTTCCGATTTGCAGGGATTGTCTGCGAAAGTAGGCGCCGCCGCGCCAAGCACAAACAAGAGTGCAATGCCCGCCGCAAGCGCGGCCCCTCTGGTTCCGATGAATGCGCGATTCGCTGTCATGTCGTTACTTCTCCGATGAAATGGTCAATCTGCCGGCAGCGAGATCTCGGATATAGTCGCGCCGGGCCTGCTCGGAAGAGCCTTCCCGGTCGAGCTCTGCGTCCATGAATACGCTGAGCGCCTCGAATTCGGCGATCGCATAGGGAGCGCCGTCGTTCTTGGCGAGTCCCGCCATGGCGGCGCGTTGGAGAAACTGCTCCTTCTCGGAGCGGCTGAGATCTTTGAACCATGCTTCTACGCTTGTCGGCCCCGTATCTTCGGTGACCGAACCATAGGCGGCCCGCATTTCTTCATCGTAGAATCCGCGGGCGCCCTCTTGCACAAGGCGCCACATTCGGTTCGCCGCGCCCGGATAGCGGTCGGACATGGGATAGCCGCCGTAAACGCCGAGCCGTGCGATCAAATTCTCTAGGCCGGCTCTGAACTGCGGTGCGAACACATCGACCGGAGCGGGATGCGTCGCCGCTTCGCCAATCGCATATCCTAACAGCTTGGCCATTTCAGTGCCGCGCAGACGAAAGACGTCCATCCTTTCGCCCGGCAAATAGGTCTTCTGGACGTAGACCAGAAACGTCGTCAAATCTGGCGACTCTGGCGACGGATTGGCGAGCACTGCGCTTTCGAAACGATTGGACGGCGCCGTTTCGTCATAACCGGAAACGTGCGCTGGCGGGGATTTTCCAAGCGACTCGGCGAATTCGCTGGAATAAGCCGCTCCCGCGGCGCACGCGCTGGCGCCGATCGCAGCGAAAACGAGCAGACGGCTTGTCCACCCAGTCATACGCGTCTCTCCCTCCGCCGGATTGGCGGTCAGAATGGGCCGTTATTGTGGATGGTGCGCCGAAGAGATTAACGCTTGCTTACGCGGCGTTACCCGTCGTCGATCGCACGCAGATAAACCTCACGGTCGAGGTTGCCGCCCGAGAGGATGAGCCCGACCTTCTTGCCGCGCATCTCGTCGCGCTCCTTCAGAAGCGCGGCGAGCGACGCCGCTCCGGCCCCTTCGGCGAGGTTGTGGGTGTCCGAGAAATAATGACGCATGGCGGCGAGGATTTCGTCCTCCGACACCGCGACGATGCGCTCGACTCCCTGGCGGATGATGTCGAGCGCCTGCGTGTCGGGGATGCGAACGGCGAGCCCGTCGGCGAGCGTGTCGGCCGCGTTCGTCGCCACCGGCTCGCCGGCGGCGAACGAGAGCGCGTAGGTCGGCGCCTTCTCGGCGACGACGCCGACGATCCGGGTTTTTCGCCCTAGGCCATCGCGGGCCGCGATGGCGCCGCAGATGCCCGAACCGAGGCCGATGGGCACGTAAAGCGCGTCGAGGTCGGGAACCGCCGAGAACAGTTCGAGGCTGTAGGACGCGACCCCGCGGACGAGCATGGGGTGGAACGATGGCAACATGTGCAGATCGCGCGCCTCGGCAAGCCTGCGGGCATGATCGTGGGCGGCGTTGAAATCGGCGCCGTGCTCGACGAGCTCGGCTCCGAAGGCGCGCATGGCGCGGTTCTTCTCGGCGCTGTTGCCGTGCGGCACGACGACCACCGCCTTGACGCCGTGGGCGCGGGCGGCGAAAGCGACGCTCTGGCCGTGGTTGCCGCGGGTCGCCGTGAGAATCCCCGGAAGGTCGGCGTGCGATTTCGCGAGTTCGTCCAGGTAGACGAGACCGCCGCGTACCTTGAAGGCCCCGATCGGCGTATGGTTCTCGTGCTTGACCCAGACCTCGCAGCCCGCGCGCTCGGAGAGCAGGGGCCAGCAGATCTGCGGCGTCGGCAGGATCGCGCGGTGGACGATTTCGGCCGCGGCCTCGATCTCGGCAAGGTTTGGAAGCATGGCGATACTCGCGGGTTTCGATGACGCGCATGTTCGCGCAGCGGGATCGCGAAGGGAAGGAGGAATAGAGGCCGGAGGGAACGCCGCGCTCGCGGTTCACCCTATTTTAACCCTCAGATTCTCCTTGCCGATATTCGGCGGTCGAAGGCATGGTACGGTGTGCGGGCGACGGGCGCGCGGCCCGGTCGCGCGACGCGGGACCGACCTTACGCGCAGGCCATGACCGTTCTCACCACGGCGATCGACCCCCGCTCCGCTGCGTATCGCGAGAACACAGCGGCGATGGAGAGGCTGGTCGCCGATCTCAAGGCGACCGTGGCGCGCATCGCGGAAGGCGGTGGCGAGAAGGCGCGCGATCGCCACCTCGGCCGCGGCAAGATGCTGGTGCGCGCGCGTATCGACACCCTGTGCGACGTCGGCGCGCCGTTTCTCGAATTCAGCCAGCTCGCCGCCCACGAGGTCTACGACGAGGCCGTGCCGGCGGCGGGCATCGTCACCGGCATCGGCCGCGTCGCGGGGCGCGAATGCGTCATCGTCGCCAACGACGCGACCGTCAAGGGCGGCACCTACTATCCGATTACCGTGAAGAAACATCTGCGCGCCCAGGAGATTGCGCGCGAGAACAACCTGCCGTGCATCTACTTGGTCGATTCGGGAGGCGCCAACCTGCCGCGGCAGGACGAGGTTTTTCCCGATCGCGAACACTTCGGCCGCATCTTCTACAACCAGGCAACGCTTTCAGCCGCCGGCGTGCCGCAGGTCGCCGTGGTCATGGGCTCGTGCACCGCGGGCGGCGCCTACGTGCCGGCGATGTCGGACGAGGCGGTCATCGTCAAGGGCCAGGGCACGATCTTTCTCGGCGGTCCTCCGCTGGTCAAGGCGGCGACCGGCGAGGAGGTGAGCGCCGAGGACCTGGGCGGCGCCGACGTGCATGCGCGCGTCTCGGGCGTTGCCGACCACTATGCGCGCGACGACAGCCACGCGCTCGCCATCGCCCGGCGCATCGTCGATCATTTCAACCGCGTCAAGGCGCCGGAGGTCGAGTTGCGCGAGCCCGAGGAACCCACGCTCGATCCCAGGGAAATCTACGGCCTGGCGCCGTGCGACGGACGCAAACCCACCGAGGCGCGCGAGGTCATCGCCCGTATCGTCGACGGCAGCCGTTTCGACGAGTTCAAGGCGCTCTACGGCACGACGCTCGTCACCGGCTTCGCGCATATCTTCGGCTATCCCGTCGGCATCGTCGCCAACAACGGGATTCTGTTTTCGGAATCGGCGCTCAAAGGCGCGCATTTCATCCAGATTTGCAGCCAGCGCGGCATTCCGCTCGTCTTCCTCCAGAACATCACCGGCTTCATGGTGGGGAGGAAATACGAGGCCGGCGGCATCGCCAAGGACGGCGCCAAGATGGTGACCGCCGTGGCCTGCGCTCGCGTGCCCAAGATCACGGTGATCGTCGGAGGCAGCTTCGGCGCCGGCAACTACGCCATGTGCGGCCGCGCCTACGGGCCGCGTTTCCTCTGGACATGGCCGAATGCGCGCATCTCGGTGATGGGCGGCGAGCAGGCGGCGAGCGTGCTGGCGCAGATAAAGCGCGACAACCTCGAAGCGCGCGGCGAGAGCTGGAGCGAGGCCGAGGAAGAGGCCTTCAAAGCGCCGATTCGCGAGCAGTACGAAACCCAAGGCCATCCTTACTACGCCAGCGCCCGGCTGTGGGACGACGGCGTCATCGACCCTGCGGACACCCGCATGGTGCTGGGGCTCAGCCTCTCGGCCGCACTCAACGCGCCGATCGAAAAGACCACCTTCGGCGTGTTTCGCATGTAGTGTGGACCCGCCGTACCGCAGTGTCGTACCGGGATCGTGACCATGAGTGACGAAAGCGTGCTTTTCCGTGCTTCGCCCGACGGCGTCGCCACCATCACCCTTAACCGCCCCGAGGTGCACAACGCGTTCGACGGGGAAACTATTGAGCGTCTCTCCGACATCTTCGAGGACCTCCACGGGGCCGATGGAATCCGCGCGGTGCTGATCGAATCGACGGGCAAGAGCTTCTCGGCGGGCGCCGATCTCAACTGGATGCGACACGCCGCCGAAGCCAGCCATGAGGACAACCTCGAGGATGCGCGGGTTCTGGGCGAGATGCTGCGCCGGCTCGACGCACTGCCCCACCCCACGATTGCGCTCGTCCAGGGGGCGGCCTATGGCGGCGGCGTCGGTCTGCTCGCCGCCTGCGACGTCGTCATTGCGCTTAAGGAAGCGCGTTTCGCACTCACCGAGGTTCGTCTGGGGCTGGTGCCGGCGGTGATCTCGCCCTATGTGATTGCCGCGATCGGCCCCCGTCAGGCGCACCGCTACATGTTGACGGCCGAGCGTTTCGGTGCAATCGAGGCGTATCGGATCGGTCTCGTCCATGAACTGATCGACGACATTGCCGATCTGCCCGGCAGCGCCGAGCGCATGGTCGCCCGGTTCTTCGCCGCGGCGCCCGGAGCGGTGACCGAGACCAAGGCGCTGATCGCGCGCGTCGCCAACCGCGGGGTAGACGCCCAGCTGGTCGAGGAGACGGCGCGGCTCATCGCCGACGTGCGCACCCGTGACGAGGCGCGTGAAGGCGTCGCCGCCTTCTTCGAGAAACGCAAGGCCGAGTGGGCCAAGTAGGCGCGGTGTTCGAGAAGATCCTGATCGCCAACCGCGGCGAGATCGCCTGTCGCGTGATCCGTACCGCGCGGCGGATGAGGATCGCTACCGTTGCGGTCCATTCAGAGGCGGATGCGCAAGCGCTGCACGTCGCGCTCGCCGATGAGTCGCAAGAGATCGGGCCGGCGCCCGCTGTCGAGAGCTATCTCCGCGGCGACGCCATCGTCGAAGCGGCGAAGGCGAGCGGCGCGGCGGCGATTCATCCCGGTTACGGTTTTCTTGCCGAGAACGCCGACTTTGCCGAAGCTTGCGCCGCCGCCGGCCTCGTCTTCATCGGCCCGCCGCCCGCCGTCATTCGCGCCATGGGCGACAAGGCCGCGGCCAAGACGCTGATGGCCGACGCCGGCATCCCCGTCCTGCCGGGCGATTCCGGCGAGGACCAGGACGACGCGGCACTCGCGCGAGCGGCCGAGCGCGTCGGCTATCCGCTGCTGATCAAGCCCGCGGTCGGCGGCGGCGGGAAGGGGATGCGGGTGGTCGCCGCGCGCGCGGCGTTCGCCGAGGCGCTCGCTGCCGCGCGGCGCGAGGCCGAGGCTGCGTTCGGCGACGGCCGGGTACTGCTCGAGCGCTATCTCGATCGGCCGCGACACATCGAGGTGCAGGTCTTCGCCGATACCCATGGCAACGTCGTCCATCTGTTCGAGCGCGACTGCTCGTTGCAGCGCCGCCACCAGAAGGTCGTCGAGGAGGCGCCGGCGCCGCGCTGCGGCGGGCGCTTCCGTCGCCGTATCGCCGAGACCGCCGTCGAAGCCGCGCGCGCCGCCGGCTACGTCGGCGCCGGCACAGTCGAGTTCCTGGTCGACGGCGAAAACCGGTTCTATTTTCTTGAGATGAATACGCGGCTTCAGGTCGAGCATCCCGTCACCGAAATGATCACGGGTCGGGATCTCGTCGAATGGCAGCTTCGCATCGCGGCGGGCGAGAAACTACCCTGCGCGCAAGCCGATCTCGTCGTCGCGGGGCACGCGATCGAGGCGCGCATCTACGCCGAAGACCCGGCGCGCGGCTTCCTGCCCGCGAGCGGCCGCATCGATTATCTGCGCGCACCGGTCGAAGGAGAGGATTTGCGCTTCGATACCGGCGTGCGGGTCGGTGACGAAGTGAGCCCGCACTACGATCCGCTGCTCGCCAAGCTCGTCGTTCACGGCAGGAACCGGACGGCAGCGCTCGAACGGCTGCGGCATGCGCTCGCCGATCTCCGGATCGTCGGTCCGGCCACCAATTTGGAGTTTCTGTCGGCGATCGCTAATCACCGCGATTTCACCGCCGGCAGGGCCGATACCGGCTTGATCGAGCGCGAGCGCGCGACGCTGGCGCCTGAGCCCGTTCCGGCGCCTGACCGAGTGCTCGCCTTCGCCTGTCTCGACACGCTGCTGCGTCTCGCCGACGAGGCGGCGGCCCGTTCGCGCGATCGCGGGTCGCCGTGGAATCTGGTGAACGGCTGGCGACTCAACGGTGAGGCGACGCAGACCGTCCATTTTCTCGACGGCGATGAGGTGCGCACGATTGCCGTCCGATTTCGCCGTGGGAGCTACAGCCTGACGCTTTCGGACGCTGCCGTCGAAGTCGATCGCGCCCGCCGCGACGCCGAGGGTAATCTCGAAGCCGACTTCGACGGCGAACGCTGCGCGGCGCTGGTGATTGCCCGCGGCCGCGAAACGGTCGTGTTGGACGCCGACAAGACGTGGCGCTTGAGCCGCCACGATCCCCTCGAGGCGGCGAATGAGGACGGAGCAACGGGCGGGCGGCTGACCTCGCCCATGCCGGGTCGAATCGTCGCCGTGCTCGCCGAAGTAGGCCGCGAAGTCGCGCGCGGCGAACCGCTGATGGTCGTCGAGGCGATGAAGATGGAGCATACCATCACGGCACCCGCCGGGGGACGCATCGCCCGTATCAACTACGCCGCCGGCGACCGGGTGGAGGAAGGCGCTGAACTGATCGCATTCGGCGCCGAGGACGGGACGTGAGATGACCTACCCCGACGCCGTGACTCTCGTCGAGGTCGGACCGCGCGACGGTTTGCAGAACGAGCCGCAACCGGTGCCGACGGCGATCAAGGTGGCGCTGATCGACCGGCTCTCGGCGGCCGGACTCGGTGCCATCGAGGCTACCAGTTTCGTGTCGCCCAAGTGGGTTCCCCAGCTCTCCGACGCCGCCGAAGTCATGTCGGAAATATCGCGAAAAGAGGATGTTAGATATATCGTTCTTACACCGAACATGAAGGGATTCGAAGCGGCGCTTGCGGCCGGAGCGGACGAGGTCGCGGTGTTCGCCGCCGCCTCGGAGACGTTCTCCCGCAAGAACATCAACTGCTCGATCGACGAAAGCCTCGATCGCTTCCACCCGGTGTGCGAGGCCGCCGCGACCCGCGGGGTCCGGTTGCGCGGCTATGTCTCCTGCGTATTGGGATGTCCCTACGAGGGCGAGATCGCGCCGTCCGCGGTCGCCCGCGTCGCGCGCCGGCTTTTCGATATGGGCTGCGCCGAGATTTCGCTCGGCGACACCATCGGCGTGGGCACGCCCGCCAAGGCGCGGGCGATGGTCGCTGCGGTTGCCGAGAAAGTGCCGATCGATCGCCTCGCCGCCCATTTCCATGACACCTACGGTCAGGCGCTCGCCAATCTGCTGGCGGTGCTCGAGCTTGGCGTTTCGACGATCGATTCGTCGGTCGCCGGCCTCGGCGGCTGTCCCTACGCGCCGGGAGCGGCGGGTAACGTCGCCACCGAGGACGTGGTCTACATGCTCGACGGTCTCGGCGTCGAAACCGGGGCCGACCTCGCGGCGCTCGCCGAAGCCGGCCGGTTTATCTGCGAAGCGCTGGGCCGAACTCCGGCCTCGAAAGTTTCGCTCGCGCTCAGGGGCAGATCGCGTTAAGCCGGCATTTACCATTCCCGGTCTAGAATTCGCGCACAATCTCGGGTCGATCCGACGAGGCCGCGGCTTTCGCTTTTCAAGGGCAGGGCGTGTAGAGCGTGGACAAACCGCTTTCAGAGCTCGACGTGCTTCTCGTCGACGACAACGCACACAATAACTACCTGCTCACGGAGATACTCCAGAGTCTCGGCGTGCGCTCGGTTACCAAGGCCAGCGACGGCATCAGCGGATACGAGATTCTGTGCACCCGCAACATCGATCTCGTCATCTGCGACTGGAAAATGAAGCCGGTCGACGGCGTCAAGTTCTCGCAGAGGGTGAGGCGTTCGCCCGACAGTCCGTGTCCCTGCGTGCCGATCATCATGCTGACCGGCCATGCGGACATCGAACGGGTGGTCGAAGCGCGCGATGCCGGCTGCAACGATTTCCTCGCCAAGCCGGTGTCCCCGGCGACGCTGCTCGCGCGGATTACCGCGATCCTCGAGACGCCTCGGGAATTCGTCAGGACGCTCGACTACTTCGGTCCCGACCGGCGGCGCCGGGACGGTGTGCGCGAAGGAGAGGACCGCCGCCAGCCGCCGCCGGTCACGGTGAGCGTGGCGGGAGCGACCACGGCGTTGCAACCCAGGTCGCCGGCGAATGCGAAGAAGAAAAACAACAGGACGATCCCGAAGAACAAGGCGTGAGCGGACGTCGCACCGACCCGCGGCGGAATTCGGATTGGCGTGTGGGGTCGGCCTTCACCAGGTTTTGAAAGTATGAACGACATGTCTGCGTGCTATCGTCCTCCGCTGTCGGCGGTTTCACGGGCCGGCGGCAACGTGAGCGGTTCGCTTCGAACCGGCGACCGCCGGCGAGCGGGAAAGGATGACGTGGGCGTCTTCGACGCGGAAGAATTCGACGATCACGAGCAGGTCGTGTTCGGGCGCGATGCCGAGGCCGCTCTTGTGGCCATCGTCGCCATCCACGACACCAGCCTCGGGCCGGCGCTCGGGGGGTGCCGGATGTGGCCCTACGCCTCCGAGCGCGAGGCGCTTGCCGACGTCCTGCGACTGAGCAAGGCAATGACCTACAAGCACGCGCTCGCGGGGACGGCGCAGGGCGGCGGTAAGGCGGTGATCATCGCCGACCCGAAGCGCGACAAATCGCCGGCGCTCTGGCACGCCCTTGGCCGTCTGGTCGACGGCCTTTCCGGTCGCTATATCGTCGCCGAGGATGTCGGCACCTCGGTCGAGGACATGGCGCTCGTACACGAAGCGACGCCTCACGTCGCCGGCATCGCCGACGGCGGTAGCGGCGATCCCTCGCCGATGACCGCCTGGGGGGTATTCTGCGGCATCAAGGCCGCGGTGCATCATAAGCTCGGGCGCGACGATCTCGCCGGCCTGCGGGTTGCCGTGCAGGGACTGGGCCATGTCGGCCACGCGCTTTGCGGATATCTGCACGACGCCGGCGCGCGCCTTCTGGTCAGCGACATCGACGAGGCGGCGGTCGAGAACGCGATCGCGGACTTCGGCGCCGAGGCGGTGGCGCCCGAGCAGGTTCACGCGGTCGAGGCCGAGGTGTTCGCGCCGTGTGCGCTGGGCGGCGTGCTCAACGAAACCACAATCCCCGAGATCAAGGCGCCGATCGTCGCTGGTACGGCGAACAATCAGCTCTCTTGCGCGGCTGACGGCGAGGCGCTCGCCGCGCGAGGCGTGCTTTACGCGCCGGACTACGCCATCAACGCGGGCGGCGTCGTCAACATCTCGTTCGAGCGCGACGGTTACGAGGCCGAAAAGGCGATGGCGCGGACGGCGAAAATCTACGACACGCTCACGGCGATATTCGAACGGGCCGACGCCGAGGGGGTGGCGACCAATCTCGTTGCCGACCGCATGGCGCGCGAGCGGATCGAAAAGGCCCGTGCCAAATCCCGGGAAACGAACCCGGCCGTCAAACGAGGATGATGCGCATGTGCTCGCGCGCCACCAGAGCGCCATTCCAGGCGGTCCGGGCGCGCGCCTCGATCTCCTCCATGAACAGGTCCTCATGTCCGGGTCATGGTGGAAAATAGCCAGGTTCTTGGCCCCGGCCGCCTGACACAAGCGGACGCCTTCCTCCCAGGTTGAGTGGCCCCAGCCGGTCTTGTCGGCAAACTCGTCGTCGGTATAGGTCGAATCGTAGATCACCAGATCGGCGCCCTCGATCAGGCCAAGGACGTGCTGATCGGGAGCATCGACCACGTGTTCGGTGTCGGTGACGTAACACAGCGCCTTGCCGTCATACTCGATGCGGTAGCCGGTTGCGCCGTTGGGATGATTGAGCGGCGCGGTGACGACGTTGATCCGTGGGTCCACGGCGAGCACGAAACTGTCCCCGGCGCGGAAATCCTCGAACGTCATCTCGGAACGCATCGCTTCGAGGGGCACGGGAAACACCGGATCGGCCATTTGGCCCGACAGCACGTTGCGGATGCCACCGTGGTCCGCGAGATGGCCCGCCATGATATTGAACGCCCGGTCGGCGCGGTACGCGGGTGAAAAGAACGGGAAACCATAGATGTGGTCCCAGTGCGTGTGCGACAGCAGGAAGGTCGCGTGCCTGACGTCCTTGCGCAGGAACCAATGTCCGAGATTGCGGATGCCGGTGCCGGCGTCGAAAATGATCCGCGTGCCGCCGCAGGAGACCTCGACGCAGGCGGTGTTGCCGCCGAAGGCGATGTGGTTCGCCGTGGGGCAGGCGATGCTGCCGCGCACGCCCCAGAATTTCAGCTTGAAACTCACGACCCCCTCCAAGGCGTAGCCGACGCGACATGGTCAGGCGTCTAGATAGCGTGATAATCTTTCCTGTCAAACAGGCATGGGGCGTGCGCACGCCGCGGATACGAAAGCGGGACCGGGTGCCGACCCTTCCAAGGCACGCCGCCGCCCGGTTTGTTGACGAGCGCGCCGGGTACGATGCCACCGCCGAAAATGACGGAGGAGGAACGCCGTCCCGGCCCGTTGGAACGCCCGCGCGTTTCTGCGTGCGAAGCGAGTTGCAGGTGGCATTTCATGACAAAGCCGTTGAACGTTCTTTACGTCACCCCCGATCAGTGGCGCGGTGAAGCACTCTCGGTGCTCGGTCACCCGACGGTCAAGACTCCGCATCTCGACGCGCTCGCCGCCGACGGAGTGATGTTCACCAGCCATTTTGCGCAGTGCTCGCCCTGCGGTCCGAGCCGGGCGTCGTTGCATACCGGGATGTACCTGATGAACCATCGCTCGGTGCGCAACGGCACGCCGCTCGATTCGCGCTTCACCAACATTGCACTCGAGGCGCGCAAGGCGGGCTACGACCCGGCGCTGATCGGCTATACGGACACCACGGTGGACCCCCGGGATTATGGCGCTGACCACCCCGATCTCAGGAACGGCTACGAGGGCGTGCTACCCGGCTTCAACCCGCTGGTGCTGCTGCCCACCCAGCCCGTCGCCTGGGTGAACTATCTGGCCGAGCAGGGTTACGAGGTGACCGAACGCCCCTCCGACATGTTCGCGCCCGAGAACGGCTACCGAACCATCGGCGGCTTCGGGCCGTTCGACGCGCCGGCGCGCTTTCGCGCCGAACACAGCGATACCGCATTCTCCGCCGACGAAGCGATCAAGTTCATCGCCCGACAGGAAGATCGTCCCTGGTTCCTGCATCTCGTCTTCCTGCGGCCCCATCCGCCCTATGTCGCGCCGGCGCCCTATCATCGTCTTTACGACCCCGACCGGGTGCCGGGCTTCGTGCGCAAGCCGACCGCCGAGGAAGAAGCGCGCCAGCACCCGTTTCTCGCCTACCGACTGCGCGGCGACCGCAACGTTGCGGGGCTCTCCGAACGCGACCAACGCTGCCTGCGCGCCACCTACTTCGGCATGATGACCGAGGTCGATCACCATATCGGCCGCATCGTCGCCTTCCTCGAGGGAAACGGCCTTGCCGGCGACACGCTCATCGTTTTCACCAGCGACCACGGCGACACCCTCGGCGACCACTGGCTCGTCGGCAAGGAAACCTATTTCGATTCGGCTTTTTTCGTGCCGCTCATCATTCGTCTGCCGGGCGCCGAATGGGACGCCGGGCGGGGACGCGTCGTCGACGCCTTCACCGAGAACGTCGACATCATGCCGACGATCCTCGATCTCATCGGCTGCGAGATCCCGGTGCAGTGCGACGGCTGCTCGCTAAAGCCTTTCCTCGACGGCGGCGCGCCGCCGCGCTGGCGCCGCGAGGTCCACTGGGAGTACGACTTCCGCGACGTCGCCGACGATCGCATCGAAGCCGAACTCGGCCCGGACTTCGGCGAATGTTCGCTCGCCGTTATTCGCGACCGCCGCTACAAATACGTGCACTTCGCCGGGTTGCCGCCGCTCCTGTTCGACATCGAAAACGATCCCGGAGAACTCGAAAACCTGGCGGACGATCCGGCGTACGCCCCGACCGCTCTCGACTATGCCCGCAAAATGCTATCGTGGCGCATGGCCCACGATGAGCGCACGCTGACCGGCATCAAGCTCACGTCTTCCGGGGTCATGGAACTGACGAGGGGAAGGCGGTGAGCGACGGGGCAGAAGCCCGGTCCGGCCGGTTCGTCTTCGCCCGCCCACCGGCACCGCCCGACACGCTGCGCGCCGCCGTCCGCGACGCCTACCGCGCCGACGAAACCGCCTGCGTCAATGCGCTGTTGCGCGAGGCGGAGCTGCCCGCCGATGCGCTCGGGCGCATTGCCGCGCGTGCGGCCCAACTGGTCGAGAAGGTGCGCGCCGGCCGCCGCGGCGCCGGCGGGATCGATGCCTTTCTTCACGAATACGGGCTGTCGAGCCAGGAAGGCGTCGTCCTCATGTGCCTCGCCGAAGCGCTGTTGCGTATACCCGACAGCGAAACCGCGAACCGGCTGATCCGCGACAAGCTGGGCGACGCCGACTGGGGGCGGCATTTGGGGCGAAGCGATTCGCTGTTCGTCAATGCCTCGACCTGGGGGTTGATGCTCACCGGCCGGATCGTGCGCCTCGATCCCGGCCTTACCGGCAACGTCGAATCGGTGCTCGGGCGGCTCGTCGCCCAGAGCGGCGAGCCCGTCATCCGCCAGGCGCTGATGCAGGCAATGCGCATCCTCGGTCGCCAGTTCGTGATGGGACGCACCATCGGGGAAGCGCTCGAACGGGCAGCGCCGGCGGAGGCGCAGGGCTATCGCCACTCGTTCGACATGCTGGGCGAGGCGGCCCACACCATGGCCGACGCCGAGCGCTATGTCGCGGCCTACCGCGAAGCGATCGAAGCAATCGGCGCGGCGGCCAAGGGCGACGATCTGTTCGCGAGGGCGAGCATTTCGGTCAAGCTCTCGGCGCTGCATCCGCGCTTCGAGTACGCCCAGCTCGACCGGGTGAGGGACGAGCTTGCCCCTCGGTTGCTCGATCTCGTGCGCTACGCCAAGACGCAGGGGATCGGACTCACGATCGATTCGGAGGAGGCCGACCGGCTCGAGCCGACCCTCGACATCCTCGCCGAGGTCTATCGCGATTCGTCGCTCGACGGCTGGGAGGGTCTGGGCTTCGCGTTGCAGGCGTACCAGAAGCGCGCGCCGTTCGTTATAGACTGGCTGGTGGCGCTCGCCGCCCGCTACGGCCGGCGCATTCCCTTGCGGCTGGTCAAGGGGGCCTATTGGGATACCGAGATCAAGCGCGCGCAGGAACGCGGTCTCGAAGGCTATCCGGTGTTCACCCGTAAACCCGCGACCGACGTTTCCTACATCGTCTGCGCGCGCCGGATTCTGGCCGCGCCCGAGGCGTTTTATCCGCAGTTCGCCACCCACAACGCCCATACGCTGGCCACCGTGCTCGAACTTGCCGGAGAGGGCCGGGCATTCGAGTTTCAGCGTCTGCACGGCATGGGGGACGCGCTCTACAACGAGATCGTCGGACCCCGGAAGCTCAACGTCCCGTGCCGGGTCTACGCCCCGGTCGGCAGTCACGAGGAACTGCTGCCCTATCTCGTCCGCCGTCTGCTCGAGAACGGGGCCAACACGTCGTTCGTCAACCGCATCGTCGACGATAAGGCGCCGATCGCCGAGATCGTCGCCGACCCGGCGGCCAAGCTGCGCGCGCTCGACGTCAAGCCCCATCCCCGCATTCCCCTGCCCGAAAATCTCTACGGCGAGGCCCGGAAAAACTCGCGCGGCATCGACTTGAGCGATTCGGCCGCGCTCGTGCCGCTCGCCGCGGCGATGGGCGAAGCACTCAACGCTCCGCGCCGCGCGACGCCGATCATAGACGGCGTCGAGAGCCAGAAAGGTGCGCTCCGCGAGCTGTGTGATCCTGCCGACCGGCGACGCGTCGTCGGCGCGGTCGTCGAAGCCGACGCCACGGCGATCGAACGCGCGCTCGCACATGCCGCGGCGGCGGCGCGGGATTGGGCGGCGACCCCGGCGGAAATACGCGCCGGCTATCTCGATCGCATGGCGGACCTTCTCGAAGAACGTGCCGCCGAGGCGATGGCGATCTGCGTTCGCGAGGCCGGCAAGACGCTTGCCGACGCCCTCGCCGAGGTGCGCGAGGCAGTCGATTTCTGCCGTTATTATGCGCTGTGCGCCCGGGCCGACTTCGCCGCGCCGCTCGAACTTCCCGGTCCCACGGGCGAGACCAACTCGGTTGCGCTCCACGGGCGCGGGGTATTCGTCTGCATCAGCCCGTGGAATTTTCCGCTCGCCATCTTCACCGGGCAGGTGAGCGCGGCTCTGGTCGCGGGCAATGCGGTGATCGCCAAGCCGGCCGAGCAGACGCCCCTGATCGCCGCCTTCGCCGTCGGGCTCCTGCACGAGGCGGGCGTGCCGGGCGCGGTGCTGCAACTCCTGCCCGGCGACGGTTCCGTGGGCGCGGCGCTGGTGAACGACGGCCGCATCGCCGGCGTTGCCTTCACCGGCTCGACCGAGACGGCCTGGGCGATCAACCGGACGCTCGCCGCGCGCGACGGGCCGATCGTGCCGCTGATCGCCGAGACCGGCGGGCAGAACGCCATGATCGTCGATTCGAC
>JBHHZM010000073.1:0-15180 GCA_046758065.1 Alphaproteobacteria bacterium | reverse complement strand
TTTTCATATCGCATTCTTTATGAGGCCGCAAGAATTTCAGCGCCGGCCGAACAGCTTCTCGATCTCGGCGAGTTTGAGTTCGACGTAGGTCGGGCGGCCGTGATTGCACTGGCCGGCGTGAGGCGTCGCCTCCATCTCGCGCAGCAGCGCGTTCATTTCCGCGACCGTCAGCAGGCGGCCGGCGCGCACGCTGCCGTGGCAGGCCATGGTCGACGAGACCGCGTCGAGACGCTCGCGCAGGCGGCCGGTCTCGCCGATCTCGGCGAGCTCGTCGGCGAGGTCGCGCACCAGCCCCTGCACGTCGCATTCGCCTAAGAGCGCCGGGGTTTCGCGCACCGCCACCGCGCCCGGGCCGAAGGGTTCGAGCGCGAGGCCCAGTTCGGCGAGTTCTTCGGCGTGCGCCGTCAGCCGGGCGCAGGCGGCCTCGTCGAGCTCGACGACCTCGGGGAGGAGCAGGCCCTGGCGCTCGACGCCGCGTTCGGCGAGCGCCCGCTTCATGCGCTCGTACACCAGGCGCTCGTGCGCCGCGTGTTGATCGACGATGACGATGCCGTCGTCGGTCTGCGCCACGATATAGGTGGCGTGGAGCTGGCCGCGCGCGGCGCCGAGCGGATGGCGCAGGGCGTCGTCGTCGGCTTCGATCGCCCGCGCCGAGGGTGGGGCGAGGTCGGGGTCGAGCGGCGCATGGTAGGCCGCCGCGGCCTCCGCCAATCCGGCGGTTGTCCGGGACGGGAAGGCGTAGACCGGGCCGCCGCCGTGCGATCGACCGGCAGGCGCGCCCGCCGCCGTCCCGGGGCGCAGCGCGGCCAGCGCGGCGGCGCCGACGGTGGTCGAGGCGCGGTGGCCGGCCTCGGCGAGGGCGTGCCGGAGCGCGCCGACGACGAGACCGCGCACCAGCCCCGCATCGCGGAACCGCACCTCGGCCTTGGCCGGATGCACGTTGACGTCGACCGCCTCGGGCGGCAGCGCGAGAAACAGCGCCACCAGCGGGTAGCGGTCGCGCGCCAGCACATCGGCGTAGGCGCCGCGCACCGCGCCGAGCAGCAGCCGGTCGCGCACCGGCCGGCGGTTGACGAACAGATACTGGGCCTGGCCGTTGCCGCGGTTGAGCGTCGGCAGGCCGATATGGCCGGTGAGTTCGAGCCCTTCGCGCTCCGCCGCCACGGCAATCGCGTTGCCGGCGAAGGCGCGGCCCATCACTGCGGCGAGCCGTTCGAGCCCGGCGTCGAGCAGGTCGCCGTCGACCGCGGCAAGGCGCATGCGCTCGCGGCCGTCGGCGGTCAGGCCGAAGGCGACGCGCGGATACGCCATGGCGAGGCGGGCGAGCGCGTCGGCGGCGCGGTCGGTTTCGGTGCGCGGGGTCTTGAGAAACTTGAGCCGCGCCGGCGTGGCGTAGAACAGGTCGCGCACCTCGACCCGCGTGCCGCGATTGAGCGCGGTCGGCGCGGGCGCGCTTTTCTTGCCGCCTTCGACCGCGATCGACCACGCCGTGTCGGCGCCCTCGGCCCGGCTGGCGATCGTTAGGCGGCTGACCGCGCCGATCGCCGGCAACGCCTCGCCGCGGAAGCCGAGCTGGGTGATGCGCACCAGATCGTCGTCGGCGAGCTTCGAGGTGGCGTGGCGCTCGACCGCGAGCGCGAGTTCGGCGGCGTCCATGCCGCAACCGTCGTCGGCGACGCGGATCAGCGTGCGCCCGCCGTCCTCGATCGCGACGTCGATGCGCCGGGCGCCGGCGTCGAGCGCGTTCTCGACTAGCTCCTTGACCGCCGAGGCGGGCCGCTCGACGACCTCGCCGGCGGCGATGCGGTTGACCGTGGTCGCGGGCAGGACGCGGATCGTCACGGCGCCGCGTCTTCCGGCGCGCCCTCGCCCGCGAGATAGGCGCGGGCGAGCGCCTTGCCGTCCTCGACCGCCGGCTGGTCGAAGGGATCGACCCCAAGGAGATCGGCGGCGATGATGGTTTCGAGCATGAAATGCATGAACAGCGCCCCGAGGCTGCGTTCGTCGAGGCGCGCGAGTTGCAGAACCCGCACCGGCCGGCCGTTCCGCGCCAGCGTGTCGGCGGTGGCGCGCCGCTCGGCGTCCATCAGGTCACCGAGCGTCCGGCCGCGCAGATAGGCGAGCGCCGCGTCGTCGGCGAGGTCGGCGGGCACCCGCGGCCCGGCGCCGGCGCAGTCGAGGCCGATCAGCGTGAACATCTTGTCGCGCGGCCCGTCGAGGTAGAGCTGGAGCTGGCTGTGCTGATCGACGGTGCCGAGCGCGCGCACCGGCGTCGTGCCCTTGCCGTCCTTGCCCAGGCTTTCGGCCCAGAGCTGGCGGTACCACAGGCCGAACGAGGCGAGACGGTCGCAGTAGGGCATGAGCACCGTAACGGCGACGCCACGTTCGCGCGCCAATCCGACCGCGATCGCCGCGCCGACCGCGGGCTCGGCATTCCCGGGCTCGGCGGCGGCGAGGCTGTCGTCGAGCACCGCCGCGGCGCCGGCGCGCAGCGCCGTCGGGTCGAGACCGGCGATCAGCGCCGGCAGCACGCCGACGAGCGACAGCACCGAGAAGCGTCCGCCGACGCGCGGGTCGTGGTCGAGCGTTTCGAGACCGAGCCGCGCGGCGAGGCGGCGCAGCGGCGAGTCTCCCGGCTGGGTGATCAGCGTGACGTGCCCGGAAACCGCGTCGTCGCCCACCGTCCGGCGCAGCGCGTCGAGACAGATCAGAAACTGCGCCAGCGTCTCGGCGGTGCCGCCCGACTTGGTGATCACGACGAAGCCGGCGCGCCGCAGGTCGAGGCCGCCGAGCAGCGCGTCGAAACTGTGCGGATCGACGTTGTCCATGAAGTGGAGACGACGGCCCGCCGGGGCGCGGGCGAAGCCGACGTCGGCGAGCGCCGCGAGCGTACGCCCGCCGAGGCTCGATCCGCCGGTGCCGAGCACGACGATGTCGTCGAAGCGTTCGCGCAGCCGGCGCGCCACTTCCCCGAGACGGTCGAGGTCGTCGCGCAACGCCGGGAGTCCGAGGATCGGCAGGCTGCCGTCGATGCGGGCGCGACGCAGGCCGGCGAGCGAACCCGCGGCCTCGTCGAGCGCCGCCGCGTATCCGGCGTCGCTCAACCCGCCCTCGCCGATGCGCGCGGCGAAGCAGTTTTCCGTCAGATGGCGATAGGGCATCGGCGTCGTCGCAACAGGGTCCCGATGTGATGCCCGGGATGCGCGCCACCTTAACAGATACGCACGGCCCGGGCCACCGCTGGCCACGCCTCAGTTCGTCGCCTCAAGCCCGGCGGGCTTGCCGACGACGACGATTTCGAGGTCCTCGGGCTTGAGCAGCGTGCGCGCGAGCCGGTTGACGTCGTCGCGGGTGACCGCCTCGATATAGTCGTTGCGCCTGTCGATATAGTCGATGCCGAGGTCTTCGAGCTGAATGCCGACGAGGAGCCCGGCGATCTTGTCGTTGGTGTCGAGACGCAGCGCGAACGAGCCCGTGAGGTAGGTCTTGGCGTCGGCGAGTTCGTCGGCGCTCGCGCCCTCGTCGCGCAGCCGCGCGATCTCGCGGCGGATAATGTCGATCGATTCGGCGACCCGACCGTTCTGGGTGGCGACCCGGCCGATCATGAGTTCGGCGTGATCGAGCGGCTGGAGATAGGTGTAGACGCCGTAGGCGAGCCCGCGTTTCTCGCGCACTTCCTTGGTCAGCCGCGAGGTAAAGCCGCCGCTGCCCAGGATATGGTTCATCACGTAGGCCGCGTAGTAGTCGGGGTCCTTCCGCGCGATGCCGCGCTGGCCGAAGACGACCACGCTCTGCGGGAAGTCGCGCTCGACGACGATGAGACGGCCGGGCGCCGCCGGCTCGGCGTGCGGCGTCGCAAGCTCGGCACCGCGCTCGGGCAGGCCGCCGAAGGTCTCGTCGAGCAGCGTGGCGAGCCGTTCGGGGGTGATGTCGCCGACCACGCCCACGACCATGCGGTCGCGTGCGATCTCGGCGCGCACGTAGGCGCGCAGATCGTCGACGGTGATGGCGGCGACGCTCTCTTCGGTGCCGTCGGCGGGGCGGCCGTACGGGTGGTCGGGAAAGGCGGTCTTGTACCAGGTGCGGCGCACGATGTAGTCGGGGTCCATGGCCCGGCGCGACAGATTCACCAGGATCTGGCGGCGGATGCGCGCGACCGGCTCGTCGTCGAAGCGCGGCTCGGTCAGCGCGAGGCGCAGCAGCTCGAAGGCGGTATCGCGGTTTCGGGTCAGCGTCTTGAGATGGCCCGAGAACGTGTCCATTCCGGCGTCGAAACGGAGATCGATGGCAAGATCCTCGAGCTGGGCCTGAAAGGCCTGCGAATCGAGCGTTCCGGCGCCCTCGTCGAGCAAACCCGAGACCATGTTGCCGAGCCCTTCCTTGCCCTCGGGGTCGAGCGCCGCGCCGCCGCGAAAGGCGATATCAACCGAGAGAATCGGTATGGCGTGCGCCTCGACCAGCCAGGCCTCGATGCCGCCCGGACTGACGACGCGCGTGACTTCGGTCGCGGCCGCCGCGACGCTCCATGCAAAAGCCAGGACGAACACGCCCGCTGCCGTCACCTTGTGCAACCGCATCATCGCCGTCCTCCGTATGTTCAGCTGGTTTCGTCGGGCAGGAGCAATCCGGTGACCGAAGTCTCGGGTCTGAGCACCGCGCGCGCCGTGGCGTTGACCTGTTCGACCGTTACCGCGGCGATACGCTCGGGCCAGTTTTCGACGTCTTCGACCGCGAGCCCCGCCGTCAGCGCCTCGCCGAACGCGCGCGCCGCGATGTAGAAACTGTCGCGGGCGTAAATCGCCTGGGCGAGCACCCGCTGCTTGACGCGTTCGAGCTCGTCTTCGGTAATGCCGTGGGTCAGCAGCTTTGCGATCTCGCTCTCGACCCCGGCTTCGAGCTCGGCGACGTCGACGCCCTGGGACGGCGTTGCGTAGAAGCCGAAGCGGGTGAGGTCGAAAGCAACGCCGTCGTACCAGGCGCCGGCCGCGGCGGCGATGCCCTGTTCGACGACGAGACTGCGATACAGGCGGCTGGTCGTACCGCCGCCGAGGATCTCGGCGAGAATCTGGAGGGGATAGGCCTGTTCGGTCGCGCCGGCGTGCTGGCTGGGAGCGAGGTAACTGCGGTTCCACGCCGGCTGGCGCACCCGCGCATCGCGCAGCACGACGCGCCGCGCGGCGCGCTGGGGCGGCTCCTGCGGGCGCCGCCGCGGGGCGATCTCGTGCGCCGGAAGCTGGCCGTAGGTGCGTTCGGCGAGCGGACGCAGCTCGTTGGCGGTGATGTCGCCGACGACGATAAGGATGGCATTGTCGGGGGCGTAGTGGCGCCGGTAGAAGGCGAGCGCGTCCGCGGTGGTGAGCGCGCCGATCTCGTGCGCCCAGCCGATCACCGGGATGCGGTAGGGGTGGGCGAGATACTGGGCGGCGCTGACCTGTTCGCTCAGAAGCGCCGCGGGTTCGTTGTCGATGCGCGAGCGGCGCTCTTCGAGGACGACATCGCGCTCGGGCAGCACGTTTTCGTCGCTCAGCGCCAGATTCGCCATGCGGTCGGCCTCGAGCGACATGACCAGTTCGAGCCGGTCCTTCGCCACCTTCTGGAAGTAGCCGGTGTAGTCCTGGCTGGTGAAGGCGTTCTCGTTACCGCCGTTGCGCGCGACGATTTGCGAGAATTCGCCCGGTCCCCGCGTCTTGGTGCCCTTGAACATGAGGTGTTCGAGGAAATGGGCGAGCCCCGACTTGCCGACCGGATCGTCGGCCGCCCCGACCCGGTACCAGACCTGGTGCATGACCACCGGCGCGCGGTGGTTCGTCACCACCACCACCTGCAGGCCGTTGTCGAGCGTGAAGGTTTCCGGGTTGAACACCGCGGCGCGCGCCGGCAGTGCGACAAACACCAGCGCTGCCAGCGCGGCGAACAGGTTGCGAAGGGAAGTTGGCGACATGACTCCTCCAGGGTGGCCGATCGCGTTCCCGTCCCCCTTGGTGGCGCTCCGGCGTCGTGCCGTGCCGTGTCGGGCGTTGTGAAGCCGGCGTAGTCTTCGCCGGGTCCTTTCCCGGTTCCGGCTAGAAGATTCCTTCGAGAATAGCCTTCTTGCGGCGTTCGATGATCGGCGTCTCGCCTTCGGTCGGCGGCTTGCCGAGGGCGCTGGCCTCCTGCAGGCGCTGCGCTTCCTTGGTCGGGTCGACGAGGGTGCCGGGCGGCGGCTGTGTCTGCCAGAACATCAGCCGATCGACGAACGACGAGTCGTCTTCGGCGAACAGCGCGTTTTCCTCGTTGATGATGCGACGAATGTCGGGCCGCGCTCGCCCGGCGTCGGCCAGCGCGAGCAATGCCCGTTCGCCCGCCGAGTTGGGTTCGCCCGCTGCCCGGCGCTTGCTCGCTGCGCCGTAGAGTGCCGCCTTGGCGCGATCCTGCACCGCGGCTTCCTGCGGCCGGTTTTCGCCGGGCGTCGGCGGTCTGAGCGAATAGTCGGGCGGCAGGCTGAGCGGCGCCCGGATCACGACGTTGAACTCGTCGGGCGCGGTCTTGCCGATGCCGATCTGCTGTTTGATGTTCGAACAGGCGGCGAGCGCGAGCCCCAGTACGACAACCACCGCCGTACGGCCGCTTGCGGTCAGCCGCCTCCCATCCATCCTGATCATGCCTAGTTTTTATGCCTTTCGCGGCGAATGAGCAAGGAATCGATGAGCAATCCGGCGATTCCCGTGGTGATTGCGGCGTCTGAGACGTTGAACGCCGGCCAGTGATAGCCCGCAAGGTGGAAGTCGAGGAAATCGAATACCGCGCCGTGCCATATCCGGTCGATGATGTTGCCCACGGCGCCGCCGATGATGAAACCGACCGAAACGGCAAGCCAACGTTCGGAAAGTCGCGCCAGCCACACGACGAGCCCGGCGACGACGAGCCCGGCGAAGCCGGCGAGAAACCACGGCGACGGCGGCGCGCCGCCCAACAGGCCAAAGCTCACGCCGCGGTTCCACACCGTCGCGAGATTGAAAAACGAGGTGATTTTTATAAGACCGGTCGAGTCGGCGAGGATCGCCCCGATCCACCACTTGACGATTTGATCGAGCGTCGCCACCAGCGCCGCGACCGCAAGGCCGAGCGGCAGCGCGGCGGACGGCTCAGCCGGTTTCGGCGACACGACGGACGGCCACCGCCGCGGAGCAGCGGGCGCAAAGATCGGTGGAACCCGGCGCCCGTCCCACTTCGGGCAAAACCTGCCAGCAGCGCTGGCACTTCTCGCCCTCGGCAAGGCCGACGGCGACGCCGACCCCGGCGACATCGTCGAGGCGGAAGGCGCCCGCGGGCGGCGCGCCTTCGATCAGCGTGGCGCTTGAGGTGATGCCGATCTCGGCGAGGTCGAGCCCGTCCATGGCGGCGACCAGCGCGGCCGGAGCGTGAACCGTCGGGTGCGCCTGCAGGCTCGAACCGATGCGCTTCTCTCGGCGCTCGACTTCGAGCGCGCCGGTGACCACCCGGCGCAGGCGACGCACCTTGAGCCATTTCTCGGCCAGCGCGGCGTCGCGCCAGTCGCCGGGAATTTCGGGAAAGAGGCGCAGATGAACGCTGTCGTCCTCGCTCGGAAAGCGGTTGAGCCAGGCTTCCTCGGCGGTGAAGCACAGGATCGGCGCGAGCCAGGCGGTGAGGCAGGAGAATACGGCGTCGAGCACGCTGCGCGCCGCCCGTCGGCGCGGCGAATCGACGCGGTCGCAGTAAAGCGAGTCCTTGCGGATGTCGAAGTAGAAGGCCGAAAGATCGCCGGCGCAGAAGTTGTGCAGCGCGGTGAACAGGCTGTGGAAGTCGAAGTCGTCGCAGCAGCGCCGCACCTCGGCGTCGAGCTCGGCGAGACGGTGCAGCACCCAGCGTTCGAGTTCGGGCATCGCGTCGCGTTCCACCCGCTCGGTTTCGTCGAACCCGGCGAGGTTGCCGAGCAGGAAACGCAGGGTGTTGCGCAGGCGGCGGTACGAATCGGCCTGGTAGCGGAGAATCTCTTCCGAGATGCGCAGATCTTCCGAATAGTCGGCGCTCACCACCCAGAGTCTGAGGATGTCGGCGCCGTAGCGGTCGATCACCTTCTGCGGACTGATGACGTTGCCCAGCGATTTTGACATCTTGCGGCCCTCGCCGTCGAGCACGAAACCGTGGGTCAGCACCGCTTCGTAGGGCGCGCGGCCACGGGTGCCGCAGGATTCGAGCAGCGAGGAATGGAACCAGCCGCGATGCTGATCCGAACCCTCGAGATAGAGCGAGGCGGGCCAGGCGAGATCGTCGCGGGCTTCGAGCACGAAGCTGTGGGTCGAACCCGATTCGAACCAGACGTCGACGATGTCGGTGACCCGGTCGTAGTCGTCGGGGTCGTAGTCGGGGCCGAGGAAACGCCCGGCGTCGGCGGTGAACCAGACGTCGGCGCCTTCTTCCCTTACCGCGGCGACGATCCGGTCGATCACCGCCTGATCGCGCAACAGTTCGCCGGTTTCCCGGTGTACGAACACGGCGATCGGCACCCCCCAGGCGCGCTGGCGCGAGATCACCCAGTCGGGCCGTTCGGCGACCATGGCGCGGATGCGGTTGCGCCCGGCGGGCGGCACCCAGCGCACCGCGTCGATCGCGGCCAGCGCCGTGGCGCGCAGGTCGTTGGCGTCCATGCCGATGAACCACTGCGGCGTGTTGCGGAAGATCAGCGGCGCCTTCGAGCGCCATGAGTGCGGGTAGCTGTGGACCAGCCTGCCGCGGGCGAGCAGCGCGCCCGCCTCGGCGAGGGCGTCGGCGACATGGTCGTTGGCCTTGAATACGTGCTCGCCGGCGAACAGCGGGACCGAGGCGACGAACACGCCGTCACCGTCGACCGTCTCGGGCGCTTCGACGCCGAAGCGGGCGCCCAACTCGAAATCTTCGGCGCCGTGACCCGGAGCGATGTGCACCAGACCGGTGCCCTGATCGAGCGTGACATGGTCGCCGGGCAGCAGCGGCACGTCGAAATCGTAGCCCCGGCCGTGGAACGGGTGGCGGCAGATCGTGCCCGCGAGCTGCGCGCCCTTGAGGCGGGCGCGGACCTCGTAGCGTTCGATCTTGGTCTCGGCGCAGGTCTCGGCAAGTAGTTCGGCGGCGACGAGCAGGCGTTCGCCGCCACGCGCGAGGCTTCCCTCGCCGGTCGCGGCGACCTCGACGACGACATAATCGAAACTCTCGGCATGGGCGACGGCGCGGTTGCCCGGGATGGTCCAGGGCGTCGTGGTCCAGATCAGCGCGCTCGCCCCTTCGAGCGCGGGATCGCTGGCTTTGACGACCGGAAAGCGCACGAAAATGGTGGTCGAGGTGTGGTCGTGGTATTCGACCTCGGCCTCGGCCAGCGCGGTCTTCTCGACCACCGACCAGAGCACCGGCTTGGCTCCCTTGTAGAGCCCGCCGTTCATGGCGAACTTGCCGATCTCGGCGACGATCCGGGCTTCGGCCTCGAAGGCCATGGTGGTGTAGGGCCGCGCCCAGTCGCCGACCACCCCGAGCCGCTGGAATTCCTCCGACTGCACGTCGACCCAATGCTGGGCGAAGCTGCGGCACGCCGCGCGGAACTCGATCACCGGAACGTCGTCCTTGTCGCGGCCCTGCTTGCGCCAGTTCTGCTCGACCTGCCATTCGATGGGCAGGCCGTGACAGTCCCAGCCCGGCACGTAGTTCGAGTCCCTGCCCATCATCTGCTGCGAGCGGGTGATGACGTCCTTGAGGATCTTGTTCATCGCCGTCCCGATGTGGATGTGGCCGTTGGCGTAGGGCGGGCCGTCGTGAAGGATGAATTTCTCGCGCCCCTTCGCCGCCTCGCGCAGACGCGAATAAAGATCGAGCCGGCCCCAGCGTTCGAGCATCGCGGGCTCGCGCTTGGGCAACTGGCCCTTCATGGCGAAATCGGTGGTGGGCAGGAAGACGGTCGGCCGGTAATCGGTGCTCATCGGGCGGATTCTCAGGCCGCCGGCGGGTTGGTGAGCGGCGCGGCGGAACCGCTCGCCGCGCGCGCATCGGCGAGAATCTGGCGCGCGAGCCGGCAGTCGAGGGCCATCTGCGCCGCGAGGCTCTCGGGACCATCGAAAGTCTGGTCCTTGCGCACGCGCTTGACGAAGGCGACGCGCAACCGCCGGCCGTAGAGGTCACCGTCGAAGTCGAAGAGATGAACCTCGAGCGCAAGCGTCGTTCCGGCGAAGGTCGGGCGCGTGCCGATGTAGGCGACGCCGTCGCGCCACGCGACGCCGTTGCCGTCTCCGACCCGCGCCCGCACGGCATAGATGCCGGGGCCCGGATGCAGCACGCGATCGAGCGCCAGGTTGGCGGTCGGGAAGCCGAGCGCCTGACCGTACGCCGCGCCGGTCTCGACCCGGCCTTCGATCTCCCAGAGTCTGCCGATGAGCTCGGCCGCCTCGTCCACGAGGCCGCGGCGGATCAGTCCGCGAACGTCGGTCGACGAGCAGCGCGCCCCGCCAGAATGGACCGCCTCGATCTCAGTGAAGCCGAAGCCTTCGCGCGCCGCCATGTCGCGCAGCAGGTCGCCATCGCCGAGCCGGCCTTTGCCGAAGACGAAACCGGGTCCGACGACCACGTGGCGCACGCCGAGGCCGTCGAGCAGCACCTGCAAAACGAAATCCCGGGCAGGGAGTCCGGCCATCCCGGTGTCGAATCGCAGGTTGAACAGATAATCGAGCCCCATTTCGGCGAGAAGCTGCGCCTTGATGCGAAACGGGGTAAGGCGAAAGGGCCGCGTATCGCGGCCGAAAAAGTGACGCGGATGGGGGTCGAAGGTGAGTACGGCCCAGGGCGCCCCGCTCTCGCGCGCAATGCGTCCGGCCCCGGCGATCACCGCGGCGTGGCCGCGGTGCAGTCCGTCGAAATTGCCGATTGCCACCACGGCGCCGCGCGCCGCCGCTTCGACGTTCCGGTAATGCCTGAGAACGCGCATACAGGCGTTTAACCTAAATGGCAGGGGAACTCAACCGGACGCGACGGCCTCGCTGACCGCGCGGCGCGGCGTCAGGCGCCGGCCCCGTTTCCGCGAGTGCGCGGCAGCATAACCACGGCGTCGCCCTCGACCACCACGGTCTCGCCCACAGTACATATGGTCCTGAGCGCGACCCGCCGGCGTTCGGGAAAGAGTTCGGTGATCGTCGCCCGCGCGCGCACGGTGTCGCCGGCGCGCACCGGCGCCTTGAACTTGCAGTTCTGGCTGACGTAGATGCAGCCCGGCCCCGGCAGCTTGGTGCCGATCACCGTCGAAATGAAGCTCACCGCCAGCATGCCGTGGGCGATCGGCCCGCCGAACATCGACGACTTGGCGTACTCGTAGTCGAGATGGAGCGGGTTGGTGTCGCCCGAGATAGCGCAGAACAGGTTGATGTCCGACTCGGTGACCGTCTTGGAGTAAACCGCGGTCATGCCGACGCGCAGCTCCTCGAAGGCGTAGCCGTCGAGCTCCTCCATGCCGCCGGCGTCGCCGTTTATCGCGTCCCCGGAAACCTCTGCCATGACGTGCCGACCCAAATTTTGAAAATCTCTATGGTGCAATGCAATAATAGCTCGCCGCTGCACCTTCGGCAAGTCCAAGATTCCTTTATTTATTGTAAACTTAAGGTTAACGTCCGCGAGTATTTCTTGTTTGCGTTGCAGCAGACGGGGCGGCGCCCTTGACGGGCTGCGGCGCGCCCGCGAAGCTTGCGCCATGACGATGAAGCGCAGGCCGTACATGGAGATCGCGCTCGCCGAAGCCGAGGCGGCGGCGGCGCGCGGCGAAGTGCCGGTCGGCGCCGCTGTCGTCGACGGCCGCACCGGCGAAGTCCTCGCCGCCGACGGCAACCGCACGGAAGAGCGCGCGGATCCCACCGCCCATGCCGAAATGCTCGCGCTGCGCGCCGCCGCGGCGCGACGCGGCAGTCCGCGGCTCACCGGCTGCGACCTCTACGTTACGCTCGAACCCTGTCCGATGTGCGCCCAGGCGGCGGCGTTCTTCCGCGTCCGCCGGCTCTACTACGGCGCCGCCGACCCCAAGGGCGGCGGGGTCGAGAACGGCCCGCGCATTTTCGCGCAACCGACCTGTCACCACGAGCCCGAGGTCTACGGCGGCATCGACGAGACCCGCGCGGCGGCGCTGCTCAAGGCGTTCTTCGAGGCGCGGCGCCCGCGCGACCTATGACCTTTTTATCGCTCGCCAGGCGATGTCGCGGCGGCAGAAGCCCTCCGCCCAGTCGATCGCGTCGGCGCCGGCATAGGCGCGGCGCTGCGCCTCGGCGATGTCGGCGCCGGTCGCGGTGACGCCGAGGACGCGCCCGCCCGCGGCGACGACCGCGCCGTCCGAACGCTTCGTCCCGGCATGGAAGACGGTGACGCCGGGCAGCGCGCCCGCGTGCTCCAGACCGCGGATCGCCGAGCCCTTCTCGTAAGCGCCGGGGTAGCCCTTCGCCGCCATCACCACGCAGACCGCGGCGGCGTCGCGCCAGCGGAGCTCGATGCGGTCGAGCGCACCGTCGCGCGCGGCGACGAGCGCGGGCAACAGGTCCGATTCGAGCCGTACGACGAGCGCCTGCGTCTCGGGGTCGCCGAAACGGACGTTGAATTCGAGTACTTTCGGACCCTCGTCGGTGAGCATCAGGCCGCAGTAGAGCACGCCGCGCAGGGGCCGGCCCTCGGCCGCCATCGCCGCCACCGTGGGGCGCACGATGCGCGCCATGATCTCGTCGGCCATCGCCGGGCTGACGACAGGCGCCGGGGAGTACGCGCCCATGCCGCCGGTGTTGGGGCCGGCATCGCCGTCGCCGACGCGCTTGTGGTCCTGCGACGCGGCGAGCGGCAGCGCGCTCTCGCCGTCGACCAGCGCGTGGAAGCTCGCCTCCTCGCCTTCGAGCTTGTCCTCGACGACGAACGCGGCGGCCGCTTCGCCGAGCGTCGCGCCGAGCGCATCGACGGCGGCGCAACCCTGTTCGACGCTTTCGGCGATGATCACGCCCTTGCCGGCGGCGAGGCCGTCGGCCTTGATTACGACCGGCGCGCCGCGTTTCGCAATATGGGCCTTGGCTTCGGTGGCGTCGGTGAACCGGGCGTAGGCGCCGGTGGGCACGCCGTACTTGGCGCAGAGGTCCTTGGCGAAACCCTTGGAGCCTTCGAGCGCTGCGGCCCGGGCGCTCGGCCCGAACGCCTTGATCCCGGCGGCTTCGAGGCGGTCGGCGAGACCGGCGACGAGCGGCGCTTCGGGGCCGATGACGACGAAATCGACGTCGTGGGCGCGGCAGGCGACGACCAGCCCCTCGATGTCGTCGGCCGCGACCGGCAGCGACTCGGCGACCCCGGCCGTACCGGCGTTGCCCGGGGCGCAATAAACTTTCTCGGCAAGCGGCGAGGCGGCGAGCTTCCAGCACAGCGCGTGCTCGCGGCCGCCGGAGCCGACGACCAGAACCTTCATGGCGTTCCGCCTCCCTCCGCGTCGCACGACGCCCGTTTCCGACGTGCCGTTTCGCCGAGCCTCTTGTAACATAGCCCCACCCAAAACCAAGTCGAGCGATGACCGACAGCACCACCACCCTTGCGGGCAACATTCCCGAATACTCCGTGGGCGAGCTGTCGTTCGCGGTGAAGCGCAGCATCGAGGAGGGCTTCGAACGGGTGCGCGTGCGCGGCGAGGTATCGAGCCTGCGGCGCCCGGGCTCGGGCCACGTCTACTTCAGCCTCAAGGACGAGAACGCCGTGCTGGCGGCGGTGTGCTGGCGGGGCGTCGCGGCACGGTTGCGCTACCCGCCCGAAGACGGCCTCGAGATGGTCTGCACCGGCCGGCTCACCACCTATCCCGGGCGCTCGCAGTACCAGATCGTCGTCGAGGCGGTCGAACCCGCGGGTGAAGGCGCGCTGCTCAAGCTGCTCGACGAACGCCGCAAGCAGCTCGCGGCCGAGGGCCTGTTCGACGAGGCGCGCAAGCGCGCGCTGCCCTTCCTGCCCGAAATCGTCGGCGTCGTCACCTCGCCCACCGGCGCGGTGATCCGCGACATCCTGCACCGTCTCGCCGACCGCTTCCCGCGCCACGTGCTGATCTGGCCGGCGCGCGTGCAGGGCGAGGGCGCGGCCGAGGAAATCGCGGCGGCGATCGCAGGCTTCAACCGGCTCGATCCGGGCGGCGCTGTGCCGCGTCCCGACCTGCTGATCGTCGCCCGGGGTGGCGGCAGCCTCGAGGATCTCTGGGCGTTCAACGAGGAAGTCGTGGTGCGCGCCGCGGCGGCGTCCGAAATTCCGCTGATCTCCGCGGTCGGCCACGAGACCGACGTGACGCTCATCGACTTCGCCGCCGACAAGCGCGCGCCGACGCCCACCGCCGCGGCCGAGATGGCGGTGCCGGTGCGTGCCGAGTTGATGGCGCGCGTGCTCGACCTCGAACGCCGGCTGGAGAGTGCCATGGCGCGGCGGTTCGAGAGCTGGCGCGGCGAACTCCGGGGGCTGGCGCGCGGCCTGCCCGAGCCGCGCGGCCTGATCGAGCTGGCGATGCAGCGCCTCGACCACGCCGGGGAGACGCTGGCCCGCACGCTCGCGCTTGTCCTCGAACGGGGCCGTGCGCGCGTCGCCGGGCTCGCCGGGCGGCTGCGACATCCGCGCGAACAGATCGCCGCCGCCCGCGCGCGCCTCGCGCTCGTCCGCCAGCGGCTCGACGGGGCGGCGACGGGATTTCTCGGCGCCGAGGAACGCCGGTTCGCGGCCGTCGCCGCGGGGTTGCGCGCGGGCGCGCTGGTCGGCGACGTGACGCGCAAGGACCGGGTGCTCGACGATCTCGGAATACGGCTTTCGCGCGCCGGCGTCCGCACGCTCGCCGACGCGCGCCGGCGCATCGAGGCGGCGGCCCGACTGCTCGACGGTTACGGCTACCAGCAGGTGCTCGAACGCGGCTTCGTGCTGGCGCGCGACGATTCCGGCCGGCCGCTGACGTCCGCCGCCCAGGCGACGCCGGGCCTGGGGCTCGCGCTCACCTTCCACGACGGCCAGCGCCACGCCACCGTCGACCGCGCGCCGGCGGCCCGCAAACCGCGCGCGCGGCCGGCGCCGGCCAAGCGCGGTGGTCAGGGAAAACTCTTTTAAGGGGATATTGAAAAACGCCGATACCGGACTTTTTCCATGCTTCGACAGGCTTCTGTAATCGGGTGCAAGCTTTGAGTGCGTCCGCTGGGG
>JBHHZM010000072.1:0-15213 GCA_046758065.1 Alphaproteobacteria bacterium | reverse complement strand
TTCTCCGGACTTTCTGAAGCCTCCCTGTAAACTCGAGCCGCTGCAACGGCGGCTCGTTTTTTTCGTCATTCGCGCGGCGGTCGCTCTCGCTGGACGCCCGTGGCGGCCCTGTGTACCGTGCCGCCCTCTTCTGCCACGGGAGGCCGCCATGGCCAATGCCAACTTCCATCGCTTCGACACCCTTACGGTGCACGCCGGCCAGCAGCCCGATCCGGCCACGGGCGCGCGTGCGGTGCCGATCTACCAGACCACCTCCTACGTCTTCCGCGATACCGACGAGGCCGCGGCGCTGTTCAACCTCGCCCGCGCCGGCCATATCTACACCCGAATTTCGAACCCGACCACCGCCGTGCTCGAAGAACGGCTCGCGGCGCTCGAAGGCGGTGTCGGCGCGGCCTGCACGGCGAGCGGGCATGCCGCGCTCCATCTTGCGGTGGCGACGCTGATGGGCGCCGGCGGGCACATCGTCTCGTCGAAGGCGCTCTACGGCGGTAGCCACAACCTCTTCACCCATACCCTGCCGCGTTTCGGTATCACCACGAGCTTCGTCGATCCACGCGATCCCGGCGCCTTCGCCGCCGCGATCCGGCCCGAGACGCGGCTCCTGTACGGCGAGATCCTCGGCAATCCGCGCCTCGAGGTGCTCGACGTCGCGCGCGTGTCCGAGGTCGCCCACGCTCGCGGGCTGCCGCTGCTCGTCGATTCGACCTTCGCCACGCCGTGGCTGTGCAAACCGTTCGAGTGGGGCGCCGATTTGGTTCTCCATTCGGCGACCAAGTTTCTCGGCGGGCACGGCGTCGCGATCGGCGGCGCGCTGATCGACGGCGGGGGTTTCGACTGGGAGGCGTCGGGCCTGTTTCCCACCCTCACCGAACCCTACGCCGGCTATCACGGCATCGACTTCGCCGACGAGTTCGGCCCCCAGGCGTTCATCGTGCGCGCCCGGGTCGAGGGCCTGCGCGACTTCGGCGCCTGCATGAGCCCGACCACCGCTTTCCACATCCTCCAGGGTGTCGAGACCCTGTCGCTCAGGATGGCGAAGCATGTCGAAAACACGCGCAAGGTGGTGGCTTTTCTTGAATCCCACGAGGCGGTCGCGTGGGTGTCGTACCCCGAACTCGAAAGCCACCCCGACCGCGAACTCGCCGCGCGCATGATGCCGCGCGGCTGCGGCGCGGTGCCGAGTTTCGGCATCAGGGGCGGACGCGAGGCGGGGCGCCGCTTCATCGAGGCGCTGTCGTTGTTCTCCCATCTCGCCAACGTCGGCGACGCCCGCTCGCTCGTCATCCATCCGGCGAGCACGACCCATCAGCAGATGAGCGCCGAGGCGCTGGCCGAAGCCGGCGTCGGCGAGGATCTCGTCAGGCTGTCGGTCGGCATCGAAGACCCCGGCGACCTGATCGCCGACCTCGACCGTGCGCTACGCCGTTCGCAGAAAAGCTGAGCGATGGATCTCGAACTCGACGGCAGGCGGGTACACGTCGGCACCGGCGGCACCGATTTCGACCCCGGGCGGCCGACGGCGGTTTTCGTTCACGGCGCCGGTCTCGATCACTCCATCTGGGCGCTGGCCGCGCGCCTGTTCGCGCAGGAAGGGCGCGGCGTGCTTGCGGTCGACCTTCCCGGCCACGGGGGATCCGAAGGGCCGCCGCTGGAAAGCGTCGACGACATGGCCGACTGGTTGTTGCGCCTGCTCGACGCGGTGGGAGCGGCGAAGGCGGCGCTCGTCGGCTTCAGTCTGGGCGCGGCGGTGGCGCTCGCCGCGACGGCGCGGGCGCCGGAGCGCGTACGCGCGCTCGCGCTGCTCGGCGCGGCGCCGGAAATGCCGGTGCATCCCCGGCTGCTCGCGTTCGCCGAAGCCGACGACCACCGCGCGATCGAGCTGATGGCCGCGTGGTGCCACGGGCGCACCGGCCACCTGGGCGGACAGCCGGCGCCGGGACTGTGGGTGATGGGCGCCGCCGTGCGTCTGCTCGAACGCGCCGCGCCGGGCGTGCTCGCCGCCGACCTCAGGGCCTGTCACGGCTTTCGCGACGGGCGCGCTTTGGCGGCCCGTGTAACCTGTCCGGCGTTGTTGATCGTCGGCGACCGCGACCTTATGACCCCGGCGAAGGGCGCCCGCGTGCTCGCCGACGCCCTTCCCCGCGCCGAAATGGCGACGTTTGCCGACTGCGGTCACATGGTGATGAGCGAGCGGCCCAACCCGACACTCGACGCCCTGCGGCGCATCGTTTGATCCTGCGGCGATCATGAAATTAGGGTTAACCATAAGATTCAGAAAGGATATTCGGCTGAGCCGTGGTATGATGACGGGGTGTGAAAGGCGAGGCGAAGGCGCCATGGCGGACGGAGAACCAGTCGCGCGGGATACCGGCGGGCTGGCCGATACGAGCTTCTTTTCGAAGACCTACGACGAGGCTTACGAGCTGCTCGTCGATGCGCGCAACTACGTCTCTGAAACGCGTAGCCAGCACTGGGACCGCCCGGTTCTCGCCCTCGTCCACAGTCAGGAGACGATGCGGCTGACCGCGCGGGTGACGCATATGCTCGCCTGGCTTCTCACCCAGCGGGCGGTGCACAGCGGCGAGATTTCAGCCGAGGACGCCACCGGTCCGCGCTATCGGCTCGAAGGCCGCGAGGTTTGCCTCGATGTCGGGGCCGAGAACGCCCCGACGATGCCCGAAGCGCTGCGCGCGCTGCTGGCGCGCAGCCGCAAGCTCTACCAGCGCGTCGCCCGCCTCGACGACATGATGCGGCGCGACCGCGATGCACGGCCCTTTCCCTTTCGCCCTCCGTTGACCCTGAACTGACGCCCGCGGCGGGGCGCGATGCGAAACCGTCGCCCGACGCGGGTGCCGCGGATAGCGTTAATCAAACGTAAATTCGCCGCGCGCCATCATTGATCCCGGCGAGCGGAACACAGCTGCCAAAATCTTGCCACATTGGCTGGTTACGGTTATGGGTTTCGTCGACTACCGGATGTGGTATTGAGTGAGCCCAAGCCAACAACATATCTCCTAACAGCACAAGCGTCGGACGGAGCCATGGCTGGCCACTCCCAGTGGAAGAATATCATGTACCGCAAGGGCGCGCAGGATGCGAAGCGCGCCAAGGCGTTCACCAAGCTGATCCGCGAGCTCACGGTGGCGGCGCGCGCGGGGCTGCCCGATCCGGCCGCCAATCCGCGTCTGCGCGCCGCGGTGCAGGCTGCCAAGGCGGCCAACATGCCGAAGGACACGGTCGAGCGCGCGATCCGGCGCGGCAGCGGCGACGACGCCGACGCCAACTTCGAGGAGATCCGTTACGAGGGCTACGGTCCCGGCGGCGTCGCCGTCATCGTCGAGGCGCTCACCGACAACCGCAACCGCACGGCGGCCGAGGTGCGCGCCGCCTTCACCAAGGCCGGCGGTTCGCTCGGCGAGACCGGCAGCGTCACCTTTCTGTTCGATCACGTCGGGGAAATCTCCTACCCGCCCGAGGCGGCGAGCGCCGACGAGATGATCGAGGCGGCGATCGAGGCCGGCGCCGACGATTGCGAGTCAAGCGCCCTCGGCCACGAAATCATCTGCGCGCCCGAGCGGTTCAACGAAGTGCGCGACGCGCTCGAAGCGCGCCTCGGTACGGCGCGGGGCGCGCGCCTCGCGTGGAAACCGCAGACCACGATTGCGCTCGAGGAGACGCAAGCCGTTTCGCTTTTCAAGCTGCTGGAGACCCTCGACGACAGCGACGACGTACAAACCGTTTCCGCCAATTGCGACGTTTCGGACGAGATTTTGGAAAAGCTCAGCGCCTGAGGGGACCCTGGGGACGTGAGAACGGGGGCATCATGAGACTGCTCGGACTCGATCCGGGCCTGCGCGCGACCGGCTGGGGCGTCATCGACGTCGCCGGCAACCGGCTGAGCCACGTCGCCCACGGCACGGTGACGAGCGACGCATCCGCGCCGCTCGCCCGGCGGCTCGCCCAGCTCCACGTCGGTCTGGGCGCGATCATCGAGACCTATCGACCCGACGCCGCAGCGGTCGAGGAGACCTTCGTCAACCGCAACCCGGCCTCGACGCTGCGCCTTGGCCAGGCGCGCGGCGTCGTCCTGCTGGCGCCGGCGCTGAACGACATACCGGTCTGCGAGTACGCCACCAACCTGATCAAGAAGTCGGTGGTCGGCGCCGGGCACGCCGACAAACACCAGGTCGCCGAGATGGTGCGCCGGCTGCTGCCGGGCTGTGTGCCCGAGGGCAGCGATGTGGCCGATGCGCTCGCGGTGGCGATCTGCCACGCCCACCACGCGGCGACGCGGCGGCGCTGGGCGGCGGCGGAGGCGGCGTCGTGATCGCCAGGCTCAAGGGCCTCGTCGACTCGCTCGGCGAGGACCACGCGGTCGTCGACGTCGGCGGCGTCGGATATCTCGTCTACTGTTCGGGCCGCACGCTCGCCCGCCTGCCCGAACCGGGAGCGCCGGCGACGCTTTTCGTCGAAACCCATGTGCGCGAGGATCATATCCACCTGTACGGCTTTGCCGAAGAGGCCGAACGCGACTGGTTCCGTCTGTTGCAGACGGTGCAGGGGGTGGGCGCGCGCGTCGCGCTCGCCATCCTCGGCGTGTTGCCCCCGGCCGATCTGGTCCGCGCCATCGCCGCTCAGGACAAGGCGGCGGTGAGCCAGGCCAACGGCGTCGGCGGCAAGCTCGCGGCGCGGATCGTCAGCGAACTGCGCGAGGCCGCCGGGGGCTTCGCGATCGGCGCCGCGGCGCTGACCGGTCCGGCGTCCGCGTCACCCGATGCCGGGCCCGAGGCGGACGCCGTTTCGGCGCTGGTCAACCTCGGTTACCGGCGCACCGAGGCGGTTGCCGCGGTCGTCGGCGCGGCGCGCCGACTGGGCGAGAACGCTGCGGTCGACGCGCTCATCCGCGACGGTCTCAAGGAGCTCGCGCGATGAGCGACAAGCGCGTCACCGCGACGGAATTCGGTCTCGACGACGCCGCCGAGGCGAGCCTCAGGCCGCAGCGGCTCGACGAGTTCATCGGCCAGCGCCGGGTGCGCGAGAACTTGCGCGTCTTCATCGAGGCGACCAACGAGCGCGGCGAGGCGCTCGACCACGTGCTGCTCTCGGGACCGCCGGGCCTGGGCAAGACGACGCTGGCGCAGATCATCGCACGCGAACTCGGCGTCGGCTTCCGCGCCACGTCAGGGCCGGTGCTGGCGCGCGCCGGCGACCTCGCGGCGTTGCTCACCAACCTCGAGCCGCACGACGTTCTGTTCATCGACGAAGTCCACCGTCTCAACCCGGTGGTCGAGGAGATCCTCTATCCGGCGCTTGAGGATTTTCAGCTCGACCTCATCATCGGCGAGGGACCGGCGGCGCGCTCGGTGCGGCTCGACCTGCCGGCGTTCACGCTGATCGGAGCGACGACCCGTTCCGGCCTGTTGAGCACGCCGCTGCGCGACCGCTTCGGCATTCCCCTGCGGCTCGGTTTCTACGAAGCCGACGAGCTCGAGGAGATCGTGCGCCGCGGCGCCCGCGTGCTCGGCGCGCCGCTGACCGGCGAAGGCGCCGCCGAGATTGCGGCGCGCGCCCGGGGCACGCCGCGGGTCGCCGGCCGGCTGCTGCGCCGGGTGCGCGACATCGCCGCGGTCGCCGGCATCGATAGCATCGACGCGGCCGCGGCCGACGCGGCGCTCCGCCGTCTCGAGGTCGACGCCCGCGGTCTCGACGCCATGGACCGGCGCTATCTCTACTGCATCGCCGAGCACTACGGCGGCGGGCCGGTCGGCGCCGACACCGTGGCGGCGGCGCTCTCCGAACAGCGCGACGCCATCGAGGAGGTGATCGAGCCGTTTCTCATCCAGCAGGGATTCGTCAAGCGCACGTCGCGCGGGCGGATGCTGACGCCGGCGAGCTTCCGCCACCTCGACCTCGATCTGCCGCGCGCGCTCGCCGATCAGCTCGACCTCCTCGAAGGCGAGGAGAACGGCGATGCCTAGCCATTCCGGCCGGATCGACGGCGCCGTGCACCGCTTTCCGTTGCGGGTCTATTACGAGGACACCGACGCGGCGGGGATCGTCTACTACGCCAACTATCTGAAATTCGCCGAGCGCGCGCGCACCGAATGGATGCGGCTCTTGGGCGCGAGTCACTCGGCGCTCGCCAGCGAAGCAGGCGCCGCTTGGGCGGTCCGGCGCTGCGAGGTCGACTACCTGCGCCCCGCCCGGCTCGACGACGAGATCGAGGTGCGCACCCGTATTCTCGCAATCGGCGGCGCCAGCGCCATGATCGAGCAGATCGTGGCGTGCGACGGCGTCGATCTTGCGCGACTCACGCTCAGGCTCGCCTTCATCACGCCCGAAGGCCGTCCCCGGCGTCTGCCCGCGGATCTGCACGCGACGATGGGACGCTTCGTTCAACCGCAGTCGGGAACCTAGCCGATGGAACAAAACGCCGTTGAAGCTGCCGCCCTCGCGGGCTCCGTGGGCGCCGAGCACCTGTCGATCTGGAGTCTGTTCATCGAGGCAGATCCGGTGGTCAAGGGGGTGATGCTGATCCTTCTCGTCGCGTCGTTCTGGTCGTGGACGATCATCTTCGAGAAGGTCATGCGTTTCCGCCGTCTGCGTGCTCTCGCCGAGAACTTCGAGGAATCGTTCTGGTCGGGCGGCTCGCTCGAGGAGCTTTACGACCGCGTCGGCAAGCGGCCGGACCATCCCATGGCGGCGCTCTTCACCGCGGCGATGGCCGAGTGGCGGCGCTCGCTCGCGCGCGGGGTCGCCGCGACCAGCACGGGGCTCGCGGTCGGACTCCAGCAGCGCATCGGACAAGCGATGCAGCTCACCCTCGACCGCGAGGTTGGTCTACTCGAGCGCTACATGGTGTTCCTCGCCACGGTGGGATCGACCGCGCCCTTCATCGGCCTGTTCGGCACCGTATGGGGCATCATGAACAGCTTCCAGGCGATCGCGGCGACCAAGAACACCTCGCTCGCGGTGGTCGCGCCGGGCATCGCCGAGGCGCTGTTCGCCACCGCGCTCGGGCTGGTGGCGGCGATTCCCGCGGTGGTCGGCTACAACAAGCTGTCGAGCGATCTCGACCACTACCAGGACCGGCTCGAGGCCTTCTCGGCCGAGTTCTCGGCCATTCTCTCGCGTCAGCTCGAGGAGGAAGAGATCGTCTGATGGCCGCCGGAGTCTACAAGTCGTCGCGTCGCGCCGGCCGGCGTCACCGCGGCCTGATGAGCGAGATCAACGTCACGCCGTTCGTCGACGTGATGCTGGTGCTTCTCGTCGTCTTCATGATCACGGCGCCGCTGCTGACCGTCGGCGTGCCGGTCAACCTGCCCGAGACCAGCGCCCGCGAGATCACCGGCGAAGACGAACCGATCGCCGTGTCGATCGACGCCGAGGGCAAGGTCTTCCTGCAGGATACCGAAATCGCGCTCGACGAACTCGGTCCCCGGCTCCAAGCGGTGACCGCGCAAAAATCCGATACGCGCATCTTCATCCGCGGCGACCGGACGATCGACTACGGCCGGGTGATGGAAGTGATGAGCGTTCTCAATACGGCCGGCTTCAACCGCGTGGCGCTGATCACCGAGCGTCCGAAGCGCAAGGCGGCGCAGTGAGCGATGCGGCGTGGCGCGGTCATCTCAGGCGTCCTGCACGTCGTGCTCGTGCTCTTCGTCTTCTTCGGCGTACCCAGGCTGTTCGCGCCCGAGGATGCCGTGACGGACCGGCCGATCCCGGTCGAGCTTTACACCGTCGCCGACGAGACGACGCTGCCACAAGCCGCGCCCGAACCGGAGCCGAAACCCGAACCCGAGCCGGTCAAGGCGCCAGAGCCGCCGCCCGCGCCGATCACCGCGGCGCGCATCCCGCCGCCGCCGCCCGAACCGATTCCCGAACCGGTGCCGACACCCGAGCCCCTTGTCGAGGCGGCACCGCCACCGCCCGAGCCGGCGCCGCCGCCCGAGCCGGCACCCGTCGAGACCAAGCCGGTCGAAGCGCCGCCGCCGCCGCCGCCCAAGCCGGTGCGGGTTGCCAAGCCGAAACCCAAACCGAAAGCGTTGCCGCCGCCCGCGGCCAAGCCGAAACCGCCGCCCGAGCCCGCGCCGGAACAGAACTTTGCATCGCTTCTGAAGAATCTGGCGTCCGAGCCGACGAAGGAGACTCCGTCCGAAAAGCCCGCAAAGGCAAAACCGAAGCCCGTGGAAGCGCCGCTCGAACCGGCGCCGAAGCGCGTCGTCTCGACCCGCAACGAACCCCTGTCGTTAAGCGTGATCGACGCCATCCGCCGCCAGGTCGAGGACAAGTGGAGCGTGCCCGTCGGCGCCCGCGAGGCGGCCGGCCTCGAAGTCGAGATCCATATCGTGCTGCAGCCCGACGGCACGGTGACCGACGCCCGGATCGTCGATCGGGCGCGGCTCGCGCAGCCCGGCGAGGAATTTTTCCGCACGGTGGCGGAGAGCGCGGTCCGGGCCGTGCGCCGGGCAAGCCCTTTGCGGAACCTGCCGCCGCAGAAATACGACCAGTGGCGCGAGATCACCTTTCGCTTCAAGCCACCGGCATAGATGAACCCTGCGACATCACGATGATACGATCTCCAACGACCCGTCGAGGTGTGAGACCATGATCCCCCAGGTCCGTTCCCCGCAGCTCGCCCGGTTCGCGCTGCTTGTCGCCATGCTGGCCGTCGCGTTCAGTCCGCCGGCGATGGCCGAGCTCAGGATCGACATCACCCGCGGCAACGTCGAACCGATGCCGATCGCCGTCACCCGGCTGGTCGGCGTGGGCGCGGAGCAAGCGATCGGCGCCGACATCTCCCAGGTGGTTTCCGCCGATCTCGAGCGATCGGGTCTGTTCCGGCCGATCGATCCGCGCGCCTTCATCCAGAAGCCCGAGGCGATGAAGTTGCGCCCGCGCTTTGGCGATTGGCGGCAGATAAACGCCCAGGCGCTGGTGAACGGCACCATCGCGCGCGAACCCGACGGCAGGCTCAAGGTCACCTTCCGCCTGTGGGACGTGTTTGCCGAGCAGCAGATGACCGGGTTCATCTTTCGCGCCCCACCCGAGACGTTCCGGCGCATCGCCCACAAGATCGCCGACGAGATCTACAAGCGGCTGACCGGCGAGGACGGCTACTTCGACACCCGCATCGTCTACATCGCCGAGAGCGGGCCGGCCAACCGCCGCAAGAAGCGGCTCGCGATCATGGATCAGGACGGCGCCAACCATCGCTTTCTCACCGACGGCCGGAATCTGGTGCTGACGCCGCGTTTCTCGCCCTCGGCGCAGGAGATTACCTATCTCTCGTACTTTCACGGCCAGCCGCGGGTTTACATCCTCGACATCGACAGCGGCCGGCAAGAGGTGGTGGGCGACTTTCCCAACATGACCTTCGCCCCGCGCTTCTCGCCGGACGGCAACAAGATCATCATGAGTCTCGCGGTCGACGGCAACTCGGACGTCTATTCCATGGACCTGCGCACCCGCGAGGTGCTGCGGTTGACCAAACATCCGGCGATCGACACCTCGCCGTCCTACTCGCCCGACGGTCGGCTCGTGACTTTCAACTCGGACCGCGGCGGAGCACAACAGATTTATGTGATGGGTGCCGACGGCGGCGGCGTCAAACGCATCAGTTTCGGCCGCGGCCGCTACGCCACGCCGGTGTGGTCGCCGCGCGGCGATCTGATCGCTTTTACCAAGATACTCGGGGGGCAGTTCTACATCGGCGTGATGCGCGCGGACGGCAGCGGTGAACGCCTGCTCTCCGAGGGGTATCTGGTTGAAGGGCCGACCTGGTCGCCCAACGGACGGGTGCTGATGTTCTTTCGCGAGGACCCCACAGTCGACAGCAGCCAAGGGTTCGTCCAGCTTTATTCGATCGATCTGACCGGATATAACGAGCGCCGAATCGTCACGCCGCTCGACGCATCCGACCCGGCGTGGTCCCCCTTGATTCCCTAATGACCCCACAGTATAGTCCGGATGCGCATTCCCGGCTGTCTTCGACTGTTGGACTTCTCGTCTCCGAGTTCGTACCGGCGCGTACACAAACGTCCCTTCGGCCCGTCACATACTAAATTTTCGATTACATCCCGATACATCCCGGCAGAGGAGAGTTACTCAATGCGGATCAAGTTTGTGAGCCTTTTCGCGGCGCTGCTCTTGGTGGCCGCGTGTGAGACTGCGCCCGAAGAAACGGCTTCCACTGCCGGTGAGGGTGGCGCGACCGCGGCGCAGGCCGAGTCTGGCATCTCGACTGCGCCGGCGACGGCCCAGCCCTCGGCCGAGGTCAGCCCGGTGGCCGGCCCGACGCCGGGAACGCAGGAAGACCTCGTTCTCAACGTCGGCGACCGCGTGTTCTTTGATTTTGACAAGGCCGTTCTCAAGCCTGCGGCGCAGCGCACACTCGAGCGCCAGGCCACATGGCTCAAGCAGTATTCCAGCGTAACGATCACCATCGAGGGTCATTGCGACGAGCGTGGTACGCGCGAATACAACCTTGCGCTCGGCGAGCGCCGGGCGACCGCGGCCAAGAACTTTCTCGTCGCGCTCGGCGTCAACCCGAGCCGGGTCTCGACGATCAGCTACGGCAAGGAGCGCCCTGCTGCCCTCGGTCACAACGAAGCGGCCTGGTCCCAGAACCGCCGTGCTGTGACCGTCGTCAATTAGCGGCGGCGGCTTCCTAACTATCCGGGGGCGGAATCCGCGGCCGGTTTGGCGCGGCGGCCGGTATGGTCGCGTGCGGCGGGCGCATCGTCGAGGTTTCAAGGGAGCGTCCTGCCGGAAGACGGACCGGCCGGACCTTTGGCGATGAAACAGACTCGAAACGTTTTTGTCGCATTGCTCGCGGTCTTTCTCGCGTGGGGGACCGCGCTTGCCGTGCCGGCGGCGGCGCAGGACACTGCCGCCCTGCAAAGCGAACTCGACCGCCTGCGCCGGGATCTTACCGACCTGCAGCGCGCCTTCTACCGCGGAGAACCGCCGCCTGCGGGTGTCACCGCTCCGGCCGGCGGCGACCCCGAGCTTGCGGCCCGGCTCGAGGTCAGGCTCAGCGAGCTCGAGGACGAGATGCGCAGCCTCACCGGGCGGGTCGAGGAAGTGGCGCACGGAATCTCCCAGGTTTCCGACCGGCTCGACAAGCTTGTCGCCGACGTGGATTTCCGCCTCACGGCGATCGAGCAGGCCCAGAAGGAAGCACCGCCGGGCGCCGTTGCGCCGGCTGCGCCCGTCGGGGCCGGGATCCCGGCGCCGCCGACCGAGCCCGGCACGCTCGGCACCATCCCGGCGTCGGCGCTTCCTGCGGAGCAGAAACCGGCCGAGACGGCGACGACTCTTGCCCCGGCGTTGCCGCCCGGCACGCCGAAGGAGCAGTACAAGTACGCCTACGATCTGTTGCGCCAAATGGACTACGCCGAGGCCGAGCGGGCGCTCAAAGCGTTCATCGAGGCGCATCCCGACGACGCGCTCACGGGCAACGCTTTCTATTGGCTGGCCGAGACCTTCTACGTACGTGGCGACTACGAACAGGCGGTTGCCTATTTCGCGCGCGGCTACCAGGACTATGGCGAGAGCCCCAAGGCGCCCGACAATCTGCTGAAGCTCGCCATGTCGCTTGCCAGGCTCGGCCGTAAGGACGACGCCTGCGTCTCGTTCGATGAACTCGATAGCCGCTTTCCCAACGCCTCACCGGCGATCAAGCGGCGGGTGGCCAGCGAGCGGCAGCGTCTCGGCTGTAATTGAGTGACGCCTCCCCGCGGCCCGGCGGCCGTTGCGATCAGTGCCGACGAGTTTGCCGCGCTGATGGCGCCGCTCGGTCCGTTCGAGCGGGCGCCGGCGCTCGCCGTCGCCGTCTCGGGGGGCGCCGACAGCTTGGCGCTTTGCCTGCTTGCCGATGCCTGGACGCGGGCCAGGGACGGGCGCGTCACGGCGCTGATCGTCGACCATCGCCTGCGATCCGAATCGGGCGAGGAAGCGGACCGCGTGGCCGGTTGGCTCGCCGCGCGCAACGTCGCCGCCCGGGTGCTCGTTCGCGAAGGCCCGAAACCCCGATCCGAAATCCAGGCAGCGGCACGGCGGGCGCGCTATCGTCTGATGTACGGGTGGTGTCGCGCCAACGGCGTGCTCCACCTCGTTCTCGCCCACCATCGCGACGATCAGGCGGAGACCCTGGTGATGCGGCTCGGCCGTGGCAGCGACCTCGACGGGCTTGCGGCGATGGCCGCGGTCGTCGAGTCCCCGGCCGTGCGCGTGTTGCGACCGCTGCTCGGGACACCCAAGGCGCGGCTCGTCGCAACGCTCGAAGCGCTTGGCCAGCCGTGGATCGAGGATCCGTCGAACCGCGCTCCCGCCTTCGCCCGCACCCGCGTAAGAGCGGTTCTCCCTGTGCTGGCCGAACAAGGGGCGCCGCCGGAGCGTCTCGCCGCTGCGGCAGGCACGTTCGGACGCGCGCGCAACGCCATGGAGCGCGCGGTCGCCGATCTGCTCTCGGTTGCGGTTCGCGTGCATCCGGCGGGTTTCTGCCGGCTCGATCCCACACCGTACCGGGCGGCGCCGGACCATATCGCGCGCCGCGCGTTGCTGCGGATTCTGCTGTGCGTCGGCGGGGGCGTCTACCCGCCGCGCAGCGAGCGCCTCGATCGCCTGCACCGCGCGCTCGCCGGCGGAGGTCCGAAGGCGGGCCGCACGCTTGCCGGCTGCCGCGTGCTGCCGCGCAGCGACGGCCTCCTGATCTGCCGAGAGAGCGCGGCGGCCGGCGAGGTGGTGACGCCTACATCCGGCGTGCCGGCGTACTGGGACGGTCGCTTCGTCGTGCGGGTTCCGCGATCCGCGTCGGACGCCGCACGCCGCTTCACCGTCCGTCGTCTCGGCCGTTCGGGCTGGCGCGCGATCCTGAGCCTTCGCCCGGAGCTCGCAAAGAACCCGTTGCCCGGCGTCGTGCGCCCCGGATTGCCGGCGTTTTGCGACCTTGACGGGGTCGCCGCCGTACCCCACCTAGGATTCGTACGGACGGAATTCGGCGATGACGTCGGTGAGGGCTTCGGCGCCGTCTTCCGCCCGAGCCAGCCGCTGGGATCCGCCGCCTTTGCGTTTACCGCCGCGCAGCGGTAGAATAGAGGGCCAACGGGTTCCCGTAGCGTTGCCGTATGCGCAGCCGTCCGGGCGGTGCGGTCGCGACGGAAGGGAACCGTCGGGCCGGGTACAGAGAGGGTCCTCTAGGTGAATAATTTCGGCCGCAACCTTGCGCTTTGGGTGATCATCGCCCTGTTGCTCATCGCCCTGTTCAATCTGTTTCAGGGTCCCGGTGGGCGCGGCACGCAGACCAACCTGGCGTTCTCCGATTTCCTCGAAGAGGTCGATCAGGGCCGGGTCGCGAACGTCACCATCCAAGGCAACCAGATCAACGGCTTCTACGAGGACGGGCGGCCCTTCAGCACCTATGCGCCGAACGATCCCAACCTCGTCGACCGGCTGAGCAAGAGCGGCGTGCGGATCAGCGCGGCGCCCGCCGACGACGGCGTGCCCTCGCTGTTCGGCATTCTGGTCTCGTGGTTTCCGATGCTGCTGCTCATCGGCGTGTGGATATTTTTCATGCGGCAGATGCAGTCCGGCGGCGGCAAGGCGATGGGCTTCGGCAAGTCGCGGGCCAAGCTTCTGACCGAGAAGGTGGGGCGAGTCACCTTCGACGACGTCGCCGGCATCGACGAAGCCAAGGAGGAACTCGAGGAAGTCGTCGAGTTCCTCAAGAACCCCCAGAAGTTTCAGCGCCTCGGCGGCAAGATCCCCAAGGGCGTACTGCTCGTCGGCCCGCCGGGGACCGGCAAGACCCTGCTCGCGCGCGCCATCGCCGGCGAGGCCAACGTGCCGTTCTTCACCATTTCGGGCTCCGACTTCGTCGAGATGTTCGTCGGCGTCGGCGCGAGCCGCGTGCGCGACATGTTCGATCAGGGCAAGAAGAACGCGCCCTGCATCATCTTCATCGACGAGATCGACGCGGTCGGACGTCATCGCGGCGCCGGTCTCGGCGGCGGCAACGACGAGCGCGAGCAGACGCTCAACCAGCTTCTCGTCGAGATGGACGGCTTCGAATCGAACGAGGGCGTGATCCTGATCGCCGCCACCAACCGGCCCGACGTGCTCGATCCGGCGCTCTTGCGGCCGGGCCGTTTCGACCGTCAGGTCGTGGTGCCCAACCCCGACGTGCTGGGACGCGAGAAGATCCTCAAGGTGCACATGCGCAAGGTGCCGCTCGGCCCCGACGTCAATCCCCGCACCATCGCCCGCGGCACCCCGGGTTTCTCGGGCGCCGATCTCGCCAATCTGGTCAACGAAGCGGCGCTGCTCGCGGCGCGTCTGAGCAAGCGCGTGGTGACGATGGCCGAGTTCGAATCGGCCAAGGACAAGGTGATGATGGGCGCCGAGCGCCGCTCGATGGTGATGACCGACGAGGAGAAGGAGCTCACCGCCTATCACGAGGGCGGTCACGCCATCGTCGCGGTCAACTGCCCGGCGTCGGACCCGGTGCACAAGGCCACGATCATTCCGCGCGGCCGCGCGCTCGGCATGGTCATGCGCCTGCCCGAAGGCGACCGCATTTCGATGTCGCGCGAGAAGCTCAAGGCCGACATCGCCGTGGCGATGGGCGGTCGTATCGCCGAACAGGTCATCTTCGGCGAGGAGAAGGTCACCACCGGTGCCCAGTCGGACATCCAGATGGCGACCAAGATGGCGCGCGCCATGGTCACCCAGTTCGGCATGAGCGACAAGCTCGGGCCGCTGACCTATGCCGAGAACGAGCAGGAAATCTTCCTCGGCCACTCGGTGACGCAAACCAGGAACGTCTCCGAGGCGACCGCCGAGCTGATCGACGCCGAGGTGCGCTGCATCATCGACGAGGCCTACGTGTACGCGCGCAAGATCATCGAGGACAACCTCGACAAGCTGCATGTCCTCGCCAAGGGGCTGCTCGAGTACGAGACCCTGACGGGTGACGAGATCGACGCCCTGCTCAGGGGTGAATCGATCGTCCGGCCGAGCGACGACGACTTGCCCAAGGACGCCGGCAAGCGCGCTTCGGTGCCGGCGAGCGGCGGCAAGGACGCTCCGGGCGACCTCGAGCCGGAGCCGCAGCCCGGTTCGTGACCGCTACCCGCGGTTTGCGGCGAACCGAATGATCGACCGTCGGCGAAGCGTCGCGCTTCCGAACAACCTGCCGCGCGCGGC
>JBHHZM010000071.1:0-15319 GCA_046758065.1 Alphaproteobacteria bacterium | reverse complement strand
CATGTTTAGCCTAGGTGACCGCCGTCACTTACGGCAGCCCAGCCGGTCGTTACGCTCGCCCTGCACGGCCGCAATCATCGCACTGAAGGGACCACCAGGAGAAGGGGAAGTTCGGAATTGGCTTACGCACAGGCGACGCCGGCGAATTCTCGGCACAGGTTGGAAGCGGAGGCGGCCAACGGCCCGTCTCCCGCGGCGCTAGCGCCTTGTGCCGAAACGCATGAGGCGTGGCCCTCTCCCGAATTGTCCAGCGGCCGGACCGCGACGGCAACCGACTCACCTGAACGAACGACAGAAACAACGACCGCCGCGACGACCGCAGCGGTACTTATACTCGACGACGAACTCGCCTGCAGCAATCTGATCGCGCGAGTCGCCCGCAAGCTCGGTTTCGACGTGGCGGTCACCCAGGACCCGACAGCGTTTTGGCGCGAATACGGCGGCACGAATCCGATGCTTATCGTCCTCGATCTCAACCTGCCTGGCACGGACGGGATCGAGATGCTAAGGCACCTCGTCAAACGCAAGTGCAAGTCCAAGATTCTGCTCGTCAGCGGTACCGACGACAAGGTAATCAGCACCGCGCAGCGGCTCGGTCGGGCCCAGGGGCTGAACGTCGTCGGAGCGTTGCGCAAGCCCTTCAAGCTCGGGAGCTTGCGGCGCGAGATCGCGAATGCCTGCGACCGGGGCGAGGCCGTCGTCCGCGAGTTGCGAATCTCGCCGGAAGTCGAGCTGCGACGTGCAATTTCGAACGACGAGCTGGTGGTTCACTACCAACCGAAGGTCGACGTGACGTCCAGGCGCGTACTCGGTGCCGAGGCACTGGTGCGCTGGCAACATCCCCAGAACGGCCTCGTTCCACCCGCGAAGATCATTCCACTCGCCGAGCAGACCGGGCTAATTCTGCCGCTGACCAATTGGGTCCTGGCCGATGCCATCGCGCAGCTCGGACGTTGGCGATGCCAAGGTTTCGATCTCAAGATCGCAATCAACATTCCGGCGCAGGCGCTGAACGATCTCGCCTTTCCCGACCAGGTGTTTAACCTGCTCGACGCGCATGGACTGCCCGGGTCGAGTCTGACGCTGGAAGTGACCGAGACCAGCGCGATGACCGACATGGTGAGCGCGATGGACACCTTGTCCCGCATCCGGCTCAAGGGCATCGAGCTGTCGATCGACGACTTCGGTTCGGGGTACTCTTCACTGGTCAAGTTGCACAAGATGCCCTACAGCGAACTGAAGATTGATCGCTCGTTCGTTACCGATGCTGATGTGAGCGAGGATTCACGGGTCATCGTCCGGACTATCACCAACCTCGCTCACAGCCTTGGCATGCAGGTGGTGGCGGAAGGCGTCGAGACACGCGAGGTCTGGGATTGCCTCGAGTCCTGGCATTGCGACATCGTTCAGGGTTATTTCGTGAGCCGGCCGCTTCCCGCCGACGCGTTCGCCGACTGGCTTTCCGAGTGGCGTCTCTAAAGACAGCGTTTCCGACCCGCCCGCCGGATCACGCTCATCTTCCTAACCGGCGAGAGCGCGCCGGAGGTCGTCAACGGACGCGGGCTTGGTAAGGCCCGCTACCAGGTTCAACCCGTTATCCCTGCCGAATTTCACGGTAATTTCGGCATAGTCGGCAGAATATCCCGTGACGACGGTAAGGCGCGCATCGCAGCCCTCCTGGGCCAGCCACTTCATAAGCTCGATCCCATCCACGTCGGGCATCACCACGTCGAGGAGAATGTCCGTTGGGCACATGGTCTTGTAAGCCTCGGGAAACTCACGGCTGCGTGTGACGACTTCGACGTCGTACCCCATCCGTTCGGCAACCCTGCGCACAAGCTTTCCGAAGCCGGGGTCATCGTCGACAACCAGCAATCGTCTATTCTTTTTCATTGCTCAGGCGCTTGCGCGATCGAGGATCGATCGCAATTTGCGTGCAAGGTCGACCTTGCGGTAGGGCTTGGTGATCAGCTCGACGTTTTCGTGGAGCCGGTCGTGGTGCACGATGGCGTTTTCGGTGTAACCAGAAGTGTAGAGAACCTTGAGCCCGGCATTGCGGAGATGAATCTCCCGAACGAGATCGACCCCACTCATGCCATCGGGCAGTACAACATCGGTGAACACAAGGTCGATGTCCGACGATTGATCGAGTAGCTCCAATGCTTCGCGACCGTTGGTCGCTGACACGGGTGAGTAGCCGAGTCGCGATAAGAGGCGGACCGCGTAACGCCGAACGTCGGGCGCGTCTTCGACCACCAGGATTTTCTCTCCGTTACCGCGATGTTCGATCTCCATCGTCTGGGTCGCGTCTTCCGCTACGGCTTCATCGGCGCTGGTTGACGGAAGATAGATTTTCACGGCCGTACCGTGACCCGGTTCGCTATACACCCTGACATGCCCCCCCGACTGCTTAACAAAGCCGAAGACCATGCTTAGGCCGAGGCCGCTCCCTTGGCCCACGTCCTTGGTCGTGAAAAAGGGCTCAAAGACGCGGTCGAGAACGTCCGCTGTCATGCCTGCGCCGGTATCCGTGACGGCAAGCACCGTGTACTGGCCCGGACCAAGATCGTCGAATTCCGCGGCAAAGTCGCCGTCGATCGTCACGTTGGCGGTTTCGACGAGCAGCTTGCCCCCATTCGGCATGGCGTCGCGCGCGTTGACCGCAAGGTTGAGAATCGCGCTCTCGAGTTGACCGGGATCGACGAGCACGGGGCGGACGTCGCTGCACAGCGACGCCTCGATCTCGATCATCTCGCCAAGGGTCGGCGCCATGAGGTTGATCATCCCACTCACCAAGCCGTTGAGGTCCGTAAGACGCGGCTGCAACGCTTGTTTGCGCGAGAACGCGAGTAGTCGGTGGGTCAGGGCGCCGGCGCGATCGGCGGCGCCGATCGCCTCACCGATCAGGTCGCACTGCTCGTCGTCACCCTCGAGGGTTTCATCGAGGAGTTCGAGGTTTCCTCTAATCACCGCGAGGATGTTATTGAAGTCGTGAGCGATGCCTCCGGTAAGCTGCCCCACGGCCTCCATCTTCTGGGCCTGCTGAAGCTGCCGCTCGAGTTGCTTCCGCTTCCGCTTGACGCGCTTGAAATCGGTGATGTCTAGCGACACCGTGACGACACTGTTGACGGCGCCCTTTTCGTCCTTAAGCGGGACCTTGGTGGTGAGCCAGCGGCGTCTACTCCCCTCCTTGTCAGCGTGTTCTTCCTCGAAGTACGGGATCGGTTTCCCGCTCACGAACACGTCGCGTTCGCGCCTGGTGTTCTCATCGTCGAGATCTTTGCCGAGTATCTCGGCGTCCGTCTTGCCGACCGCCTCGTTGGGAGAAAGGCCGATGTGGCTGGCGTGGCAATCGTTGATAAAAACGTATCGCAGTTCACGATCCTTGGCATAGATCTCCGCCGGTATGGCGTCCATCACCGCGCGCATGATTCCACGGCTTTCCCGAAGGGCCTGCTCCGCATGCTTGATGCGCGTGGCGTCGAGGATAATGCCGTCCCAAACTACCGAGCCGTCGGGCTGGCGCTGGGGGCGTGCAATGGCATGGGTCCACTTGTTCTCGCCCTTGGCGGTGACAATCGGTGCCTCGACGTCCCACAGGCTGAGTTCGCGCGAAGCCGAGAGCAGGCGTTTTCGGAACGTCCTGCTGTACTCCGGGCCATGACAGTCGAACAGCGCCTGCGGATCGGCCACGATCTCGGTCGGAGACACGCCGAAGAGGTCGCGCGCACCCTCGCTGATGAACGTGTAGCGGATATCGCCGTCGGGGCTGACGACGCGCTGGTACACGACGCCCGGAAGATTCGCGGCCAATGATCCGAAACGCTTCTCGGCCAGGTGAAGCGCCTGGGCGCGCTGGTCGTGTTCGATGGCAATCCGGGCGAGCGGCAGGAGCACGTCGATGATCTGGTAGTCGTCGTCGCCGGGCGTATACGGTTCGCGATAATAGAGGTCGATGGTGCCGAGAACTTCGGCTGTCTGGCTCAAGATCGGCAGGGACCAGCACGCTCGAAATCCGACCGCCTCGGCGATGTCATGAAAACCAGCCCACACGGGATCGGCGTCGATCTCGGGAATAACAACCGCCTCGCCACGAGACGCCGCCGTTGCGCCCGGCCATTTCCCGCGACCGATTGGCGCTTCTGCGACAACGCCACGCAACCCGTCCGGCAAATTGGGCGCGGCGATGCAGCGCAGACACCCGTCCTCCGTGTGGCATAAGGCGATGGCGCATACTGCTCCCTCGAGCAGGGATTCTATCGTCGAGGCGATACGGCATAGGGAATTTTCGAGTGACGCGCCCCGGGCGATGCGTTCGAGAATGGCATTCTGCCCCTTGAGCACGGCGATGCGACGTTCCGTATCCACTGCGATGCAGCCGCCGCGCTCTGGCCAGCGGCCCCCTCCTGGTCTGTTGTCGCTTCGAACGAGAGACATTGGTCCTCACTCGTTAACATCATGTTACGGATAAGGTATTCGCCCGGGTCTACACGGGAAGAGCCCTCGTCCTGAAGGGTACGATTTCCATATACAAAAGGGGATGCAGCCACAGGTAGATAATCTGGTTCCTCAACCATTTCACTGAAATCGACATCCAATATCTTTGAAGCGAAACATGCTTGCGCTTCATACGGAGTTCCCCCTCTCATCAAAATCACGGGGAAACTCACCCTGCGTCCGGACTTGATTATTGTGGAAAGGTCATTTGAAATTTAAGAAACAATTCAGGAAATTTTAATTAACCGTGGTTAGCGTTGAAAGCGTTAGGCCGAATCAAACCAATTTCAAACTCAAGACAGGCGAAGGGCTGACGAGAAAATGGCCGTACAGGAGTTGGAAGCGCGGCCCGCGGCCACAGTGAATACGGGGCAAACGTTCACGCCACCGCGGCGGACCGGCCGCATCGGGGATCTCCGCGAGCAGATCGACCGGCTTCGGTCCCGGTTGCGGATCGCGGTGATCTATGGGGGCGACAAATCCGCCAAGGGCACGGTGATCCACCCAACGTTCAACGCTCGCCCCTGGAAAAGTTATCAGGTAGTCGCAAAGGACATAGCCAACGCGCTCGAGCGCCTCGGCTGCGAATACGTAACGCTGTTTCCCGAAGACATGCGACTGGCCGAACGGCTTCAGCACGAAAAAATCAACATCGCGTGGCTAAACTCGGGCGGCGTTCAGGGCTACAACCCGGTGTCACATGCCGCAGCCATGCTTGAGATGCTGGGTATTCCCTACGTCGGGCACGATCCGCTGACCGCGGGCATGCTCGATAACAAGCACGTGTTCAAGCGTGAGCTTCTCCATCTCAACTTCCCGACCGTACCGTTCATGACCTGGCATCTCGGACGTGGCCCGTTCCAGCCTAAGGTCAACACCCGGTTCATACAGACCTTTCGGGACTACTGGGGTCCGTTCGTGGTCAAGCCCGTATCAGGCCGGGCCTCGTTGCACGTGCATCTGGTGGAGAACGAAGCGGATCTTCCCGACGTCGTGGCGGCGGTATACGAGGCGACCGGGAATCATGTAATGATCGAAAGCTATCTTGCGGGCCACGAGTATTGCATGGCGGTCAGTGGACCTGTCGTTTCTCGTGGCCGCCAGCTCACGCGCAGCAGCGAGCCGTTTGTCTTCTCGGCGATCGAGCGTCTTTTCGAGCCCGATGAGAAGATTTTTACGTCCATGGATGTGCGGCCGATCAAGGAAGATCGGTTTCGCCTGCTCGATCCGGTTGCGGACGCGACCGAAATGGAAACGCTGTACGAGTTGGCGCGCAAGGTCTTCTTGGAAATACATCTGGAATCGATCGTTCGCCTAGACATCCGTGCCGACGAGGAAGGGCGGATGTATGTGATCGAGGCGAACCCGAAGCCCGACCTCAAGAAGCCGTCGGCGGAAGTGACCAGTCTTGTTTGTGCGGGCCTCGCTGATCATGACATGGACTACGACGATCTCATCCTGTCGATCCTTGCCGACAGCCTCGATCTCCTGTTCAGCCAGCGGCGCGGTGCCGAGACGCATCTGACTCACTTGCTGGAATAGTCATCCGAAGGGGCGTTGCAGGACAACGGACATGCCATGAAAGCTGACTCGATATTCAAGCGGCGATTGATCGATGCGTTGACGATGTTCATCGTTTCCGGACTCTCGATGCTTCTCGTTGTTTATGTCGGTTACGGAGAGGCGCAGCGAACCTACAACCAGTTCCAGGTTGAGAAGCTCGAGGCGCAAGGCAAGATTCTTCATATCGCCATGGGCACGTACCTGAGCACCGGGCTGCCGCTGAAGCAATACGTCGGTTTCAAGACCCGTGCCGAGGCGATTCTTGCTTCGGATTCCACCATCTCCGCACTCCATGTCTTCGACCCCAACGGGCGCATCATCTTCGCCGCCGGTGACAACGAAATCCCGCTCCTCGTGCCGGAGCCCGGGGACTCGGAGAGCGACGACGGCACACTGGATCTGCGCCAGAACGACGAATTCCTTCAGGTCGTTTTCCCCTTGCGCAACAAGTTTGAGACCGTGGGCAGTCTTGCGGTGACCATGCCGCGCGCGACGGTACGCGGGCGCTTGGACAAGAGCTTTTCCGCGATCCTCATCGTCGCCGGCTGTCTAGCCCTGGGTTTCGCGTTGTTTACCGCTTCGGTAGGACCACGGCTCGCCAGACAACGCACACCGTGGTTGCAAATCGTCTACGCGCTGACCTTCCTCGCCATGTCGGGCGTGGTCGTTGGCACGCTCATCTCGATCTATACGGAGGGTGCACAGGCAAAGACCAAAGCGCTCACCGACTCTCTGGGCCAGAGAGTGCGCGATATCGTCGACTTCAACCTCAACATTGACGGGTTCGAAGGTCTCGACCAAGTATTCCGCGATTACCGACGCCTCAACTCGGATATCAGCGCCGCCGGTCTGACGGTCAACGGCAAGGTCGTGATCCACACCGACCCGCTGGCCGTGGGCGCGGCGTGGGATATGGACCCTCGGACATACGAGTACATCATCGACCTCACGCGGCCCGAGAAGAACGCCAACGAAGTGAAAATCGCGGTGGTGATGCCCACCGTCACGGTCTACCGTCAGGTGGCACGGAGTGTTAAGAATTTCGCCGCTCTGTTCGTGGCGACCGCCTTCCTGGCCGGTCTGTTCCTCCAGGTCGGGCGCTCGGTGCAGCAGTTGCAGACGTCAACCGGAACGTGCGGGGATGATCCGGACTGCCCCGAGTACACAGACTCCCAGCTGAGCCTCGTCAAGCCGGTGTTCTTCATCGCCGTCTTCGCGGAGAATCTGACGTACTCGTTCCTGCCCCAATTCATGCAGCAACTCGTCACCGACGCAGGTCTATCCGCCGGCTATGTTTCGGCGCCGTTTATGGTGTTCTACCTGTGTTTCGCGCTGACGCTGATTCCGGCGGGCCACTACGCGCGGCACGTCGGCGCGCGCCGGCTGACGTACCTCGGTCTCATCATCGCTGCCATCAGCCTGTTGTCGCTCGCAGTACTAGACGATTTCTTTCTTGTCGTGCTGGCGCGGGCGGCCGCGGGCGTCGGTCAGGGCATGCTGTTCATCGGCATCCAGTGCTACATCCTCGCGAAGGCGTCCCCGGGCAAAAAAACCCAAGGCGCGGCGATCATCGTGTACGGGTTCCAGGGTGGCATGATCTCGGGCATGGCGATCGGCTCACTGCTGGTGACCTACATGGGCGCCCACGCCGTCTTCACGCTTTCCGGCATCATCGCATCTGCGGCCACCCTATACACGATGATGTTCGTTCCGCACACCGCCTATCAGACACTCAGCGACAATGGAATCGGGGCCACGTTCAGACGCTTACGCATCGACATGGGGCACGTTCTGCGGAATCCCGAGTTCCTGAGGACGATGTTCCTGATCGGCATTCCAGCCAAGGCGGTGATGACCGGCGTCATCATCTTCGCCCTGCCGCTCCTGCTCGCAGGTAAGCAGTTCGCGCAGGAGGACATTGGCCAGATCATCATGCTTTACGCCATCGGTGTACTGGTAGCGAGCACCTACGTTTCACGCGTTGTCGATCGCATCGGAAAGACCGACGGCATCCTATTCTGGGGTGCGGCCATCAGTGGGATTGGCCTGCTGCTGATCGGCACGAGCGGTTGGCAACGATTCGCCGAAATTCCGAACGGCGAGACCCTGTCCAACCTTGTGATGATCGCGGGCGTGCTCACTGTCGGCATCGCACATGGATTCGTCAATGCACCCGTCGTCACCCGCGTCGCTGAATCAGCGCTCGCGGCCCGTATCGGCGCCAACACGGCGACCGCCACCTACCGTTTCCTTGAGCGCGTGGGCCACATCGCCGGGCCGATCCTGGTCGCCCAGCTGTTCGTCTTCGTTGGGCAGAATGTGGTCGTCGGCGGCTGGCTCGGCGGCGCGATCCTTCTTTTCGGACTGATCTTTATCCTCAGCTGCACATCAACCCCATCGGAATCGAAAGAGCACAAGACGATTCAGGAGAGGGAGCTCGATGCAACAACTCCATAGTATCGCACGCGGATTCGCAGCCGCGTTTTGCATCGTCGCCCTTGTTGCCACAACGGCGGCGGCGGAACCTACGTATTGGAAGTGGTTCAAGTATGACGACAAGGTGCTCGCAAACTGGGAATTCTCCGAGATCGAGGGAGATGATCTCCAGGTTTCGATCCGCCCCAAGAACGCCGTCGCCGACAGGCTGATGCGGCGGGTCCTTGTGTTGTACCCGCGGCCTTCTTCCGCCTATGACACGGCCATCACCAGGATTCTCGAGGTGTTCGCAGAAAAGAACATCAACGCCCGGTTCACGGTAGTCAACTTCGATCGCACCGATGCACTCGGCAACCGGGCGCTCAGGCTCGCCTCCGCCGGTGAGTACAGCCTGATCCTGTCGATGGGCTCGCAGTCGACCGCTTGGCTCTACGAGAACTATCGTGACGGCGCGATTCCCGTCGTCTCGGTTTGCTCGAAAGACCCGGTGCGGCTCGGGCAAGCCCGCGACTACGAAAGCGGCAGCGGCACGAACTTCGCGTTCACCTCGCTCAACATGCCGATCGAAGCCCAGATGGCTTACGTGCTTGAGCTCAAGCCCAACCTCAAGAACATCGGCATTCTTGTCGCCAAGAAAAACGTAAGTGCGGTCCAGACCCAGGCCGGGCCAATGGCCGAGTTCGCCCGCCAGCGGGGAATCCGCGTCATCATGATCGTGGTCGAGAACGCTAAGAATGCACAGGGCGAGCTCGCTAAGAAGGTGCCGGCCGCGGTCTCGGCTATGAGGAAGAACGACCCCGGCCTCGACAACAGCGTGTTCTGGATTACGGGCAGCACGTCGGTGTTCAACGAGATCGCGACCATCAACGCGAACTCCGACCGGGTTCCAGTGCTGAGCGTGGTGCCCGACGTGGTCAAGGCGGGCAACGACAGCGCCGTGCTTTCGGTAGGGATCAGCTTCCAAAGCAACGCCCATCTCGCGGCGATCTACGCCGCTGACGTGTTGTCAGGGCGCACCCGGGCAAGCGAGATGAAGGTCGGCGTCGTATCGCCGCCGGACATCGCGATAAACTTCCGCAAGGCGCGCGAGATCGGTCTGAAGATACCCTTCAGCTTCTTCGAAAGTGCGAGCTACGTATACGACTACGAAGGTCGCATGGTTCGCAACAACGGCTCTTCCGTCGCCGTCGCGAACTGATTCGCACCGTCGAGTGAGCCACTCCCCATTCGTTGGACAGGTTCGAGGGTAATTTAAGCTACAGATCGGCTCCGCTGGTCGGGCAAGAGACCGGAACGAAACACCGTAAACGGTCCCGATCCGGGGAGAAGGTCAAGAGGCGGGCCGCGTCAGAACATGCCGAGTTCGAGCCGGGCGGCTTCGGACATCATGTCGGGGCGCCAGGGCGGGTCCCAGACCAGATCGACGGCGACGTCCGCGACCCCGGCGACGGTGCGCACCGCGTCGGCGACCTGGGTGGGCAGGATGTCGGCGACCGGGCAGGCCGGCGCCGTCACGGTCATCTCGATCGCGACCCGGCCGGCGTCGTCGATGTCGATGCGGTAGATCAGGCCGAGTTCGTAAATGTTGACCGGAATCTCTGGGTCGTAGACCGTCGAGATCGCGGCGATGACGGCGTCCCGGCTCACCCTTCCGGCGGGGGAGCGGCCTTCGGCTCCATCGTTGCCGGGGGCGGGGTTTCCGTCTTGGGTCATGATCCCGTCCCTCAGTCCTCGGTCGAGATTTCCCCGCTCTTGCCGTCGAGCGCCGCCGAAAGCGTGTGCCAGGCGAGGGTCGCGCATTTTACCCGCACCGGGAACTCGCGCACGCCGGCGAACACGGTGAGCTTGTCGAGCGCCTCGTCCGCGTCGCCGTCGCTGGTGACGAGGTCGTGGAAGCGCGCGAACAGCGCACGCGCCTCGTCCACCGGCATGCCCTTGATCGCCTCGGTCATCAGCGAAGCCGAGGCCATCGAGATGGCGCAGCCGTTGCCTTCGAAGCGGGCGTCCCTGACCACGGCGTCCTCGACCGTGAGGTACAGCGTCATGCGGTCGCCGCACAGCGGGTTGTGGCCCCGCGCCTCGCAGGTCGCCTCGGGCGGATGCCCGAAGTTCCGCGGGTGGCGGCTGTGGTCGAGGATGACCTCCTGGTAAAGCTCGCGCAGTTCGTCGTCCATCAGCCGAAAAACTCCAGGACTTCCCTGATGCCGTCGCACAGCGCGTCGACGTCCTCGCGGCTGTTGTAGAGCCCGAACGAGGCGCGCGCGGTCGCCGGCAGACCGAAGCGCTGCATCACCGGCTGGGCGCAGTGATGGCCGGCGCGCACCGCGATGCCGCGACGGTCGAGAATGGTGCCGATGTCGTGCGGGTGGATGTCGTCGATGGTGAACGACAGGATGCTCGCCTTGTCGGGCGCGGTGCCGACCAGCCGCACGCTGTTGAACTCCTGAACCCGCCGGGTGGCGTACTCGAGAATTTCGTGCTCGTGCGCCGCGATGCGGTCGAGTCCGAGGCGGTCGAGATAGTCGATCGCCGCGCCGAGCCCGATGGCGCCGGCGATGTTCGGCGTTCCGGCCTCGAACTTGTGGGGGGCGACGTTGTATTCGGTCTTCTCGAACGTCACCGAGCGGATCATTTCGCCGCCGCCCTGGTAGGGCGGCATGGCGTCGAGCAGCTCGGCCTTGCCGTAAAGCGCGCCGACGCCCGAGGGGCCGTAGAGCTTGTGGCCCGAGAAGACGTAGAAATCGCAGTCGAGCGCTGCGACGTCGACCGGCATGTGCGGCACCGCCTGGGCGCCGTCGACCAGCACGTGGGCGCCGTGAAGCCGCGCCATCAGCACGATTTCCTCGATCGGCACGACCGTGCCGATGGCGTTCGAGGTGTGGGTGACGGCGATCAGCCTAGTGCGCGGGTTGAGCATCTTCTCGAATTCGTCGAGCAGGAAGCTGCCGTCGTCGGCGATCGGCGCGACCCGCAGCACGACGCCCTTTTCCTCGCGCAGCATCTGCCACGGCACGATGTTCGAATGATGCTCCATCTGCGAAAGCACGATTTCGTCGCCTTCCCGCAAATTCGCCCGGCCCCAGGTCTGGGCCACCAGGTTGATGCCCTCGGTGGCGCCGCGCACGAAGACGATCTCGTGGGAGTCGGAAGCGCCGAGGAAGCGCTGGACCTTCTTGCGCGCCGCCTCGAAACCCTCGGTCGCGCGCTGGCTGAGGAAATAAACGCCGCGGTGGATGTTGGCGTATTCGGCCTCGTAGCAGTGTCTGACGGCGTCGATCACCGCGCGCGGTTTCTGGGCGCTCGCCGCGCTGTCGAGGAACACCAGCCGGTTGCCGTAGATCTCCTGCCCGAAGATCGGAAAGTCCGCCCGCGCCCGATACGGATCGAACGGCGGCGGCCTGTCCGCCTCGGGCATGTCCTCGACGACGTTCAGCGTCATCTTCCCTGTCCGCCCTTCAGTCATTGCGGCAGCCAGTTGGCGAGGTCGCGCCAGAGATGCGCGCGCAGCGCCGTCTGTTCGACCGCCGCCACCGCTTCGCCGAGAAAGGCCTCGATCAGCAGATGCCGGGCGCGCTCGGCGTCGAGGCCGCGCGAGCGCAGGTAGAACAGCGCCTCGGCGTCGAGCTCGCCCACCGTCGCCCCGTGGCTGCATTTCACGTCGTCGGCGTGGATTTCGAGCTCGGGCTTGGTGTCGATCTGTGCCGCCTCCGACAGCAGCAGGTTCTTGTTGAGCTGGTGCGCGTCGGTCTGCTGGGCGCCCGGGTGGACGACGATGCGGCCCTGAAAGACGCCGTGGGCCGCGTCGTCGAGCACGCCGCGGTAGTGCTCGCGGCTGTGGCTGCCGGGTTTCAGATGGTCGATCACCGTCGTGGTGTCGGCGTGCTGGCGCCCGCGCGCGACGAAGACGCCGCCGAGCCGGCAGTCGATCCCGCCGCCGTCGAGGCGGGCGAAGATCCCGTTGCGCGACAGTCGCGCGCCGCGCGTCAGGGCGAAGCCGTCGTAGGCGCTGCCGGGTTCGAGCCGCACCCGCGTCGCCGCGACGTGGACAGCCTCGGCGCTTTCCTTCTGCAGCTTGAGATGGCGAACCGTCGCGTCCCTGCCGACGCGCAGGTCGGCAACCGCGTTGGTCCAGTAGGCGGCGCCGTTGGTCGCCGCATAGGTCTCGATCAGGGTGACGCTCGATCCGGCGCCGGCGACGACGAGGTTGCGCAGGTGGTTCGCGGCCGGCGCCGTCTCCGACGTGCCGAGATGGACGATGTGCACGGGCCGTTCGAGCGCGACCCCGGGATCGAGGACCAGCACCGCGCCGTCGCGCATCAGCGCGGTGTTGAGCGCCGCCGGGGCGTCGCCTTCGCCTTGTTCTTCGGCGCCTAGCGCCGCCTCGACCGTTTCGGGATCGCTCGCCAGCGCTTCGGCGAGGCCGAGCAGGCGCGCGCCGGCGGGCAGGGCGCCGATGTCCGAGAGCCCGGCGCGGAGGCGGCCGTCGACGAAGACGAGCAGATGGCAGGCAAGCCCGGCGGGCAACAGCTCGGCGATGGCGTCGTGCCCGACGCCGTTCTCGCGCGGGGGCGCGGGGACGTAGGCGGTGCGTTCGAGCGACCGCAGGTCGGTGAACTTCCAGGCCTCGAGCCTGCGGGTCGGCAGTCCCGCGTCGGCGAAACGCGCGATCGCCGCTTCGCGCAGCCGGGCGAGCCACGGCAGATCGACGCCGGGCAGCGACGCCCGGGCCGCGGCGTACTGTTCGACGTAGGTCTCGACCGCGCTCATGCCGCCGCGCTGCCTTCGCCGTCGGCGATGTCCGCATAGCCCTGGTCCTCGACCTCGAGGGCGAGTTCCTTGCCGCCGGACTTGACGATCCGTCCGCGAGCGAGGACGTGAACGCGGTCGGGGACGATATAGTCCAGCAGACGCTGGTAATGGGTGATGAGCACGATTGCCCGCTCCGGCCCGCGCAGCGCGTTGACGCCGTCGGCGACGACGCGCAGCGCGTCGATATCGAGCCCCGAATCGGTCTCGTCCATGACTGCGAGCCGCGGTTCGAGCAGCGCCATCTGCAGGACCTCGTTGCGCTTCTTCTCGCCGCCCGAAAAGCCGACGTTGAGCGACCGCTTGAGGAGCTTCTCGTCCATCTTGAGGAGCTTGGCCTTGTCGCGCGCGAGCTTGAGGAAGTCCATGGCGTCGAGCTCGTCCTCGCCGCGGTGCTTGCGCACCGCATTGAGCGCCGACTTGAGGAAGTTCATGGCGCCGACGCCGGGGATTTCGACCGGGTACTGGAAACCGAGGAAGAGCCCTTCGCGGGCGCGCTCCTCGGGGGTGAGATCGAGGATGTCGCGGCCCTGGTAAAGGATCTCGCCTTCCGTCACCTCGTAGCCCTCGCGCCCGGCGAGCACGTAGGCGAGCGTGCTCTTGCCGGAACCGTTTGGCCCCATGATGGCGTGCACCTCGCCCGCTTTCACGGCGAGGTCGAGGCCGCGCAGTATCTCCTTGCCGTCGACGGTGACGTGCAGGTTCCTGATCTCAAGCATACTCTTGCGTTCCTGCTTCCAAATTCCGACCGCGTTTCAGCCGACGCTGCCTTCGAGGCTGATGTCGACGAGCTTCTGCGCCTCGACGGCGAACTCCATGGGCAGCTTCTGCAGGACCTGCTTGCAGAAGCCGTTGACGATCATCGACACCGCATCCTCGGCCGATAGCCCGCGCTGGCGGCAGTAGAAAAGCTGATCGTCGCTGATCTTCGAGGTCGTCGCCTCGTGCTCGACCCGCGCCGAGCGGTTCTTGGCCTCGATATAGGGCACGGTGTGCGCCCCGCAGGAGTCGCCGAGCAGCAGCGAATCGCACTGAGTGTAGTTGCGCGCGCCTTCGGCGCCCTTCTGGATGCGCACCAGGCCGCGGTAGGTGTTCTGCGCCCGTCCCGCCGAGATGCCCTTGGAAATGATGGTCGAGCGGGTGTTCCTGCCGAGGTGGATCATCTTGGTGCCGGTGTCGGCCTGCTGACGGTTGTTGGTGATTGCCACCGAATAGAACTCGCCCACCGAGTTGTCGCCCTGGAGAATGCAGCTCGGGTATTTCCAGGTGATCGCCGAGCCGGTCTCGACCTGGGTCCAGGAAATCTTCGAGTTGCGGCCGCGGCAGGCGCCGCGCTTGGTGACGAAATTGTAGATGCCGCCCTTGCCGTTCTTGTCGCCCGGGTACCAGTTCTGCACCGTCGAATACTTGATCTCGGCGTCGTCGTGCGTGACCAGTTCGACCACCGCGGCGTGGAGCTGGTTCTCGTCGCGCATCGGCGCCGTGCAGCCTTCGAGGTAGCTTACGTAGGAGCCCTCGTCGGCGATGATCAGCGTGCGCTCGAACTGGCCGGTATTGGCGGCGTTGATGCGGAAATAGGTCGAGAGTTCCATCGGGCAGCGCACGCCCTTCGGCACGTAGACGAACGAGCCGTCGGTGAACACCGCCGAGTTCAGCGTGGCGAAGAAGTTGTCGGAATAGGGAACAACGCTTCCCAGGTATTTCCGCACCAGCTCGGGGTGCTCCTGCACCGCTTCCGAGATCGGACAGAAAATGACGCCGAGATCGGCGAGTTTCCCCTTGAAGGTGGTCGCCACCGAGACGCTGTCGAACACCGCATCGACCGCGACGCCGGCGAGCACTTCCTGCTCTCGGAGAGGAATGCCGAGCTTCTCGTAGGTGCGCAGAAGTTCGGGATCGACCTCGTCGAGGCTCTTGGGGCGTTCCTTGACCTTGGGCGCCGAATAGTAATAGGCGTCCTGGTAATCGATTTGCGGATAGTCGACCTTGGCCCAGCGCGGCTCGGTCATGTTTAGCC
>JBHHZM010000070.1:0-15353 GCA_046758065.1 Alphaproteobacteria bacterium | reverse complement strand
CCGTCGCCGCCGAGACGATCAAAATCGGGGGCATCGCGCCCTTGTCGCCGCCGGGCGGCGTCCAGACCGGCGAAAGCCTGCGCGACGGCATGAAGGTCGCGGTCGCGGAGCTCAACGCCGCGGGCGGCCTGCTCGGCAAGCAAGTCGAGCTCATCATCGAGGACACCTCGGGCGTGCCGGAGAAGGGGGTCGCCGCCTTCGAGCGCCTGGCGAGCAAGGAGAAGGTCGCCGCCGTCACGGGCAGCGCGCACAGCGCGGTCTGCGCCGCGGTCGGTCCGGTCGCACATAAGCACGGGCTTCCCTTCATCGCCGGGGAATGCTGGTCCGACAACGTCACCGGCGCGCAAATCCCCGAGGTCTTCCGCATTACCGTCGCCAATTCGCTGGTCTACTCGGTGGCCGCCGATTGGGTGAAGGCGGTCGGCTTCAAGCATGTCGCGATCATCGGCGAGAATTCCGACTGGGGTCTTGGCGTCATCGACGTCTTCAAGAAAAACCTCGAAGGTACCGGGGCCAAGGTGACGTCCTTCACCGCCGAGCGCACGGTCACCGACTTCACGCCGCAACTGTTGCAGTTGAAGCGGGCCGATCCCAAGCCCGACCTTCTGATCGCCGGGTTCACCGGCGCCGGGCTGTTGCAGATGCTGCGTCAGGCCTATGATCTCGGTCTCGCGCCGAGCCGGGAAACTGCGGTCTTCGCCGCCGGAGCCGATGTGCTCGAGCCCGAATTCTGGAAGACCATGGGCAAGGACGGCGTCTACACCATCGGCAACCCGGCCGGCCTGTCGGGCAAACCGGATACGCCGCTGTCGCGCTCGTTCGGCGCCGCCTACAAGGAGATGACCGGCCGGCCGGCCAATGCCGTGTCGATGGAAGGCTATGACGGCGTCATGGTGATCGCCGAGGCGATCAAGGCGGCGGGCAGCGCGGATCCGGCAAAGATCACCGAGACGCTCCGCAAGCTGAGGTGGGAAGGCACGCGCGGCACCATTTACTTCCCGCAGAAGACGGAGCCGGCCTGGGCCTACCAGCAGTGGCCGGATGTGCCGATCTTCGTGATCCAGTACGACAAGCCGAATCAACTGCCCGAAAACTCGCAGATCCTTTGGCCGCGCAGCTTGGCGACCAGCGACAAGCTCCTGCTCAGGCCCTGACGTAATACGGGCCATGGAGAATCGGGAGGGGGCGGCGAAAACCCGCCTCCCCCTCCCTCCGCGTATCGGCGGTTCGGTGAACGGCGACCGTCCCGGACGCCTCGATCATTACGCGCGACGCGGCCTGACTCGGTTCCAATCCATCCGAACTGCGAGGTGCGGTGATTTACGTGACAACGTCCGCCCGCGCGACGGTTCCGAGAATCGCAGGCTTCGCTCTTTCACCCAAGCAGATCAAGCAGAATCTCGGTTGCGGCCTCGATGTCCGCACGTATGTACGCGCCGGCCGCCTCGCCATCGCGATCTCTCAAGGCATTCAGCACCTGCTTGTGCTGCTCGTTGGCGTCGGCGTAGTTCCCCGAGTCATGCAGCAGGTGGAAATACGGGCTGACTTGTAGCCATAGCCCTTCGATAATCGAGAGCAGCGTTTCGGAATTCGAAGCGCGATAGACGGTGAAATGAAACTCCCGGTTCGCGCGTACATAACGGTGTGAGTCGCCATCGGTGGCGGCAATATCCATCGTAGCAACGAGCTTGGTGAGTTGCTTGAGATCGCTGTTCGAAATTTGCTCGGCCGCCCACTCGGCTGCGAGACTTTCGATGCGGAGACGAACCCGGCGCAGGTCGCGGAGCCGCTCGCCGCTGAGCTCGGCGAGCCCGACCGAACGACCCGAAACGACGCTCAGCGCCTTTTCCGCTATGAGTCGTTGAAGCGCCTCGCGGACGGGCATGGCGCTGACGCCGAAGGCATCGGCGAGGCCTTGAATGGTCACCAGTTGTCCCGGCTCTATCTCGCCGTCGAGAATCAGGTCTTTGGTCCGGCGGTAGATCTGGTCCGGCAGGGTGTCCCTGGGCACGGGAGTAACCGGAAGGTTGGTTAGCTTTCTCCGTGCTTTCGCCATCGTTGTTTTCTCCTTTGCGTCGCCGGTCCGGCATCTCCAGGCGCGTGGAACGTCAGTCATTCCGGTATCGCGAACCGGCTTGCTCGTCGCAATATATATGATCTATGATCTATGATCAAAAAACGAGCCAACTATTTGATGCTGTAAGTTGAATAGAAGAAATTCACCTTATGGTTGAGTGACGGAGCAAGGTGACCCGTTATGCCAAGCGGGCGCCTGAACAAGACGGGAGGATGCAATGGAATTCTGGTCGAAAGCCTTAAGAGTGGCGGGAGCGTTTGCGTTGGGCGTGGGGTTGCTCGGCGCGCCTGATCAGGCGGTTGCGCAAGCAAAGAAGCATAAAATCTACTTGAGCATGAGTTTTATCGGCAATGACTGGCAGGCCGAGGCGGCCAACATGGTCAAGGCGATGGCTGCACATAAGAGTTTTGCCGACAAGGTGGATCTTAAGGTGCAGGTGGCCGGCCCCAACGCCCAACGCCAAATTCAGCAAATCAACGCGATGGTACAGGCGGGGGCCGAAGCGATCGTCGTGTTTCCGATTTCGCCGACCGCGCTCAACGGCGTCGTCAAGAATGCCTGCGCCAGGGGCGTGCTGGTCATCGCCTACGACGCCGAGATCACGGAACCCTGTGCCTATAACGTCTCGATCGACCAGGAAGAGGCCGGTCGGGTGACGGCCGAATGGCTGGTCGACCAATTGGGCGGCAAGGGCGACATCGTCATCATCACCGGCGTGCCCGGCACTTCGGTCGACAATCTACGCACCAAGGCGGCAAAAGAGGTCTTTGCCAAGAACCCCGGCATCAAGATCGTAGCCGAGGCCGTCGGCATGTGGAGCCAGGCAGTCGCCCGCACCGAGATGTCCAAGATTCTCGCAACCCGCAATTGGGGCGATATCGACGGGCTTTGGATGCAGGTCGGCTGCTACACGGCGAACGCCATGCAGCTCGAAGCCGGTAAGAAGCTCGCGGAGCTTCTGCCCTGCGCCGGAGAGGGAGCCAACGGAGGGCGCATTCAGATGCTGCCTGTTGGCACCGAGGTCGAGGGGGCGAACGGTCCTTATACCCCGCTCGGCGCGCCGCGCATCTCGTATGCGTCACCGCCATATTCCGGCGGCTATGCGCTCAAACTGGCGGTGCAGAAGCTCGAGGGCAAGGACATTCCGAAGCGCATCACGCTGCCCCTGCCGATCGTGACGAACAAGACGATCAGGCTCTGTCAGGAAGGGACCTGGCAGGAGATGAAGAACGGCTGCAACGCTTTCCTTCCCTCCCTCGTTCCCAACCCGGGCTGGTTCGCGTCGATCTACTCGAAGGAGACGCCCGAGATCGGCCTTGCGGCGGCGCTGGTTGGACAACCGGAATCCTGACGCTGACCGTCCTTCCGGTTAGATTAGCCTCGAAAACGGGGCCGGCGATATACCGTACGCCGGCCCCAACCGCCGGGACCGCGCCTCCATCGCATGCCGCACGGCGCTTTGCGCGAACGTCCTGCACGGAATCGAGGGTCGTCCCGTGGCAGACCTGACCGAACCACCGGCGATATCCTTACGCGGCATACGCAAAACGTTCGCGGCAACGGTCGCCGTCGACGACGTCACCTTCGATATCGCGGAGGGGATGGTCCATGCCTTGCTCGGCGAAAACGGGGCCGGAAAATCCACCGTCGTAAAGCTCTTGAGCGGGCTCATTGTGCCCGATACCGGCAGGATTAGCGTCTTCGGCGACGAGGTTCGCCTGACCGAGGCGCGCGTTGCCCACAAGTTCGGAATTCAAACCGCATTCCAGGAGATGACCCTGGTCAAGGACTTGACAGTCCTGGACAACATGCTGCTGCCGTACGCGCCGACCGGCGTGACCGGACTCATCCGTCGGCGCGAGGCGGACAGGGCCGTTCGGCAACACTTCGCCGACATTGGTCTGGAAGGTATCGATCCGTCCGCCGAGGTCCGTGACCTTGACCTCTCGGTCCGGCAGAAGATCGAGATTGCCCGCGCGGTATTTCGGCGCCCGAGGCTTCTGTTGCTCGACGAACCGACCTCGACATTGTCGGGCCGTGATGTCGAGTGGCTGGGCGAACTCATCGCCCGTGAGAGAGATCGGGGGGTGACCATCGTGTTCATCTCGCACCGGCTTCGCGAGGTGCGGGCGTTCTGTGACGCTCTCACAGTCTTGAGAAACGGCCGGCACATCGCCTCGACATCTGTCTCGGAGGTGGATGACGACGAGGTGATCCAAATGATCATCGGGCGATCGATCGCCCATGCCTTTCCACCGAAGCCGGAGGGCGAGGCCCATTTGGGCCCCATCGTGCTCGAAGCTCGCGAGCTGGGCACCCGGGGTCGCCTCCAGAACGTTTCATTCGCTTTGCACCGCGGCGAGATACTCGGTGTCGCGGGACTTCAGGGAATGGGCCAGCTCGAGCTCTTTCTCTCGTGCTTCGGCATGATCGAAACATCGCAGGGCCGGCTCGCCGTCGACGGCGAGCCGGTCGTCATCACATCGCCCGTCGATGCGGTGCGGGTCGATATCGGTATCAGTCTGTTGCCGCAAGACCGTAAGACCGAGGCCTTGTTCCTGAAGCTCAACGGCCGACACAACGTGTCGCTACCCATCGTCGACCGATTCAGTCGATACGGCCTTGTCGACGTGACGGCCGAGCGTGTCGCGGTGGCCGATGTCCTGACGCGCGTCGACGTCGCAGCCCATGCCTTGTGGACCCGGGTTGCGGCCTTCAGCGGCGGCAACCAGCAGAAAATCGCGATTGCCAAATGGTTGCTCGCCGAAAGCCGCGTGCTCTTGCTCTACGACCCGACGCGCGGCATCGATGTCGGCACCAAGCATGAGTTCTACCTGCTCATGCGGGCTTTCGTCGACGCCGGCGGCGCCATTCTATTTTATTCGACCGAAATTTCGGAGCTGGTCAATCTCGCCGATCGCGTGCTCGTGCTCTACGGCGGCGAGGTGGCCGCCGAGTTGCGAGACGACGCCATAACGGAGTCCGACATCGCCAAGGCGACTCTCGGCGGAACCGACGTTTCCGGGAGGGCCGCGTGACTTCGCACGCCACCGTCGCCGCACCCGGCCGCGCCAACACCCGGCTCCACATCGCCCGCTACCAGGGGCTGATCATCGCGATGACGGTGTTCACGGTTCTCTTCGTCGTGATCGACTGGATAAGTCCCGGGCCAATCAGCTATTTCGAAGTGAGTTTCCTGTCGAGTGGCGGCGCCACACTTGCCATCGCGGCGGCCGGCGAGACCCTTGTCATCCTTTCCGGCGGGTTCGATCTATCGGCGGGCGCAGTGATCTCGCTCGTCAACGTGGTGCTTTCCGGCTCGATGGAAGCGACACCGCAATCGATGCTGATGTGGTCGCTCGCCGGCATCGGCATCGGCGCTCTGACGGGCGCGTTCAACGCCTTTTTCATTGCCATCCTTCGTCTCCAGCCGATCGTCGTGACGCTGTCGACCATGTTCATCGTGCAAGGGATCACGCTGCTCGTCATGGACAAGCCCGGCGGGATGATTCCGCCGGCGCTGAGCGCTCTTATGGTCGGCGACGCGGTGCCGGAACTGCTGCCCATGCCAATCGTCATTCTGGGCATTCTGATCCTGCTCTGGCTCTACCTCAAGAACACGCGCTTCGGGACGGCCGTCTATGCCATCGGCAGCGATCAGGACACGGCTCGGGCCGCCGGGATCCGCGTCGCGCGCATGCAGGGTGCCGTCTATATCGTAGCCGGCGCCTGTTACGGCCTCGCGGGCGTCTTCATCTCGGCGCAGACGGGGGCGGGCGATCCGCTCATCGGCAATCCGATGCTGCTCGAGATTTTCGCCGCGGTCGTCGTGGGCGGTACCACCCTCGGTGGTGGGCGCGGTGGCGTCGTCGGCTCGATCTTCGGCGCCTACATCCTGATCATGGTCGTCAACGTCCTGCTGGTGCTCAACGTCTCGGCCTATTACTCGACGATCGCCGAAGGCACGATCCTGATCCTCGCCGTGCTCGGCGCGTCGTTCAACCGAAACTCCACACTGGCGCGTCGGCTGAGGTCGACGATCGTCCGATTCCGCGCCTGGCGGTCCAACATGCTGCCGCGCCAACGCAACCTCGTTGACCATCGCCTCGCCTTCGCCGCCGGGCAACGACGAGCGGGGACGGCAGAACCGGCGGAGCTGCCGCCATTCTGGATCCGTCATGCGGAAAGCCTCCGCTATGCGCTCCCCGCCATCCTGTGCTTTGTGGCCGTCGTCGTCGTGACGCAGATAGTTCTCGGTCACGCAGTCTTGAGCTGGAAGTACTACAACTCGTTGATCGTGCTGTCGTCCTTCCTCGCGATCCTGGCCCTGGGACAGGGTACGGTGATTCTAACCGGCGGCCTCGACCTCTCGGTGCCCTGGGCGATCGGACTTTGCGGCATCCTGCTCGCGGGAATGGTGAAAGGGTCGGACATGGCGCTTATCTACGCGCTGCCGACGGTCCTGATCGTCGGATGTCTGATCGGGCTCGTAAACGGGCTCGGCGTCGTCTTCCTCGGCCTTTCGCCTATCGTGGTCACTCTCGCCACCAACGGCATTTTGCAGGGGTTGGCGCTGATCTATAGCGGCGGAACACCAGACGGCTTCTCCTCGCCAAGCCTTCGCTGGTTCATGACCAGCCAGTCGTGGAGCATGACACCGGTGGTACCGTTCATCGCCGTATTCGTCATCGTCGCAACGCTACTGCTGTCGCGAACACCGTTCGGCCGCCGCGTCTATGGTATCGGCAACGGAGAGCGCGTGGCGGCACTCTCTGGCGTTGCCGTCGGCCGCACACTGGTATGCGTCTACGTGCTCAGTGGCTTCTGTTCCGCTCTCGTCGGCGTCCTTCTCACCGGATTCTCGGGCCAGGCGAGCCTTGGCATGGGCGATGAATACTTGCTCCCTTCCATCGCCGTGGTGGTGATAGGGGGCGCCCTCATTACCGGCGGGCGCGGCGATTATATCGGCATGCTGGGCGGTGTGTTGTTGCTCACGGCGCTACAGACCATGCTGGCCGGCACGACGCTGCCCTATGCCACGCGCGCGATATTGTTCGGCCTAGTGGTCTTGGGTGCTGTGGTCGCGCTACGCGAGCGCAATCAGTAGTGGGAGAGATGTGATGAACACTTCTGTCGACGGTCGGGACATCAATGTTCCGAAGGCGGGGCTGCGCGTTCTGGTAACGGCCGGCGCCTCCGGCATCGGTCGCGCCATCGCAGACATGCTGATCGCCCAAGGCGCGCGGATTCACGTTTGTGATATTTCGGAGGCGTTCCTCGATGACTTCCGAACAGCACATCCGAAGGCCGGTACGACTACCGCCGACGTCGCGAATGACGACGATGTGGACCGTCTTTTCGGCGATATCGTGACCACCCTCGGCGGTTTGGATGCGTTGGTCAACAACGCAGGTATCGCCGGGCCGACCGGGGGGGTCGACGAGATTGCTCCGGCCGAATGGCGGCGATGCCTCGAGGTTTGCCTGACGGGACAATTCCTGTGTGCGCGGCGCGCGGTGCCGATGATCCGCGCGGCGGGCGGCGGCGCCATCATCAACATGTCGTCGGCGGCCGGGCGTTTCGGCTATGCATACCGCACGCCCTATTCGTCGGCGAAGTGGGGTGTCGTCGGCCTCACCCACAGTCTGGCGAAGGAACTCGGACCGGACAATATCCGCGTCAACGCGATCCTGCCGGGAATCGTAGAAGGCCCCCGCATGACGGGCGTGATCAGCGCCCGCGCGAAGCAGATGGACGTGCCCTATGAGGAAATGGAGGAGCAGTACCTGAAGAACGTCTCGCTCCGCCGAATGGTCAATCCCAAGGACGTGGCGGCCATGGTTCTTTTCCTGCTGTCGCCGTCGGGCGCCAACGTCTCGGGCCAGCCGATCGGCGTATGCGGCAACGTCGAGGCCTTGTGAGGAGGATATTGAAGTGGCGAAAGTTGCGATCATCGGCAGCGGGCTCATCGGCCGGGCGTGGGCTATCAGCTTCGCCCGCGCCGGCCACGAGGTCGCACTGTGGGATGCCCAGGACGATGCGCCGGCGGCGGCGCTGGCGTTTATCGAAGGCGTGCTCGTCGACCTCGACGCAAACGACCTCCTTCGCGGCGCCACGCCGCAAGCCGTGTTCGGGCGCTTGCATGTGGCGAGCAGTCTGGCGAACGCGCTCGATGGTGCGCGGCATGTTCAGGAGAACACGCCGGAATCGATTGCCGTGAAGCGAGCGGTGTTCGCCGAGCTCGACCGTGAGTCGACCGCGGACGTGGTGCTCGCGAGTTCGAGCTCGGCGTTGCTGCCCTCCGCTATCTTCGACGGGCTCGCGGGCCGCCGGCGCTGTCTCGTGGTGCATCCGATCAACCCGCCTTATCTGGTGCCGGCGGTCGAGGTCGTGCCCTCACCGTGGACCGACGCGGCGATCGTGGAACAGACCGCGGCTTTCATGTCCGAGGCCGGGCAGGCCCCGATCGTCATGAAGCGCGAAATCGACGGCTTCGTCATGAACCGCATGCAGGGGGTGCTGCTCGAAGAGGCTTTCCGCCTTGTCGCCGACGGCTATGCATCGGTCGAGGACGTGGATACCGGCATCCGCGAAGGACTGGCGTTGCGCTGGAGTTTTATCGGCCCGTTCGAGACGATCGATCTCAACGCACCCGCCGGGGTGCGCGATTACGTGGCGCGTTATCAGGGTCTCTACGCAAACATGCACGAGTCGCAGCAGCGGCGCGTCGACTGGGCCGGGCCGGTGCTGAAGACGGTGGAACGGGAGCGGCGCGACCGCGTTCCGGCGGATCGGCTTGCCGAGCGGCAGGCGTGGCGTGATCGACGACTCATGGCCCTTGTCGCGCACAAGCGGCGCGCGGGCAAAGACATAGGCGAATGATCGAAGGACGAAGGAGGCGGCACCATGGCTAAATCACGCAAGGTTATCATTACCTGCGCCGTGACGGGCGCAATTCATACGCCCACGATGTCACGCTATCTGCCGATCACGCCCGACGAAATCACCGGCGAGGCGGTGGCCGCGGCGGAGGCCGGGGCGGCGATTCTGCATCTCCACGCCCGCGATCCGGAGACCGGTAAGCCGGACCAGACACCGCAGGCCTTCGCCCGATTCCTGCCCCGCATCAAGCAGGCGACGAACGCGGTCATCAACATCACGAGCGGCGGCAGCCCTTATATGAGGGTGGAAGAGCGCGTCAAGCCGGCCGCCGTTTTCAAGCCCGAAGTGGCGTCCCTCAACATGGGCTCGATCAATTTCGGGCTCTATCCGCTTCTCGCAAAGTACAAGGAATTCAAGTTCGAGTGGGAGCGCGAGCACCTCGAAGCGACCCGCGACCTCGTCTTCCGTAACTCCTTCAGGGACATCGAGTATATCCTGACGACCTGCGCGGACAATGGAACCCGCTTCGAGTTCGAATGCTATGACATCGCGCACCTATACAATCTGCGGCATTTTCTCGATCGCGGCTTGGTCAAGCCGCCGCTCTTCGTGCAATCTGTTTTCGGCATTCTCGGCGGCATCGGCACCCATCCGGAAGACCTGATGCACATGAAGCGTACGGCCGATCGCCTTTTCGGTTCGGACTATCAATGGTCGATCCTGGGGGTCGGGCGCCACCAGGTTTCACTCGCCTCGATCGGGGCGGCGATGGGCGCGAACGTGCGCGTCGGGCTCGAGGACTCGTTGTGGGCGGGGCCGGGCAATCTCGCGCGCTCGAACGCCGATCAGGTACGTCTCATCCGCCAGGTACTGGAAGGCATGTCGCTCGACGTCGCAACCCCCGACGAGGCAAGGGAGATACTCGATCTGAAAGGCGGCGACCAGGTCGCCATCTAGATGTCGTTGCCAAGCGCGTTGTTCAGCCTTTTGGCGGGCGTTAGGGTTTTGAGGGCGGCATGAGGTCGATGGCGCGGCCGATCGATGGCATCCGGCCGCAGGAACGGGAGGCCGGCGGGCTGTTCGCCGTCTCGGCGTGTGTGGCCTGCCGGAGCCCCGCTTCGCCGGCTGACGGAAACACCACGTGAATCGACAAGCAAGAGGAGGAACCACGATGCGTATCGACGTTCTTGTCGACGTGAAAACGACCTTGGGCGAAGGGCCTCTCTGGGACGTGGAGGAACAGCGGCTTTACTGGATCGACAGCTTCGACGGACGGGTCTTTCGCTCCACTGCGGATGGGCGAGAGGTGCGCGCCTGGGACGTGCCGCAAAAGATCGGCTCCATGGCCCTGCGCAAGGGCGGAGGCGCGGTGGTCTCGCTCGCGCGCGGTTTCTATTTTCTCGATTTCGACACCGGTGAATGCGAACCGATCGTCGATCCGGAACCCGACAAGCCCAACAACCGCTTGAATGATGGCAAGGTTGACAAGTGCGGCCGCTTCGTCGCCGGCTCGATGGACACGATGGAGGACGGGCCGAACGGTGCGCTCTACCGGCTCGACCCGGATTTGTCGCTTCACACCCTCGACGAGGGGATCATCGTCTCGAACGGGCCGTGCTGGAGTCCGAGCGGCGACACGTTCTATTTCAGCGACACCTGGACGGGCGAGATCTGGGTCTACGACTATGACCTCGATACCGGCAACGTATCCAACCGGCGAACTTTCACCAAGGTCGATACGTCGGGCGGCGGCGCCGCCGACGGTGCGACGGTCGATGCGGAAGGCTGCGTCTGGAACGCGCTCGTCTATGACGCCAAGCTCGTGCGTTATACGCCCGACGGTGCCGTCGAACGGGTCATCGACATGCCGGTCAAGAAAGTGACGAGCGTTATGTTCGGCGGCCCCGACCTCGACATCCTGTTCGTCACCTCTATGGCGAAGCCGCCCTTGCCGCGCTTCCCCGGCGACGGGGTCTTGCGCGGCAGCCTGTTTGCGATCCATGGCTTGGGGATAAGGGGTGTGCCGGAACCCCGCTTTGCCGGGTGAAGCGAAGGCGGCACGAGGCATTGTCACGGAATCGCGTTGTGTCTGGGGCCGTCATGCGTGCATGCTCGTGAACGTTCATCCGAGGCTCCTGGGCGAGACTGTTGCGTGTCGCAACCACAGCCTCACCCCCAGTCCTCGGATAAACAACCTTCATAACAACGACAGTTAGGCGTTAAGAACGCACGGCCGCCGATCCCTTGATCGTCGCGGATTGCGGCATTGGGGGGTGCTCCTTCTTGTGGATCTCGTCAACCCACGGAGTACCCCGCTCTCATCACCTGACACAAACTCTCGTACGTCACCTGGGAACGGACGCTCATTGCCGGAGGCGGCGCCGACCTGTTAGGCTTCCGCCATGCAGATCGGGGACGAACACTTCGCGGCGCTGCGTCGCGAGATGATCGAGATCATCGCGGTGCACACGGTTCTCGCCGGCGACCAGACCGGCAGGCGGGTTCTGGGCGACCGGGTGATCGAGGCCATGGGCCGGGTGCCCCGCCACGAGTTCGTCCCGGTCGAGCTACGGGCCTTCGCCTACAACGACCATCCGCTGCCGATCGGCTACGACAAGACCATCTCGCAGCCCTTCATGGTCGCCCTGATGACCGACCTGCTCGACATTCGGGAGGGCGAGAGCGTGCTCGAGGTGGGAACCGGGCTCGGCTATCAGGCGGCGGTACTCGCCGAAATCGCGGCGCGGGTCTACAGTATCGAAATCATCGAGGAGCTGGCGGAGGAAGCCGGTCGGAGGCTCAAGACGCTCGGTTACGCCAACGTCGAAATCCGGCTCGGCGACGGCTCGCGCGGCTGGCCGGAATTCGCCCCGTTCGACAAGGTGATCGTCACCGCCGCGCCCGAGCTCATCCCGCCCCTGCTGTTGGCGCAGCTCGCGTCCGGCGGACGCATGATCATTCCGGCCGGAATCGCCGACGATCAGAAGCTCATGCTGGTCGAGAAGGGCGCGGACGACAAGATCCGGACCAGGGAACTCCTGCCGGTGAGATTCACGCCGCTGGTGACGAGCCATTAGCGGCGTTGCCGGCGCGCCCACGTCCGACCTGCAACGGCCTTTCCGACACGCACGGAGCGCCGGTGGTCAACCGATCGCAGCGGTCTTCGGGCGGAAAAAACTTTGCGTTTGACACGATGGGGGGATGTGATGCCGCGTTCGGATTTTCCGCTGGTCCCGAAAAAGCCCTGGAAGACGATCCGCAGGCTGGCGACGCGCTCCCGGCGGATGCTGGAAATCGACAACAAACCGGTTCCTCGGGTGCGATACGGCTGGGATGCGCCGGGAAACCCCTGGATCGAACGGATTTTGGCCCATCACGACGAGCGTCAGTTGCGCTTTGTCGATGCGATGGCCGCCCACCGCGACGACTTCGGCAGGGTTGCGATCGAACCGCCGGAAGACACGCAATCGACGGAGCCTTATTGGCGCAATCCCTGTATACCGCCGCTGGATGCCATGGCCCTTTATACCGTTCTGGCCGACAATCGGCCGGCGACCTACCTCGAAATCGGCTCGGGCCATTCGACGCAGTTCGCCCGCCGCGCCATTTCCGATCATGGCCTGACAACGCGGATCGTCTCGATCGACCCCAAGCCGCGCGCCGAAATCGATGCGATCAGCGACACCAACCACCGCACGCGCCTCGAGGACGTCGATCTCACCGTTTTCGACGGCCTCGGCAGAAACGATGTGGTTTTCATCGACGGCAGCCATCGCTGTTTCCAGAATTCCGACGTAACCGTCTTCTTCCTCGAGGTTCTGCCGCGACTCGATGCGGGCGTGATGGTCGGCGTGCATGACATATTCTGGCCCAACGATTACCCCGCCGAATGGCTCGGTCACTATTACAGCGAGCAGTACGTATTGGGGGCTTACCTAATCGGTCGGGGCACGTCGTTGCCGATCACATTCTGCAGCGCGTACGCCATGCTGCGATTCGAGGCGCGAATTCAGGCGGCGGTGCCGAACGGTGTGGAAGTCGCGGGCGGCGGCATATTCTTGTTCGCGACTCTCGGGTAGGCGCGCGACGAGGTCCATGACCTCGAATTCATTGGACGCTCGCGCTCAAGGAAACGGGCCGCGGAGCGTCTTCGTTCGGCCGCGATACGCTGCTGTTTCGCGCCGAATACCCGTGTGCGCTGTGGTGTTGACACGCCTGCGGCGGGCGGTGAAGGTCGGCTGCCGCTGCGGGTGACAGTGATGGAGGCAGGCGAGCCATGGGATGGGCCGGGAGAATCTTGCGCGTCGATCTGACGAAGGGCGTCTGTAGCGCCGAGCCGCTTAACCGCGAATGGGCGGGGCAGTATCTCGGCCAGCGCGGGCTCGCCAGCAAGTATCTCGCCGAGGAGGTCGATCCCCGGGTCGATCCGCTCGATCCCGGCAACAAGCTGATCTTCGCCACCGGGCCGCTGACCGGCACCATGGCGCCCACCGGCGGGCGCTACTCGGTGGTCACCAAAGGCGCGCTCACCGGCGCCATCGCCTGCTCGAACTCGGGCGGCAAACTGGGCGCCGCGCTCAAGCACGCCGGCTGGGACATGGTGATCGTCGAAGGCCGCGCGTCCGCGCCCGTCTGTCTCTACATCGAAGACGACCGCGCCGAACTCGCGCCCGCCGATGATCTCTGGGGGCGCTCGGTGTGGGAGGTCGAGCCCGAGATCAAGGCGCGCCGCGGCGATCCGCAGATCCGGGTGGCCTCGATCGGCCGCGCCGGCGAGGCCGGCGTGCGCTTCGCCTGCATCATCAACGACCTCCACCGCGCGGCGGGCCGTTCGGGCGTCGGCGCGGTGATGGGGGCGAAGCGGCTCAAGGCGGTCGCCGTGCGCGGCGCCCGCGGGGTTTCGGTCGCCGATCCGAACGGCTTCATGGCCGCCGTCGCTGCGGCGCGCGGCAAGCTCGACCCGAGTCCGAACCGGGCGCGTCTCATCGACATCGGCACCCATGCGATGCTCGACGTCGTTCAGGCCTACGGCAGCCTGCCGACCTGCAACAACCGCGCGGTTCAGTTCGACGGCGTCGACAAGATCAACGCCGCGGCGGCGAAACGGCCGCGTCCGGGCGACGGCAGGCCCAACCTGCTCACCAACAAGGCCTGTTTCGCCTGCACCATCGGCTGCGGTCGGATCGCGCATGTCGATTCGACCCATTTCTCGGTCGCCGGCAAGCCGCGCTACCAGCACGCCTCGGGCGGGCTCGAGTTCGAGAACGCCTATGCGCTCGGACCGATGATCGGGGTGGACGACCTCGACGCCATCACCTTCGCCACCTTCGTCTGCAACGAACAGGGGATGGACACCATATCCTTCGGGGCCAGCCTCGCGGCGGCGATGGAGCTGTACGAGACCGGCGCGATCACCACGGCCGATACCGGCGGCGTCGCGCTCGAATTCGGCTCGGCCGCGGCGCTCGTCGCTATGGCCGGTCTGACCGGGCGCGCCGAGGGCTTCGGCCGCGAGATCGGCCTCGGCGCCAGGCGTCTGTGCGAGAAATACGGCCACCCCGAATTCGCCATGGTGGCCAAGGGTCAGGAATTCGCCGGCTACGACGGCCGGGCGATGCAGGGCATGGCGCTCGCCTACGCGACCTCGAACCGCGGCGCCTGCCACCTGCGCGCCAGCCCCTATACCTCGGATTTCGAAACCCTGGAACTCGACGGCAAGGCCGATATCGTCCGCACCAGTCAGGACGAGCGCGCCTCGACCTTCGATTCCTCGGGCCTGTGCATCTTTACCGCCTACACCTTCTCGGTCGCGGACGTCGGGGCGATGCTCACGGCGGCCTGCGGCGACGCGTGGACGCCCGAACGCCTGCGCGAGACCGGCGAACGCATCTGGAACCTCGAACGCGTGTTCAACCTCGGCGCCGGATTCACCGCGGCCGACGACACCCTGCCCAAGCGCATCCTCGAAACCCCGGCGCCGAGCGGCACGGCCAAGGGCCGGGTCGCCGAGCTCGGCAAGATGCTGCCCGAGTACTACGCGTTGCGCGGTTGGGATGCGAACGGCGTGCCGACCAACGAGACGCTGGCGCGTCTCGGCCTGTGATGAGGATCCGGGTCAGACTGATCGCAATCGCGGCGCGACGCGCGTCCGCCGGGCAGGCGGGCGGCGAGGCGGTCGTCGATCTTGCCGAGGGGGCGACCCCTGATGATGCCCTCGCCGCCCTCGAACTTCCCGGGGACGAAGCTTACGTCACGCTGGTCAACGGCGAGACGGTGCCGCCCGGCGCGCGCGCCGCACGCCGTCTGAAAGAGAACGATACGCTGACCGTTTTCCCGCCGCTCAAGGGCGGCTGAGGTCGTCGTCGGGCAATCGCCCCCGCCGCGCTTCGGCGAG
>JBHHZM010000069.1:0-15548 GCA_046758065.1 Alphaproteobacteria bacterium | reverse complement strand
GCCTGAGCGGCATCCGCTTGACCCCGAGGGCCCACCGGTCCCTCCCACGCGCGCCGCAGCGTCAGCCGTGTGAGGGCACGCCACGCCGCGCGCGGGGCCCTCCCGTGGACTCCATGGACAAGATCGACACCGCGCATGGTCCCTTTTTACTCCGCCACGCTGGTCCCATTTGTCTCCGCCGTTGACACTCTATAGACTGCTCGATTATGAGCGGATTCCGCTCATCCGTCGGGTTCGGCCCCGACGACGCGGGGTGTCGCTCCTAGGAGGATCGGATTCGATGGTCTCGCTGGCGTCGTGGCGCAAAAGCATTGCCCTACGCTATTTCCTGGTCTCGCTGATCGCCGCAGTGACGCCAGTGATCGTCATCGGCGTGCTGTACGACCGCTATTCGAGCGGGTTGGTCGATACGTTGACCGGAGAGCGGCTGGAGCGCCGATTGACGGCGATCGCCGGGCGACTTACGGGCTTTCTCGACAATCGCTTTTACCAGCTTGAAACCTTGTCCGGATATCCGGCGCTGGCTTCGATGGTCTCTTCTACAGGGTCCGAACCCGTCGATGCCGGCTTGATGGCGGTTGTTCAGTTCGAGGCCGACCAGCCCGATCTCTACGGTATTCTCCTGTTCTCGAACGACGGCGATCTGGTGCGCGCGATTCCCGGACGCGCCGCCGCCGGACCACCTTACTGGGGCGGAGGTCCGTTTTCGCTCGCCGGACTTGACCGGGTCGACGTGCCGGGTGGCGAGGTCCTCGGACCGTTACCGCCACGATCGGGCCGTCCCGCCTCGTTTCTGCTCATGCGTCCGCTGTACGCCAAGTTCAACCGCTCGGAGCCGGCGGGCGCGATCGCGTTGCACGTGCGTCTTGCTTCGTTGACGGAGCTTATGGGGGCTGAAGATGAGGCCGGCCTATTTCGTCCCCTGTTGGTGACGGTGGGCGGGACGGTCTATTCCAGCGTCGGCGTCCCCGAATCGACGCCTGAAAAACTCATTCGGGGTTCGGAAATACTTCCCGGCTGGTCCCCGGCCGTGGCGGTCGACTGGGAAGACCTCGCCGCGCCGCTTGAACGCGTCCGTTATGGCCTCATGATCACTATCGCTATCGTCGTCGGAGTGCTGATCTGGCTCTTTCTGGGTCTCCTGCGCAAGGTCACCGGTCGCATCGCGATGCTGGTGAAGGGCGCCGACGCGGTTGCAGCCGGCGATCTTTCCTGGCGAATCGCCTGCGAGGGCGATGACGAGATCAGCACCCTCGCACGCGCCTTCAACAGCATGGCGGAACGCTTGCAGCAGGTGGTCCGCTCGACCGTCGAAACGGAGAAGATGGCCGTTCTCGGCCAGTTCGCGACCGGCGTCGCCCACGAGGTCCGTAACCCCCTGGCGGCAATGAAGACGAGCGTCCAGGCGCTGCTGGCGCACGAGCGCGATGGCGAGCGCCGGGCGATCCTCGAGGGCATGGACGAGGAAGTCGATCGGCTCGACGAAACCCTTGACGACCTGTTGACATACGCGCGGCCGCGCGAACCCAAGATCGAAAGCGTATCTGCTCATGATATCTTCCGGCGGGTCACCGCCATGGTCGAGAAGAACGCGCTCGACACCGGTGTCACGATCCGTTGCGTCGACGAACAGTCCGTCATTATTCGCGCTGATGCGGGCCATCTTCAGCAGACCCTGATGAACCTTATCTTGAACGCATTGCAAGCAATGCCGGAGGGTGGCCAGATTTCACTGAAGGCGACGCACGGCAATGGCCTCGCCGCGATCGAGGTCAGCGACACGGGGGTCGGTATGGAACCGGGTGTACTGAACAAGATCACCGATCCGTTTTTCACCACCCGGCCCGGTGGAACGGGCCTGGGGCTCGCTATCTCTCGTCAGTTGGTTGAACTCAATCTCGGTGAACTGCGATTTTCGAGCGAATCGGGCAAGGGAACGACGGCAACGATACGGTTGCCCGCGGCGCAAGGAGATCGCTAATGGCGATGCCTCATATCTTGATCGTCGACGACGAGAAACGCCTGGTGAACTCCCTGATATATGGGCTCAAGGGTTACGACATCGAGGCCGAAGGTGTCTTCAGCGGTGCCGAAGGCCTCGCGGCTGTGGAACGCGTCGAGCCCGACATCGTTTTTCTCGATGTGCGGCTGCCGGATATCTCCGGCCTGGACGTCCTGCGCCAGGTCAAGACGCGTTGGGCGAGCCTTCCCGTCGTGATGATCTCGGCCCACGGCGATACCCGGACCGCGGTCGACGCCATCAAGGCCGGCGCGGAGGACTACCTAACCAAGCCGTTCGAACTTGACGAAATCGTTCAGATGATTCGGCGCACCGCCGACCGCGACCGGCTGGCACGCGAAGTCAGCTACCGGCGACAGGAAAAGACGGTGGAACAGGGAGAATTGCTGGGCGAGAGCCTGGCGATACGGGATCTCCGCGCGCGGGTGGCGACGGTTGCGCAAAGCGGCGCGGGGATTGTCCTTCTGCTCGGTGAATCGGGGACCGGCAAGGCCCTCGTCGCGCGCGCCCTTCACACGGGAAGCAGTCGCGCCGAAGGTCCGTTCGTCGAAGTCAATTGCGCGGCGGTACCCGAGAACCTTCTTGAAGCCGAACTGTTCGGGGTCGAAAAGGGCGCCTACACCGGGGCCTATCAGAAGCGCGCCGGGCTGGCGACGCTCGCCCATCTCGGGACGCTGTTTCTCGACGAGATCGGCGAACTTCCGTTGCCGCTTCAGGCCAAGCTGCTGCATTTCATCGAGAACCGCCGCTTCCGCCCAATCGGGGCGAACCGCGAACGCACCACCGACGTCCGCATCGTCACGGCGACCAACAGAGACATCGAAAGCGGGGTCAGGCAGGGTGCGTTTCGCGCGGACCTGTTCTACCGCCTGAACGTGATGCCTCTCAGGCTACCGCGGCTTGCCGATCTCGGGGACGACGCTCTTCTGCTGTCGGAGCATTTCGCCAAAGTGCTAGCGGCGATGGAAGGCTGCCGGCCCATCGAATTCGACGACCAGGTCAGGCAAAGCTTCCTCGCCTACGATTGGCCGGGGAACGTGCGGGAACTCAGAAATCTGATCGAGCGTCTCACTATTCTCCACCCCGGCCAAACAATCGATCCAACTCGGCTTCCGCCCGAATTCCGCGCCGTCGCCCCTAATCCGAAAGGCAAGCTCGACGAAAGGCTTGCTGAAACCGAACGCGATATCCTGCATCATGCGCTTGACGAAAGCGGCGGACACAAGGGCCGCGCCGCCGAGGCTCTGGGTATTTCCCGCCACGCGCTGAAGCGGCGCCTCCAGCGCCTGAACCTGAGTTGAGCGATTTCCGCTCGCCCTGCGCTCGGAAACGAGCGGTATGCGCACGATCTGTGTTCGCCTGCTCCGCCTGTCGGCCGGAGAACGTCAGCAAACCCGGAGCCTTGCGGTCTGGCCGCCGAATGGCACGGAACTTGCGTGGCTCTGACCACCAGACGTTCAGACGACAGCAGGACGAACGTTAAACAGGGATCTGATCGCGCGAGAACGTTCACGCCGGCAAGTCGAGAGGTTGCGTCGCCAGTGGCCGGTCGTGTGATTGTGTCCCGGGACGAAGCAGGGAGGTCTTTCATGACGAAGCGTATGAGCGACAGAAAATGGGATTCGGTCCTCAAGGCGATGGACCGGCGCGAGTTCATCCAAACCACGATGGCCGCAGGGGTGCTTACCTTGGTGCCCCGCTACGTCAAGGCGGGCGCCGGCGAGCCCTATCGGTTGGGACTTCTGCTGCCGGTCACCGGCACCGGCGCCAATTATGCCGACGGCGCCATCAAGGCGGTGACGAACGCCGTCGCCGACATTAACGCCCAAGGCGGTTTCCTCGGCAAGCACCCCATCGAGGTGCACTACCGCGACACCCACACCAAGCCCGATGTGGCGGCGCGCGAGGCACGCGACGTGATCACGCGGGACAACGTACAGACCGTGGTTGGCACCTATTCGAGCGCCTGCGCCATGGCGATCCAGGAAATCATCCACGAGAAAAAGGTGCTGCATCTCGCGGCGACCTCGAACAGCTCGAAGATCGTCAACGAGAACTACACGCCTTACACCTACGAGTTCTGCCCTAACAGCCGCATGCAGTCGGGATCGGTCGTGGTGGCGGTGGCCGAACTGATCAAGAAGAACGACTGGAAGTCCTACGTCACGATCGGCCAGGACTACGAATGGGGTCGCGATACCCAGAAGGGTTTCGTCACCGCGCTTGCCGCAAAGTCGCCGGCCACCAAGAAAACCAAGGAGCTGTGGTTTAAGCTGGGCGAGACCAATTTCGCCTCCTACATCTCGGCGATAATGGCAGCCAAGCCCGATTTCTGTTACGGCGCCATCGCCGGCAAGGACAACCGCACGTTCATCCAGCAGGCCAAGGCCATGGGCATGTTTAAGCGCGTCGCCTATCCTGGCGGCCTGATCTCGGTGACCGAGATGCAGCAGCAGAAATCGAGCCTGCCGCGCGGCATGATCGGCTTGGCGCGCTGCCCGTTCTTCGCTCACCTCGACCAGCCCTTGATGCAGAAGTACATCGCGATGCACCGTTCGAAGCACGGCGAGGACGCCTATCCCACTGACTGGGCGTGCATGCACTACGACGCCATCTACGGTCTCGAGCAGGGCATCAAGAAAGCCGGAACGATCGAGACCGAAGCGGTCAAGTCGGCTCTCAAGGGCGCGACGCTCGACACCTGCCGCGGTCGGGCGACGTTTCGCGATTGCAACAACCAGCTCAACATTCCGGCGGGTTACGTCGGCGCGGTCAAGGACTACCCCGACTATCCGTTCCCGATTTACGACCTTGACACCATGATCATCGTCAAGGCCGAGGATGTCTGGGTACCGACCTGCGAGGAGGTCCGCAAGCTTCAGAAGAAGCGGGCGTAGTTTCCGGCTATGATGGACCGCTTCCCCGCCACCGCGCGGGGAGGCGGTCCTGTTTACTTTTCGCCGTCTCCGGGTCGCGCCATGCCGATGGACTTCAGTTTCTTCCTGATCCAGCTCCTCTCGGGGCTGTCGGGCGCCATGATCCTGTTCCTGCTGGCGTCGGGGCTGACACTGATCTTCGGCGTCATGAACATCCTCAATTTCGCCCACGCCACCATGTGGCTTCTGGGCGGTTACATTACTTTTAGCCTTTACGAATATTTCGGCGGCGGCGGCGCGCTGGTGCTGCTCGGTGCGATCATCGTCGGAACCCTGGTGATGGCGGCGCTCGGGTTCGCTGTCGAACGGCTGCTCATCCGCCGCATGTACGAGCGCGAACTGCCCGAGCAACTCCTGCTCACCTTCGCGCTGGTGCTCATCATCGGCGACGCGATCAAGCTCGTCTGGGGCGTCGAGGACCGCGCCATCTATCTCGACATCGAACCTCTCGAGTTCCTCGATACGTTCCTCAATCCGTATTACTTCGTCATCATCTCTGTCGGCGTCGCGGTCGCCGCCGGGCTCTGGGCCTTCCTGCAAAAAACGCGCTACGGAAAGATCGTGCGCGCCGCGGTCTACAGCCGCGACATGGTCAGCGCGCTGGGCATTCGCATCCCGCTGATCTACGCCGGAGTGTTCGCGCTCGGCGTCGGCATCGCGGCATTCGCCGCTGGCGTCTTCCTGCCCTTGATGCCGATGGCGCTGGGAGTCGACATCGACCTTATCGTGCAGTGCTTTGCCGTGGTTGTCATCGGCGGGTTTGGCAGCATCCTCGGCACCTTCGTGGCGTCGCTGATCGTCGGCATCGTCTACGCGTTTTCGATTCTGATCTGGCCCGACGGGGCGCTGGCCGTGGTTTTTCTCATCGTCGTTGGCGTGTTGATCTGGCGGCCGTGGGGGCTGTTCGGCACCGAAATGCGGTATTGAGGGGCGGGAAGGCAACCATGGCAAACGACGATCGAAGAGTTGCGCGCGGAGTCGCGGGCGGCGTTTTCGGGAGCGGTGCGCTGTCGCTCGCCGTACTCGGTGTTCTACTCGTGGCGTTTTTGCTGGTGCCGCTGATGCCGGGCGACTTCTGGATCACCGTCGCCAACGAGATCCTGGTTCTCGGCCTATTCGCGATGAGCTTCAACCTGATCTATGGCTACATGGGCCAGATATCGTTCGGCCACGCCGCGTTTTTCGGGCTTGGCGCTTACGCCACGGCGATCCTGTTCCGAACCTTCACCGAAGGCACCGGGGAGATCGGCTACGTCGAGTTCTTTGTTTCACTACTGGCGGGGCCGCCGGTGGCGGCGCTCGGCGCGGCCGTCATCGGCGTTTTCTGCGTCCGGCTCACGGGCATCTACTTCGCAATCCTGACGCTCGCCTTCGGCGAGTTGCTCTTTTTCATTGTCTTCTCGTGGTACGGCTTCACTGGCGGCGACAACGGTATCCAGCGCCTGCTGCCACCGCCGTTTTTCCGCGACGCCACCGCGTACTACTATCTCACGCTTGCTATCGTGATCGTGGCGGTGGCGGCTATGTGGCGTATCACCCGATCACCATTCGGCTATATGTTGCGCGCCATACGCGATAATCAGCAGCGCACGCGGTTCCTCGGCATCGACGTACGCCGCTATATGCTGATCAACTTCACCATAGCAGGGGCTTTCGCCGGCGTTGCGGGCGCATTGTGGGGACCGTTCACGCGCAGCGTCGGGCCGCTCCTGTTGGGATGGCAGGAATCGGGGATCGCCGTTTTCATGGCCGTGCTGGGAGGGGCGGGTTTCTTCGCCGGGCCGATGGTGGGGTCGATCGTTTATACGTTCCTGCAGGCGTTCGTCACCGGCTTCACGGTTTATTGGCCGATGACCATCGGCATCATTATTCTGATCATCGTGCTGTTCTCTCCGGGCGGGCTGTTCGGTCTTATCGACAAGGCTGTCCGCCGCGCTCCGGCCGAGGGTAAAGCAGTGGGGGTGACGGAAAAAAAGAAAAGGGCCGAAGCATGAATACGAAGCTGTTAGAGGTGATCGGCCTCAACAAGCACTTCGGCGGCATTCACGTCACTCAGAACATTGATTTTACGATGGACGAGGGCGACAAGTCGGCGATCATCGGCCCCAACGGAGCCGGCAAGAGCACGTTCTTCAACCTGCTCACGGGCTATCACATCCCCGAATCGGGGACCATCATCTTCGACGGCCATGACATCACCCATTGGCCGCCCCACCGCACCGTCCACGCTGGCATCACGCGCGCCTTCCAGGTCAGCAATATCTTCCACCGCATGAGCGTGTTCGAGAACGTTCGTTCGGCGGTACATGCGCAGATGGGCCGGTCACTCAGCATTCTCAGCCGGGCCGACCGTATCGGAACCGACGAGACCGAACGGGTGCTCGGGCTCTGCGGTCTGCTCGACAGGCGCGGTACGACCGCGGGTGAGCTCTCACAGGGCGACAAGAAGAAGCTCGAACTCGCCATCGCGCTCGCCGGCAAGCCCAAGCTAGTACTGCTCGATGAGCCCACCGCAGGCATGTCTCTCGAGGAAACGCAGGAGACCATGGCGCTGGTCGACCGGCTGAACGCGGACTTCGGCCTCACCGTGCTATTCACCGAACACGACATGTCGGTGATCTTTGGTCATGCACGCAAGGTAATGCTGCTGCACCGGGGCGAAATCATCATGCAGGGTACGCCCGACGAGGTCCGGGCCAGCGAAACGGCGCAAAAGATTTACCTCGGGGAGCTTCACCTGTGAGCGGCCTCGAACTCACGGACGTCTCGACCCATTACGGCACGAGCCACATCCTGTTTGGTGTCTCGCTCAGTCTGAACCCGGGCGAGGTCGTCTGTCTGCTCGGGCGCAACGGGGCCGGCAAGACGACGACGATCAGGACGATCATGGGTTTGGTGCGGGCTTCGGGCGGGTCGATAACCTTCGATGGCAAGGATCTGATCGGCCTCCAGCCCTATGAAATCGCGCGCCTGGGAATCGGCTACGTGCCCGACGAACGGCTCATCTTTCCCGATCTTACGGTACGCGAGAACCTTGAGATCGCCGTAAAAAAGGGACGAAACGCCAACGGCGACGCCTGGACCGTCGCACGAGTCTACGAGCTGTTCCCCAAGCTCGCCGAACTCGACGGCAACCTCGGCGGCTACTTGAGCGGCGGCGAACAGCAGATGCTGACCATCGGCCGCACGCTGATGGGCAATCCGTCGCTGCTGCTGCTTGACGAGCCGGTCGAGGGCGTCGCCCCGATCGTCGTTCAGGAACTGGGCCGACAGATTCGGCATCTCAGGTCGATCGGCCTGACGATCCTGTTTTCCGAACAGAACCTCAGGTTCGCCACCGAGATATCCGACCGCGCCTACGTCATCGAAAAAGGCCGCATCCGCTATCACGGCAGCATCGATGAACTCGAACGCAACAGCGAGGTTCAAAAAAAATACCTGATGATTTGACCCCGAATGCCGGGGCGATGACCATTTGAGTGAAAGGACATCACGGAATCATGCGCGCCAGAGGACGCAACTTCCTCGGAAAATTCGACTTCATCATCGTCGGCGCCGGGTCGGCGGGTTGCGTTCTGGCCAATCGGCTGTCCGCCGATCCGTCGAATACCGTATTGCTTCTCGAAGCCGGCGGCGACGACAACTATTTCTGGATCCACATCCCCGCCGGCTATCTCTTCACCATGAATAACCCGCGCACCGATTGGTGCTTCACGACCGAGGCGGAGCCGGGGCTCAACGGCCGCGCGCTCGCTTATCCGCGCGGCAAGGTGCTGGGTGGCTGTTCGGCGATCAACGGCATGATCTACATGCGCGGTCAGGCCAGAGACTATGACCACTGGCGGCAGCTCGGCAATGTCGGCTGGGCGTGGGACGACGTGCTGCCGTATTTTCTCAAGTCGGAGGATCAGGCGCGTGGGGCGAGTGAACATCACGCCACGGGCGGAGAATTCCATGTCGAGGATATGCGCCTGTCGTGGGAAATTCTGGATGCCTTTCGCGATGCCGCGGCCGAGATCGGCATTCCGCCAACCGACGATTTCAATACCGGCAACAACGAGGGTTGCGGCTACTTCCAGGTCAATCAGAGACGCGGCGTGCGATGGACCGCGGCGAAGGGATTTCTCAAGCCGGTCATGCGTCGGCCCAACCTCACGGTGTTGACACACGCCCATGCTTCCGGCCTCACATTCGAGGGCAAGCGCTGCACGGGGGTAGAGTTTTTGCGCAACGGACATCCGCAAACGGCGACGGCCGGACGCGAGGTGATCCTGGCGACCGGCGCCATCGGCTCGCCAATGCTCTTGCAGCACTCCGGCATCGGCCCGCCGGACCCCCTCAGAGAGAACGGTATAGACGTCCGTCACGATATGCCCGGCGTCGGCGAGAACTTACAGGATCATTTACAAATTCGCGCCGTCTTCAAGGTCAGGAACACGACGACGCTCAATGATCGGGCGCGGACCCGCATTGGTCGCATCGGCATCGGGATCGAGTACTTCCTGTTCAAGCGCGGGCCGTTGACCATGGCTCCGAGCCAGCTCGGCGCCTTCGTCAAAAGCGATCCCGACCGGGAAACGCCGAATCTCGAATACCACGTGCAGCCCCTGTCGCTCGACAGGTTCGGCGAACCGCTGCACGAGTTTTCGGCCTTCACGGCATCGGTCTGCAACCTGAGCCCGGAAAGCCGCGGTCAGGTGCGAATCAGCGGTCCGGGCGCTTTGGCCAAGCCGTCGATCCGCCCCAACTATCTGTCAGCGCCCGCCGACCGCCGGATCGCGGCGGGTGCGGTGACGTTGACCCGGCGTATCTGCGCGGCCAAGGCGCTCAGCCGCTTCGAGCCGGAGGAATATCTACCTGGCGTCGAATTCCAGACCGAAGAAGAACTGGCGCGCGAGGCCGGCAATATCGGCACCACGATCTTCCATCCCGTCGGCACGTGCAAGATGGGGAGCGATCCCGCGGCGGTTGTCGACGCCCGACTCCGGGTTCACGGTATCGGCGGCTTGCGCGTCGCCGACGCCTCGATCATGCCGACGATCACTTCGGGCAACACGAACGCGCCGACGATCATGATCGCGGAAAAGGCCGCGGCCATGATTATCGAGGACTGCCGGGGAAACGGCTGACGTTTCCCGAATAGCCGACCGGCAAGGGTCTGCGAGAGTGGTGTCATGAGCGGTTCCCGCTCAACTTCGAACTGCGCCTGAGCGCGCTTCGCTCGTAAATCGCCGCAGATTTCGCATTTTTATAAATAGCCAAGCCGTTGCAGGCGATTAGGCTGCAATGCCGGTTTGGTACGAGTCTTGCACGGTGAGGAGGAAGGGAGGAGTCAATGACGGCTTCCGAAGCAAGCCGAGGCGTCCGATCATGGTGGCAACGCCTCGAAACGCGAGGCAGTCGAGGCGTGACATCCGGGATCGCACGAACCGTCATACGCGCGGCGGTTGTCGCGGCGGCGACGTGGTGGGTGCTCGGCGATGCAGGCTCGCTGCGAGCCGAAGAAGATGCTGGCGTCAAGGTCGGCTGCATATATCCCATGACGGGGCGAGGCAGCCTCTACGGCAAGGACAGCGTCGCGGCGATCAGGATCGCCGTCGATGAGGTCAACGCCAGGGACGAGGCGGCGGGCAAGCCCATCCGTGTCCTGTTCGAGGATAGCAAATCCAAACCGGCGTACGCCGTGCGGATTGCCCAGCAATATATCGCCGATGACCATGTCGATTTTCTGTGCGGCGTGGTGAGTTCGGGTGTCGGCCTCGCGGTGAGCGAAGTCGCGCGGGAGAACCGCACGATTTTCATCGGCACCGATCATGCATCGTCACGACTGACGATCGAAAACTTTCATCCCTACTACTTCCGGGTCTCGAACAACACCTACCAGTCGATGGCGGCGGGCGCGCTTTACCTCGCTGAACTTCAGGCGAAAACGCAATGGAAGACCATCGCATTCGTCGGTCCCGACTATGAATACGGTCATGTAATGTGGGACGATCTTCGGACTCGGCTCGATGCTTTGGGCGTGGAGTATTCAGTCGTCGGCGAGTTCTGGCCAAAACTCTATGAACCGGATTTCACACCTTATATCGCCGCCGTACTGCGCAATCCGCCGGATATCCTGGTCGACGGCCACTGGGGTGGGGACGCCGTTGCCTTCATTCGCCAGGCAAAGGGCTACAAACTTTTCGAGAAGGTCAAGTTCTTCAACTTCGACGCCGGCGGCAACTACGAGTTAATGGCGGCGTTGGGAAACGACATGCCGCTCGGGCTCGTCCTCTCGGCCCGTCACCACAACAACTGGCCCAAGACCGAGATCAACCGCAAGTTCGTGGAGAAGTTCCGGGCGGTAACCGGGCGCTATCCCAGCTACGCCGCCGAGGGCGCCTACGCCGGCATCATGGCCATCGCCGCCGCGGTAAACCGGGTAGGAAACGCAGAGGATACCGAGGCGCTCATCCAGGCGCTTGAATCGCTGCGTCTTAAACTGCCGGAGGATCCCGAAGGCTTCACTTCGTACATGGACCCCGACACTCACCAGATCGTTCAGGTCCAGGCGATCGGTGAAGTCGTTCGCAACACCGATTATCCCCCGGCGACCACGATGCTCGGCAAGTGGCGGATTTATGAGGCCGACCTGTTGGTCCCCACGCTCGAAGAGGTGAGGCAACGAAGACTGCGCGCCCGCACGGCGCCCACGAACTGAACGTTCGTGCATCGCAACCGGCTACGCGCTCGGTACCAAGAGAGGCTTTCACAACAACGACAGGGAAGGAGATAGTCATGAAAACAGTCAGATTGGGGGCGTTGCTGGCGACGCTGCTCGCTGGTGCGCTGACCTTGACGCCGACTCTCGGGCAAGCCGGGGAAGGCGCCAGCCTCAAAATAGGTTTCGTCATGTTCCTTTCCGGCGCCGCCGCCGGCCCGTTCGGCGTCCCGGCGCGGAATGCGGCCGAGATGATGATCGAGGCCTTGAACAAGGGAAAGGTGCCCGCACCCTACAACAGCAAGGGAATCGCCGGCGCGACGATTGAGCCGGTCTTCGTCGACGAGGCCAGCAAGCAGAAGGTGGCCGATTATCGCAATCTGGTTCAACGGCAAAACGTGGACTTGGTTATCGGCTACATTTCGAGCGGTAGCTGCAAGGCGATAGCTCCGGTAGTGGAGGAGTTAAGAAAGCTCACCGTGTTCTTCGACTGTGGTACGCCACAGATATTCGAAAAGGTAGTGACGAACCCCAAGTACCTTTTCCGCACCGGCGCCCATGCCACCATGGACAACGTGGCCGCAGCCCGATACCTGCTCTCCGTCAAGCCCGACGTGAAGAGCATCGCCGGCATCAACCAGAACTATGCGTGGGGTCAGGATTCGTGGCGCGATTTCAAGGCTGCGATGAAGGTGCTGAAACCCGGCATCGAGGTTAAGACCGAGCAGTTTCCAAAAATCTTCGCCGGTCAGTACGGCGCCGAACTTTCGGCATTGCTGACCAGCCAAGCCGATGTCGTGCATTCCAGCTTCTGGGGTGGCGACATGGAAGCCCTCGTGCTTCAGGGGTCGGCGCGCGGACTGTTCGCCAAGACCCAGGTGATTCTGACAACCGGCGAGACTGCGATGCACCGCCTGGGGGCACGTATGCCCGACGGCACCATCCTCGGCGCTCGTGGGCCAAACGGCAATTATGCGCCGAAGAGCGCGTTGAACGACTGGTTTCGCCAGCAGTATTTCGACCGCTATGGAACCTGGCCGACGTATCCATCGTACAAGATGGCGCTCGCCATCCTCGGGGTGAAGACCGCATACGAGAAGGCGGCGGCCGGCGGCGGGTTGCCTACGCAGGAGCAGGTCATCAAGTCTTTGGAGCATCTTGAATTCGAGGCCCCGAACGGCACGGTTCGCATGGCCATTTCGGACGGTCACCAGGCGATCCAGGATACCGCCTACGGTCTCTACAAGTTCGATACGTCGACTGGCCAGGCGACGGTGACCAACGTCAAATATTACCCGGCCGAGTGCGTCAATCCTCCCGACGGCGTGAATAGCCTGGACTGGATTCAGTCCGGGTTCAAAGGCGCTCGTTGCTGACCCTCGCCGGAGGGAAGGGGCGATGCAATCCGCCTCTTCCCTCCGCTTTCTTTTCTTGTGCGGCCTTGTTTGAGGTCTGGTCGCCCGTCGCCGCGGTAAGGACCTGGGGAATGGGAAGGGCCGGGGTATGTTGACGTTCGTTGCGATCCTGGTCGACGGGGTCGTCTACGCATCGTGGCTATTCATCGTTTCCGTCGGTTTGACCCTGGTGTACGGGGTCATGCGGATTCTGAACATCGCCCACGGCAGCCTCTACACACTCGGCGCCTATGCGGCGGCGTCGCTCGTCGGCGTCTATTTTGCCGCCGGCTACGCCCCGTTGGGCAGTTATGTGCTGTTGCTTGGCACGGCGATCCTGGTCGGGCTGGTCTTCGGCCTCGTCATCGAGCGCGGGGTACTGCGGTTCATGTACGGCCGCGACGAGGTCGTCATGCTGCTGGTGACCTATGCCGTTTTCCTGATTTTCGAAGACGTGATCAAGCTGGTCTGGGGGGTGGACCCCTATTTCGCGAGCCAGCCGTACGCCATTCTCGGTCTCGTCGATATCCTCGGCCTGCCCTATAACGTTTACGACTTCGGGCTTATAGGGCTTGCCCTGACCACCGGCGCGGTGGTGTGGTGGGGCTTGAACCGCACCCGCATCGGCAAGTTGCTCGTCGCCGTCATCCATGACCGGGAGATGAGCCTAGCCATCGGGATAAACGTGACCGCCATCTTTACGGGGACGTTCATTCTGGGCGCGATTCTGGGGGCCTTGGGCGGCGCGTTCACGGCGCCAAGGACGTCGGTATTCCCGGGAATTGGCATCGAGGTTATCGTCCTTGCCTTCGCGGTGGCGGTGATTGGCGGGCTGGGCAGCATCGGCGGCGCCATGATCGGCGCCGTGCTGGTCGGGCTCACGCGGGCCGCGACCGTGCACCTCCTGCCTGAAGCCGAGCTTTTCGTCATCTATGGCGTGATGGCGCTGGTGCTTGCGGTCAGGCCGCACGGCCTGTTCGCGCGTCCGGAAGCACGCAAGATATGACGCTGGCGAAGGATCGAACCGTCCTTGCGCTCGCGGTCGCGCTGCCGGTTCTGCTGGTCGCCGGAGTCGCGATGCCCGACTGGCTGCGGTTCATGTTCCAGATCTCGATGGCGGGCGGGCTGGTCGTCGTGGGGGTCATGCTGCAGATGCGTGCCGGCCTCGTCTCGTTCGGGCAGGGACTCTACTACTGTCTGGGCGGCTACGCCGCCGGCATGGCGGGCTCGTTCCTCGGGATCACGGATGCTTTTGCCCACCTCGCGTTGGGCGTTCTCGTCTCCGTGGCCTGCGCGCTCGCTCTCGGCGTTCTCATGGCGCGCTACCGGGAGATCTTTTTTGCCATGCTGAGCTTGGCGCTTTCCATGATCCTGTACGGACTTCTGGTCAAGGCCGAGGCATTGGGCAGCACCGACGGCTTCAACGTTCCAAGACCCACCTTTCTCGGCTTCGCGCCGGCCGACGAGGCGCTGCGCTACACCACATACGCGCTCACGTGCGCGGTGACCTTTGGCGTTGCCGTGGGCGTCCACCGCTACCTCACCTCGACCTTGGGTTACCTCGGCGACGCGATCCGCGAGAACGAACTCAGGGTCGAATATCTCGGCGCCTCGGTGCGCCGCGTCGTCTACCTCAAGTACGTTCTGGCAGCGGGAGTTTCCGGAATCGGCGGCGCTCTGTTTGCCATCGCGAACGGCCACGTCGAGCCCGACATGGCCTACTGGACGACGTCGGGCGAGTTCGTGTTCGTCGCTCTATTGAGCGGCACCGGTAGCGTCGCCGCCCCGCTGTTGGGGGCTTTCCTGCTCGAACTTCTGCGCAGCTACGCCCTCGAATACGCCCCTTACACGTGGCAGATGATCGTCGGCAGCACCATGTTGGCGGTGATCCTTTTCGTACCCGGAGGGCTGTGGTCGGTCTTCGCCATGCGCTGCGGAAAGACGTGATATGCCGCCCGTGATCGAAACCACCGGCCTCGACAAGAGCTTCGGCGCCGTTGTCGCCGCCGCCGACATCAACGTCAGCGTTGACGAGCGGGAAGTCGTCGGAATTATCGGTGCCAACGGGGCGGGCAAGACGACCTTCATCAACATAGTGACCGGATATCTCAAACCGGATCGTGGCCGCATCCACTACATGGGCGCCGACATCACGGCGCTTTCCCCGCGCGACATCACCCGTCTCGGCATATCCCGGTCGTTCCAGATCCCACAGCTCTTCGTCGGGCTTTCGGTGCTCGATAACCTGCTCGTGGCTCTTGGCGTGGCGGCATCGCCACGGCAGGACCTGTGGCGCCCGTTAAAGCGTGGCGAAACGGTCGAGGCTGCGGCACATATTCTCGATCGCTACGGCATTGCCGAATACGGCGCCCAGAAGACGGCGCTGCTGCCGCAGGGCGTTCGCAAGCTCCTGGATATCGCCATGGCCATGATCGGCGAGCCGAAGCTCGTGTTGCTCGACGAACCGACGAGCGGGATCAGCGTCGATGAAAAAT
>JBHHZM010000068.1:0-15617 GCA_046758065.1 Alphaproteobacteria bacterium | reverse complement strand
AATCGTGCCAACATTGCAATGCGGCTTGGTTCGCTCAAACTTCGCCTTCGCCATCGTACCGATCTCCGAGTCGTCCGCGTCGCTGCTATCCGCGTCCCGCGTTCACGCGAGCTTGGCCCGCACCTCTTCCGACACCATCTGGGGCACCGGTTCGTAGTGGTCGAAATGCATCGTGAAGGTCGCCCGTCCTTGGCTCATCGACCGTAAATTGTTGACATAACCGAACATCGTAGCCAGCGGCACCATGGCTCTGACGACCTGGGCGTTGCCGCGCGGCTCCAACCCGCTGATGTGACCGCGACGGGCGAGGAGGTCGCCCATCACGTCGCCCATGTACTCCTCCGGCGTCACCACTTCCACCCGCATCATCGGCTCGAGCAGTTTCGGCCCGGCGCTCAACACGGCCTCGCGCAACGCGGCACGGGCAGCAATCTCGAAAGCGAGCGCGCTCGAATCGACGTCGTGATGATCGCCGTCGACCAGGGAGACCCTGAAGTCGATCATCGGGAATCCGGCGATGACGCCGGCGCTGGCCGCGCCTTCGACGCCTTTCTTCACCGCCGGAATGAATTCCCTGGGCACCGCGCCGCCGACGACCTTGCTCTCGAATTCGATACCCGAGCCCGGCTCGAGCGGCTCGATCTTGATCTTGATGCGGGCATACTGGCCGGCGCCGCCCGTCTGCTTCTTGTGAGTGTAATCGACGGTGGTGGCGCGGCCGATCGTCTCGCGATAGGCGACCTGCGGCGCGCCTACGCCGGCGTCGACCTTGAACTCGCGGCGCAGCCGATCGACGATGATCTCGAGGTGGAGTTCGCCCATCCCCTTGATGATCGTCTGGCCGCTTTCGGAATCGACCGTGACGCGAAACGACGGATCCTCTTCGGCGAGGCGCGCTAGGGCAGTGCTCATCTTTTCCTGGTCGTTCTTGGTCTTGGGCTCGACCGCGATCTCAATGACCGGCTCGGGAAAGGCTATGCGCTCGAGCACAACGGGCTTGGCCGGATCCGACAGGGTATCCCCCGTGCTCGTGCCCTTGAGTCCGGCGAGCGCGACGATATCGCCGGCGCGCGTCTTCTTGATGTCTTCGCGACTGTTCGCGTGCATCAAGAGCATGCGGCCGACGCGCTCGCGCCGGTTCTTGACCGTGTTCATTACCTGACCGCCGCTTTCGAGCACCCCCGAATAGACGCGCACGAACGTCAGCGTACCGACGTAGGGGTCGGTCATCACCTTGAAGGCAAGCCCTGCGAACGGTTCGTCGTCGCTTGACCGGCGCAGCACCTCTTCGTCGCTGCCGGCCTTGACGCCACGGATCGCGGGCACGTCGGCAGGCGACGGCAGATAGTCGACCACGGCGTCGAGCAGCGGCTGCACGCCCTTGTTCTTGAAAGCGGAACCGTTGAGGACCGGAACGAACAGACCTTCGATCGTCCCCTTGCGCAGACACCGCCGGATCGTCGCCTCATCGGGCTCCTCGCCGCCAAGGTATGACTCGAGCGCATCGTCATCGAGTTCCACCGCGGCCTCGACGAGCTTGGAGCGATAGTCGGCCGCCTGAGCGGCAAGTTCGTCCGGAATCTCGGTCTCGTAGAATTCGGCGCCAAGGGTCTCGTCCTTCCAGATCACGGCCCGCATCTTGATCAGGTCGACGATGCCGAGGTATTTCGACTCGCTGCCGATGGGAAGTTGCGTGACAATCGGCGTCGCTCCAAGACGATCGACCATCATCTCGACACAGCGGAAGAAATTGGCCCCGACACGGTCCATCTTGTTGACGAAACAGATGCGCGGCACGCCGTAGCGGTCGGCCTGGCGCCAGACGGTTTCCGACTGGGGCTCGACCCCGGCCACCGAGTCGAAAACCGCGACGGCACCGTCAAGCACCCGCAGGCTTCGCTCGACCTCGATGGTGAAATCGACGTGGCCCGGGGTATCGATGATGTTGATCAGATGATCGCGCCAGAAACAGGTGGTTGCGGCCGACGTGATGGTGATGCCCCGCTCCTGCTCCTGCTCCATCCAATCCATCGTCGCGGTGCCCTCGTGCACCTCGCCGAGCTTGTACGAACGGCCGGTATAGTAAAGGATGCGTTCGGTCGTCGTCGTCTTCCCGGCATCGATGTGCGCCATGATGCCGATGTTGCGATAGCGATCGAGCGGTGTGGTTCGGGACATATCGCGAAACCTTGGGAGACGAAGCGCCGGTTACCAGCGGTAATGAGAAAAGGCCTTGTTGGCCTCGGCCATGCGGTGGGTGTCCTCACGCTTTTTTACCGCGGCGCCGCGGCTGTTCGCCGCATCGAGCAGCTCGGCGGCAAGTCGTTCGGTCATGGTGTTTTCACCGCGCTTCCGGCAGATACCGATGATCCAGCGGATGGCTAGCGCCTGGCGCCGGGCGGGCTGGACCTCGATCGGCACTTGATAAGTGGCGCCGCCGACCCGGCGCGAGCGCACCTCGATCGCCGGCTTGACGTTGTCGAGAGCCTCGTGAAACACCTTTACCGGGTCCTGGCCCGTGCGCTTCTCGATATGGTCGAAAGCGCCGTAAAGGATCGATTCGGCCACCGATTTTCTGCCCGCATACATGAGCGAATTCATGAACTTGTTGACAACCACGTCGCCGAATTTCGGGTCGGGCAAAACCTCGCGTTTTTCAGCCGCGCGTCGACGAGACATCTTCGCTCTCCTACTTCGGCCGCTTGGCGCCGTATTTCGAGCGGCGCTGGCGGCGGTCGCCGACGCCCTGGGTGTCGAGCGTGCCGCGAATGATGTGATAGCGCACTCCCGGCAGGTCCTTGACGCGACCGCCGCGAATCATCACCACCGAGTGTTCCTGCAGATTGTGGCCCTCGCCGGGAATGTAGCTCGTCACCTCGAAGCCGTTGGTCAGGCGCACGCGCGCTACCTTGCGCAGCGCCGAGTTCGGCTTCTTCGGCGTCGTGGTGTACACTCGGGTGCAGACGCCGCGTTTCTGCGGGCAGCCTTGCATGGCCGGGACCTTGGTCCGCGTGAACTGACGCTTCCGCGGCTTGCGGATCAGCTGATTGATTGTCGGCATCAACAGCAACCTTCCAGTCAAGGCACAAGCCCGGCTCGTCGCGCGACAAACCGGGCGAAGCAAACCCTGTTTGCTTCCTTCGGGCGAGTTTCGCCGGCCCTTACGGCATAACCGTCATTACTCGTTTACTTCGGGCGCCGCGTCTAGAACGCTGGTCCTACCACCGGCCCCCAAAAGAGGGCGCATACTAGTCACGGCCTATTCCCCCGTCAAGGCAAATTCCCGACGGATTCCAAGCTTTTCCGCGCATTGCCGACGCGCCCGAAGGGGACCGCCGCCGGCCTCGGATCGGGTGTGCGATTTACGCGATCTGAGCTTCCTCCGCCTCGCCCTCGCCCGCCTCGGACGCGAGCAGCGCCTTCTCTTCCTCGACTTCGGCCTGGACCGCGAGCCCGAACTCGCGGTCGCGCTCGGCGGCCAGTTCCTTCATCCGGCTCATGACGCGACCGGTCCCTGCCGGAATCAGGCGGCCAACGATGACGTTCTCCTTGAGCCCGATGAGGCTATCTACGCGCCCCGCGGCGGCCGCTTCGGTGAGCACCCGCGTGGTCTCCTGGAACGAGGCGGCCGAGATGAACGAGCCGGTTTGGAGCGATGCCTTGGTAATGCCCTGAAGCACGGGGATGGACTGCGCCGGACGACGGCCCTCGGCCTCGATACGGGCGTTGACCTCCTTGAACTCGCGACGGTCGACCTGCTCGCCGATCAGGAAGGTGGTCTCGCCGGGATCGCTGATCTCGACTTTTTGCAGCATCTGGCGACAGATCACCTCGATATGCTTGTCGTTGATTTTCACTCCCTGCAGCCGGTAGACATCCTGGATCTCGTTGATCAGGTAATTGGCTAGCGCCTCGACGCCAAGCACCCGCAGAATGTCGTGGGGTACCGGGTTGCCGTCCATCAGCAGGTCGCCCTTTTCAACGTGGTCGCCTTCCTGGACGATAATGTGCTTGCCTTTGGGCAGCAGATACTCAACCGGTTCGAGGCTCTCGTCATCGGGCTGGATGATGATCCGCCGCTTGGTCCTGTGGTCCTTGCCGAACTCGATGCGCCCCGAGGTCTCCGCGATGATCGCATGGTCCTTCGGCTTGCGCGCCTCGAACAGCTCGGCCACCCGCGGCAAACCGCCTGTGATATCGCGCGTTTTCGAACTCTCGCGGGGAATGCGGGCAAGCACGTCGCCGGCGTGCACAGGTGCACCGTCCTCGACGCTGAGGATCGCGTCGACCGACATGAAGTAGCGCGCCTCGAGGCCATTGGGCAAGTGAACCACCTCGCCCTTGTCGTCGCGCAATGTAATGCGGGGGCGCAAATCGGCGCCGCGCGGCTGCTGCTTCCAATCGACCACGACCTTGTTCGAGATACCGGTCGCCTCGTCGAGAATCTCGCGTATCGACACGCCCTCGATCATGTCGACATAGTTGGCGACGCCTTCGCTCTCGGTGATGATCGGTCTCATGTAGGGGTCCCACTCGACGACGCGGTCGCCGCGCTTGATCTTGGCGCCATCGGCAACCAGCAGCCGGGCACCGTAAGGCAGGCGATGACGGCCGCGTTCCCGACCGTTCTCGTCCAGGAGTACGATCTCACAGTTGCGGCCCATGACGACCAACCGGCCGTCGCTGTCGGTCACCACGAGGCGATTGCGCAGCACCGCCATGCCGTCGTGGACCGCCTCGACGCTCGATTGCTCGGCGCCGCGCTGTGCCGTACCGCCGATGTGGAAGGTGCGCATGGTGAGCTGGGTGCCCGGTTCGCCGATCGACTGCGCGGCGATCACGCCGACCGCCTCGCCGGCATTGACCGGAGTGCCGCGCGCGAGGTCGCGGCCGTAGCACTTGCTGCAGACGCCGCCCGGGCTTTCGCAGGTCAGCACCGATCGAATTCCCACCGAGTCGAGGCCGGCGGCGTTGATCGCCTCGACCGCCTCCTCGTCGATCATTTCGCCGGCCTTGACCAGCACCTCGCCGGTCGCCGGATCAAGCACGTCGACGCTGGCGTACCGGCCGAGCACGCGCTCGGAAAGCGGCGCGATCACGTCGCCCCCCTCGATCACTGCAGTCACCGTCAGGCCATTCCCGGTGCCGCAGTCCTGATCGACGATCGTGCAATCCTGCGCCACGTCGACGAGGCGGCGCGTCAGGTAGCCCGAGTTGGCGGTCTTGAGCGCCGTATCGGCGAGACCCTTGCGGGCGCCGTGGGTGGAGTTGAAGTACTCGAGCACCGTAAGGCCTTCCTTGAAATTCGCGATGATCGGCGTCTCGATGATCTCGCCCGACGGCTTGGCCATCAGGCCGCGCATCCCGGCGAGCTGCTTCATCTGCGCCGCCGAACCGCGCGCGCCCGAGTCGGCCATCATGTAGATCGAATTGAGCGTGGATTCGCCCTGCTGGTCGAGACCGGCGGTCTCCTGGATACCGCTCATCATCTCCTCAGCGACCTTGTCGGTGCACTGGGCCCAGGCGTCGATGACCTTGTTGTACTTCTCACCCTGGGTGATCAGACCGTCGAGGTACTGCTGCTCGTATTCCTTGACTTTTTCGCGAGCGATCGTGACGAGCTTCTCCTTGGCTTCGGGGATGACCATATCGTCCTTGCCGAAAGAGATGCCGGCGCGGCAGGCGTGGTAGAAGCCCAGCTTCATCAACCGGTCGCAGAACAACACGGTCTCCTTCTGGCCGCAGTGACGGTAGACCATGTCGATGACCTGGCTGACTTCCTTCTTGGTGAGCACCCGGTTGATCCGGTCGAAACTCACCGACTTGTTCCGCGGCAGAATCTCGGAAAGCAGCATGCGGCCCGGCGTCGAGTCGACGACGGTCGTCACCGGCTCGCCGTTCTCGTCGACGCCCGTATAGCGGCACCTGATCTTGGAGTGGAGCGACACCGCGCGGGCGTCGAGCGCGTGCTCCAACTCGCCGATGTCGACGAAAACCATCCCTTCGCCCCGGGCGCCCGGCGTCTCCATGGTCAGGTAATAGAGACCGAGCACGATATCCTGCGACGGCACGATGATCGGCTTGCCGTTGGCCGGGCTCAAAATGTTGTTGGTCGACATCATCAACACGCGCGCCTCGAGTTGGGCCTCGAGCGACAGCGGCACGTGCACCGCCATCTGGTCGCCGTCAAAATCGGCGTTGAAGGCGGCGCAGACGAGGGGGTGAAGCTGTATCGCCTTGCCCTCGATGAGCACCGGTTCGAAGGCCTGGATGCCGAGGCGGTGCAGCGTTGGCGCACGGTTGAGCAACACCGGATGCTCGCGGATCACCTGTTCGAGGATGTCCCAGACCTCGGGCCGCGCCTTCTCGACCATGCGCTTTGCAGCCTTGATCGTCGTCGCCATGCCGTAAAGCTCGAGCTTCGAGTAGATGAACGGCTTGAACAGTTCGAGCGCCATCTTCTTGGGCAGACCGCACTGGTGCAGCTTGAGTTCCGGTCCGACGACGATGACCGAGCGGCCCGAGTAATCGACGCGCTTGCCCAGCAGATTCTGGCGGAAACGCCCCTGCTTGCCCTTGAGCATATCGCTCAGGCTCTTGAGCGGGCGCTTGTTCGCGCCGGTGATGACACGGCCGCGGCGGCCGTTGTCGAACAGGGCGTCGACCGCTTCCTGGAGCATGCGTTTTTCATTGCGCACGATGATGTCGGGCGCGCGCAGCTCGATCAGCCGTTTGAGGCGGTTGTTGCGGTTGATGACCCGGCGGTAGAGGTCGTTGAGATCGGAGGTGGCGAAGCGGCCGCCGTCGAGCGGCACCAGCGGGCGCAGCTCGGGCGGGATCACCGGGACCACTTCGAGGATGATCCACTCGGGACGGTTGCCCGAATCAATGAAGGTTTCGATCAGCTTGAGGCGCTTGACGATCTTCTTGCGTTTCGCTTCGGAGCCGGTCTCGGCGAGATCGACTCGCAGCTTGTCGCGCTCCGTCTCGAGATCGAGGGCGGCGAGCAACTCGCGAATCGCCTCGGCGCCGATGCCGGCGCGGAAGCTCTCGACGCCATATTCCTCCTGGGCGGCGAGGAACTCGTCCTCATTCATGAGCTGATACATCTTGAACGGCGTCAGGCCCGGCTCGACGACCACGAAGCTCTCGAAATAGAGGACGCGTTCGAGCTCCTTGAGGGTCATGTCGAGGAGCAGGCCGATACGCGAAGGCAGTGACTTGAGAAACCAGATGTGTGCTACCGGAGAGGCCAGTTCGATATGCCCCATGCGCTCGCGCCGCACCTTCGACTGGATCACCTCGACACCGCATTTCTCGCACACCACGCCGCGGTACTTCATGCGCTTGTACTTGCCGCACAGGCACTCGTAATCCTTGACCGGGCCGAAGATGCGCGCACAGAACAAACCGTCACGCTCGGGCTTGAAGGTGCGATAGTTGATGGTTTCCGGCTTCTTCACTTCGCCGTACGACCACGAGCGGATCTTCTCCGGACTGGCGATCGTGATCTTGATCTCGTCGAAACTCTGGGGGCCGCTTACCTGGCCGAAGATCTTCATCAACTCGTTCATCAACTCTCTCCTCATTCACCGCCCGGGGGGGAGGCCGGGACGCTGCGGAGCGGCCGGCGGCCGCCTCGCCGGGTGATGGTTAGTCGCGGTCGCGAAGCTCGACGTTGAGGCCGAGCGAGTGCAATTCCTTGACCAGCACGTTAAAGCTCTCGGGGATGCCCGCCTCGAACGTGTCCTCGCCCTTGACGATCGCTTCGTAGACTTTGGTGCGACCCGACACGTCGTCGGATTTCACGGTCAGCATCTCCTGCAGCGTATAGGCCGAACCGTAAGCCTCGAGCGCCCAGACCTCCATCTCGCCGAAGCGCTGGCCGCCGAATTGGGCCTTGCCGCCCAGCGGTTGCTGGGTGACGAGGCTGTAGGGGCCGATCGAACGGGCGTGGATCTTGTCGTCAACCAGATGGTGCAGCTTCAACATGTAGATGTAGCCGACGGTCACCTTGCGATCGAATGGCTGACCGGTGCGGCCGTCGACCAGGGTCACCTGGCCCGAGGCGTCGAGTCCGGCCAATTCGAGCATGCGAACGATGCCCTCCTCGTGGGCGCCGTCGAACACCGGCGTGACTATCGGGACGCCGTGCTCGAGGTTCGCCGCGACCTCGATGAGATCGTCCTGGTCGAGCTTGGCGATAGCGCCGGCCTTGGGCGCCTCGCCGTAGATGTCGCTCAGGAACCGGCGCAGCTCCTTGGAGGCGCCGCCGCGGCGAACGCCCTCGAGCATGGCGCCGATCTTCCGGCCGAGTCCGTGCGAAGCCCAGCCGAGATGGGTCTCGAGAATCTGGCCGACGTTCATGCGCGAGGGCACGCCGAGCGGGTTGAGCACGATGTCGACGGGCGTACCGTCATCGAGATAGGGCATGTCCTCGAGAGGTACGATGTACGAGACGACGCCCTTGTTCCCGTGCCGGCCGGCCATCTTGTCGCCCGCCTGGAGCTTGCGCTTCACGGCGACGAACACCTTGACCATCTTGAGAACGCCGGGCGGCAGTTCGTCGCCCCGGCGAAGTTTCTCGACCTTGTCCTGGAAACGCTTCTCGAGTGCTGCGACGGCCTCGTCGAGCTGCTGCTTGAGCCGCTCGATATCGGCCATCACCTTGGTGTTCTTGAGGCCGATCTGCCACCACTGGCCACGGCTGAACTGGGCAAGCACGTCTTCGGTGATCTTGCTGTTGGGCTTGAGATGCTTGGGACCGCTGGCCGCTACCTTGCCGAGCAACAGCGATTTCAGGTCGTCGTAGATATGGCGCTCGATGATCGCGCGTTCGTCGTCGCGATCCTTGGCCAGGTGCTCGATTTCCTCGCGCTCGATCGCCAGCGCACGCTCGTCCTTGTCAACACCGCGACGCGAGAACACGCGCACCTCGACCACCATGCCCGAAACGCCCGGCGGCAACCTGAGGCTGGTGTCGCGCACATCGGAAGCCTTCTCGCCGAAGATGGCGCGCAAGAGCTTCTCCTCCGGAGTCATGGGGCTTTCGCCTTTGGGCGTGATCTTGCCGACCAGAATGTCGCCGGGTTTGACCTCGGCGCCGATGTAGACGATGCCGGCCTCGTCGAGGTTCCTGAGACCTTCCTCGCCGACGTTGGGAATGTCGCGGGTGATCTCTTCCTGGCCAAGCTTGGTGTCCCGCGCCATCACCTCGAACTCTTCGATATGGATCGAGGTGAAGACGTCGTCCTTGACGATGCGCTCGGAGATCAGGATCGAGTCCTCGAAGTTGTACCCGCCCCAAGGCATGAAGGCGACAAGCACATTGCGCCCGAGAGCGAGTTCGCCGGTATCGATGCTCGGCCCGTCGGCGAGGATCTCGCCCGCGTCGACCCGGTCACCCACTTTCACCAGCGGACGCTGGTTGATGCAGGTGTTCTGGTTCGAACGCTGGAACTTGAGCAGGTTGTAGATGTCGACGCTGAGCGAGCCGCTGACGCCTTCCTCGGCGCGAACGACGATGCGCGTGGCGTCGATCTGGTCGACCACCCCGGCGCGGCGGGTGATGATGGTGGCGCCTGAATCGCGGGCCACGATTTCCTCCATACCCGTGCCGACGAGCGGCGCCTCGGTCTGGATCAACGGTACCGCCTGGCGCTGCATGTTCGAGCCCATCAGCGCGCGGTTGGCATCGTCGTTTTCGAGGAAGGGAATCAGCGCCGCGGCAACCGACACGAGCTGCTTGGGCGAGACATCGATAAAGTCGATCGTGTCCGGCGGGGCGACGACGAATTCACCGTTGCGCCGGCAACTCACCAGATCGCTGGTGAAGCGGCCCTTGTCGTCAAGCGCCGCGTTGGCTTGGGCAACCGTGTACTTGCCCTCCTCCATCGCGGACAGATAGACCACTTCGTCGCTCACCCGTCCGTCGACGACCCTGCGGTAGGGGCTCTCGATGAAGCCGTACGGGTTCACCTGGGCGTAGGTCGCGAGGCTATTGATCAGTCCGATGTTGGGGCCTTCCGGCGTCTCGATCGGGCAGATGCGGCCATAGTGGGTGGGATGCACGTCGCGCACCTCGAACCCGGCGCGTTCCCGCGTCAGGCCGCCGGGACCGAGCGCGGAGAGCCGACGCTTGTGGGTGATCTCGCTCAGGGGGTTCGTCTGGTCCATGAACTGACTGAGCTGCGACGAGCCAAAGAACTCGCGCACGGCCGCCGCCGCCGGCTTGGCGTTGATCAGATCGTGCGGCATGACGCTGTCGAGCTCGACCGAACTCATGCGCTCGCGGATGGCGCGTTCCATGCGCAGCAGGCCGACGTGATACTGATTCTCCATCAACTCTCCAACCGAGCGCACCCGCCGGTTGCCGAGATGGTCGATGTCGTCGATTTCGCCGCGCCCGTCCTTGAGCTCGACCAGCGTCTTGACCACGGCGAGAATGTCTTCCTTGCGCAGGGTGCGGACCTGATCGTCGGTTTCGAGATTGAGGCGGGCGTTCATTTTTACCCGCCCGACCGCCGACAGGTCGTAACGCTCGGACGCTTCCACCGCCACGTCACCGGGCTTCAGCCAGCACGTCGGCAACGCCTCGCCATTCTGCAGAGCGGGCGCGGACAACATCACCTGGATCAAGCCGTCACGCTCGTCGACGACCCAGATACGTCCCCCGACCTCATCGCGCGAAAGCTGGATCGTCGCACCGGAACCGTCTTCGGGGCCCGATATGCGCGCCTGGACTTTGTCCTTGGCCAGCTTCGCCGGCGCCAAGAACATGTCGTAGAACAGCTTTCCGGCCGTCTCCACCGTGGGCGGCTCTCCCGGGCGCATGACCCGGTAAATATCGAGCAGCGCTTCGTCGCGGTTCGAGCACTTGTCGACCGCCAGCGTATTGCGGATGTAGGGACCGACGGTCACATGGTCGATGGCGAGCGTCGGCACCTCGGTGACGTTCGCCTCCTCGAGAAGTGTGACGGTCTCGGCGGTGAGTTCGTCGCCGGCCTCGACATAGACCTCGCCGGTCTCCTCGTTGATGAGGTCGCAGGACGTATAGCGGCCAACGAGCGCCTCCGAGGGAACGAGCTGCTCGGTGAACCCGTCGGCAACGAGCTTCTTGATCAGCCGTGGCGTGATCTTGGCGCCGACCGCCGCGACTTTCTTGCCGTTCGCGGCGTTGATCAGGTCCTGCGTCAGCTTGGTGCCGCGCACCCGCTTGGGGTCGAACGGCGCCTTCCAGCCTTTCGGATCGCGCGTGTACGTGACGGTGTCGTAGAAGAAACCCAGAATGTCCTCGGTCGTCATGCCGAGGGCATAGAGCAGGCTCGATACCGGCAGCTTGCGCCGACGGTCGATGCGCACGTAGACGAGATCCTTGGCGTCGAACTCGAAGTCGAGCCAGGAACCGCGGTAGGGAATCACGCGGGCGGCGAACAGGTACTTGCCCGACGAATGGGTCTTGCCCTTGTCATGGTCGAAGAACACGCCGGGCGAGCGATGCATCTGGCTGACGATGACGCGCTCGGTGCCGTTGATGACGAACGTGCCGTTATCGGTCATCAACGGCATGTCGCCCATATAGACCGTCTGTTCCTTGATGTCGCGGATATCGCGCTTGTTGATGTCCTCGTCGATGTCGAAGATCCATAGCTGAAGCAGGACCTTGAGCGGCGCCGCGTAGGTCATGCCGCGCTGTTGGCATTCATCGACGTCGTACTTCGGCGCTTCGAAGTCGTAGCTCACGAAGTGAAGCGCGGCCCGGTCGGAGAAGTCCTTGATCGGGAATACCGACTTGAGCACGCCCTGAAGGCCGGTGTCGGTCCGCTCCGCCCGCGGCACGTCCCTCTGCAGAAACTGATCGTAGGACTTCTTCTGCACCTCGATCAGGTTCGGCATGGGCACAGCCGAAGAAATGCGGCCAAAGTTCCGGCGCGTACGATTCCGACGCGAAAACGTGTATGACATGCGGATCCCTCAAGTTTCCGTCGCTCGGGCCCGACAATCAGACGCCGGGCGAATTGCGCGCGACTGCGCGTGAAAACGGTTGGTCGGCGGGGACGGCGACCATCGCAAACCGACGGCCGCCGCCCGGCACCGCATTACTTGACCTCGACCGAAGCCCCGGCGCCTTCGAGCTGGGCCTTGATTTTCTCGGCCTCGTCCTTGCCGACGCCTTCCTTGACGGGTTTGGGCGCAGCCTCGACCAGATCCTTCGCCTCTTTGAGGCCGAGCCCGGTGATGGCTCGAACTTCCTTGATGACGTTGATCTTCTTGTCGCCGAAGGCGGAAAGCACGACCGTGAACTCGGTCTGCTCCTCCGCCGCCGCGACTTCGCCCGACGGTGCGGCGCCGGCGGCCACCGCCACGGGGGCGGCGGCGGAAACACCCCACTTTTCCTCCAGCATCTTGCTCAGTTCGGCCGCCTCGATCACCGTGAGGCCCGAAAGTTCGTCTGCGATTTTGGCCAGATCAGCCATGGTCAACTCCTTGGTTTGAACACTGTTCGATTCGATCGTACCGGGTCCGGATCGAACGGCTCACGCCGCCTCTCCCTCGGTCGCGTATGCGTTGAAGACCCGCGCAAGCTGTCCCGCCGGCGCCTGCAGAACCCGTGCGACATTGCCCGCCGGAGCCTGCAGGAGACCGACGATCTTGCCGCGCAGTTCGTCGAGCGACGGCAGGCTGGCAAGGGCCTTGACGGCGTCCGGGTCGAGAACCTTCCCGCCCATCGCACCGCCGAGAATCACCAGCTTGTCGTTCTTCTTGGCATAGCCGACCGCCACCTTCGCCGCCGCCACCGGATCCGCCGAATAGGCGATTGCGGTGGGGCCCGAGAACAGTTCCGAGAGCGGCGCGTAAGGCGTGCCTTCGAGCGCACGCATGGTGAGCCGGTTCTTGGTCACCCGGAAGGTCGCGTCCGCTTCGCCCATCTGGCGACGCAAATCGGTAGACTCGGCAACCGTGAGACCGCGCTGATGTGTCACCACGACCAACGCGGTTTCGGCAAAGACCTGGTGCAGGGCTGCAACGATTTGCTCCTTCTGCGATCGGTCCACTGATCGTCTCCACTAGGAAGGGCCGGATCGGCGCCTCGCGGCGCCGGCCAACCCCGGTTGCACATGGACCCTGCCGGCGAGCCGGCCGGGTCCGGTCCGCCTGTCCCAGAAGTTCAAACCCCGGTCGGGCGCCCGCGAGCACCCGAAATTCGGAGTTGACCTCCTGTCTGTGCGGGCGGAACCAGTCCTTTGGGTCGTGGCGGAAAGACCACCGCGACACCCGCAGTCTCGGACAGGTCGGAGAGTGGGCGTTCACCCGCTCTCCACTCGCCGCCACGCACCGGCAGTCCCGGCGCGCGACGGAAACCCTTGCTTCGCCGCCAGATCACGCACCGACGGCGCTGGCGACATCGACGCTCACGCCAAGCCCCATGGTCGAGCTCAGCGCAACCTTTTTGAGAAAGGTGCCCTTGGCGCCCGACGGCTTGGCCCGGTTGATCGCGTCGACGAAAGCACGCACGTTCTCGAAGAGCTGCTCCTCGCTGAAACTCGCTTTGCCGACGCCGGCATGCACGATGCCGGCTTTTTCGACCCGAAACTGCACCTGCCCGCCTTTCGCCGCGGCGACCGCGGCGGCAACGTCCTGGGTTACGGTGCCCAGCTTGGGATTGGGCATCAGGCCGCGCGGGCCCAGGATCTTTCCCAAGCGGCCCACGATCGGCATCATGTCGGGCGCCGAGACACAACGATCGAAGTTCACCTGGCCCTGCTGGATGCTTTCCGCCAGGTCCTCGGCCCCGACCACGTCGGCGCCCGCATCCTTCGCCTCGTCTGCTTTGGAGCCGCGGGCGAACACGGCGACACGCACGGTCTTGCCGGTGCCGTGCGGCAGCTGCACGGTGCCGCGCACCATCTGATCGGCGTGCCGCGGATCGACGCCCAGGTTGAGGGCGATCTCGATCGTCTCGTCGAACTTCGCGACCGCGCGTTCCTTGACGAGTTTGACGGCATCGCCGAGCGGATAGGCCGTACCGCGCTCGACACCCTCGCGTGCCTTGGCGAGACGTTTTCCTTGCCTGGCCATCGCCCTACTCCACCACCTTGAGGCCCATCGAGCGCGCCGAGCCGGCTATGATGCGACACGCCGCGTCGATGTCGTTGGCGTTGAGATCGACCATTTTCTGCTTGGCGATCTCGCGAACCTGCTGCTTGGTCACCTCGCCGATGGTCTCGCGCCCCGGCGTCTCCCCGCCCTTCTCGACGTGCGCCGCCTTCCTGAGAAAATAGCTCGCCGGCGGAGTCTTGTTGACGAAGCTGAAGGTGCGATCGGCATAGACCGTGATCACCACCGGGATTGGCATGCCCGGCTCCATGCCCTGCGTCTCGGCGTTGAACGCCTTGCAAAACTCCATGATGTTGAGTCCCCGCTGACCCAGCGCCGGGCCGATTGGCGGCGACGGGTTCGCCTTGCCCGCGGGCACTTCGAGCTTGATGTAACCTGCAATCTTTTTCGCCATTTTCGTCCCTCTGGTTTACCGGGCCGCGGTACGGCCATGGCGGGCCTCCCGCGGAAGGGCCGCCCCGGAAGGGCGGCGCCGCGTATCAGGTCTTCTCGACCTGGGAATACTCGAGTTCAACCGGCGTCGCTCGGCCGAAGATCGACACCGCAACCTTGACCCTGGCACGCTCCTCGTCGACGTCCTCGACCAGGCCGTTGAACGAGGTGAAGGGTCCGTCGCAGACGCGCACCGTCTCGCCGATCTCGAAGGTGACCGACGGCTTGGGCCGCTCGACACCCTCCTTGACCTGGCGCAGGATACGATCGGCCTCGGTTTCCGAGATCGGCATCGGCCGTCCGCCGCCGCCGAGGAAACCGGTGACTTTCGGGGTATTCTTGATCAGATGCCAGGTCTCGTCGTTGAGCTCCATCTTGACCATAACGTAACCCGGGAAGAACTTGCGCTCGGCGGCGACCTTCTGGCCGCGGCGCAGTTCAACCACTTCCTCCATAGGCACCATCACCTCGCCGATCTCGTCGGCGAGCCCGCTGATCTGCGCCTGTTCGCCGATCGCCTGGGCGACCTTCTTCTCGAATCCCGAGTAGACGTGCACGATGTACCAGCGCATGGTCATCGTCTCAGCCTCCGATTCCGAGAAGCATCCGTACCCCGAAGGCGAGAATCTGGTCGGCAAGCAGAAAGAAAATCGCCATCAGCGTCACCATGATGAAAACCATACCCGTGGTCACACCGGTCTCCTTGCGGGCCGGCCAAGTGACCTTGGTGGTCTCCTGACGGACCTGCCGGACGAATTCGGCAGGGGATGTTTTCTTGCTAGCCATCGTTCCACAGCATTCCGTCTACGAGCCTCACGGCCGCCCCATGGTGGCAGGAGTGGAGGGGCTCGAACCCCCAACCCCCGGTTTTGGAGACCGGTGCTCTACCAATTGAGCTACACTCCTTCTGCGTTGTCCGCACCGGATCCGGGCGGCCCAATCGGATGCATCCCGCGGGCGGCGTCCGGCAAAGAGGATTGCCGTGCGCCACGTTGCCCGCCGGTTGCTTTTGCCGGTCCGTCCTACTCGATGATCTCGGTGACGACGCCGGCCCCGACCGTGCGGCC
>JBHHZM010000067.1:0-15982 GCA_046758065.1 Alphaproteobacteria bacterium | reverse complement strand
TCTTCCCCTTGGCGTTGTGATGCCGAGCCGTGATGCCGCGTTCACGAATGACAGCAGCGAAGGCCCCGACTCGTCCGTCACGAGCGTGCGAGGCGCAAAGCCTTGTCTCTTCATGAGCTTCAGGGCGGCCGGTTTATTTCGTCTGGCGTGAACAAGAACGTCCAGCAGTTCGCTTTCTTGATCTACCGCGCGCCAGAGATACATGCGCCTGCCACCGATCGAGACAAACATCTCGTCGAGACGCCATTGAAGGTGCGTTTCGAGACGTAGGTTTCTGAGCCGCTCGGCATCGGCTGGACCGAATCGCGCCACCCAGCGGCGTATCGACTCGCAAGAAACCCCAATGCCCCGTTATAATTCTGCAATATCAAATATTTAGTATGGCGGAGGGGGTGGGATTCGAACCCACGGTACCCATAGGGTACAACGGTTTTCGAGACCGCCCCGTTCGACCACTCCGGCACCCCTCCGGCCACGCGGCGGCGGGCGGGCGGCGGCCGCCGCGAGGCGGCGCGGAGAGTAGCGGATCGCACCACCCGCGGCAAGCCGCCACCGGTATCGATCATGAGAGCGGGTCGTTCGCCGACGGCGCGCGGCACGGCACGGGTGAATCCACGGCCGGGAACGGTTAACTTTAAGTAATCGTAAAATTCGGATACGATCGCTTCGTCGCTGCCGCAGGGAGAACAACTAATGGCGACCGACGTCCGCGCCGGGCTTGACCCGAGCGCGGCGCTGCCGGGGGGGGCGAACGCGGATATCGTCATCGAGGGCGCCTCGAGCGGTGCGCTCGTCGTCCCCCATGGCGCGTTTCTGCTCACCGCCGACTTCGCTCGGATCGGCGCCGACCTCGTGCTCGTCGGCGACGATGGCACGCGCATTGTCGTTCGCGACTATTTCGCGCTCGAGGATCCGCCGGCGCTGGTGACCGAGAGCGGCGCGGTCGTCGCGCCCGATCTGGTGGCGCTGCTCGCCGGACCGCTCGCACCCGGCCAGTACGCCCAGGCGGCGGAAACGGCCAATGTACCGATCGGCCGCGTCACCACCGTCGAGGGCGCGGTGACGGCGACCCACGCCGACGGCACGCGGGTGGCGCTCGAAGCCGACTCCGCCGTCTTCCAGGGCGACGTCATCGAGACCGGCCCGGGTGCGGCGCTCGCCCTGGTGTTCGCCGACGATACCAGCTTCGCGCTCGGCGAGAACGCGCGCATGGTGCTCGACGAACTGATCTACAATCCGGACACCGGCATCGGCGCCCAGACCTTGTCGGTGCTGACCGGCGTCTTCACGTTCGTCTCGGGAGCGATCGCCGCCAACGATCCCGACGCCATGACCGTCCGCACCCCGGTGGCGGTGATCGGCATCCGCGGCACCACCGCCGGCGGCCGGGCGGCCGCCGAGGGCGATCTCACGACCGTCACGCTGCTGCCCGACGCCGACGGCAGCGTGGGCAGCATTTCGGTCACCACCAGCGTGACGGTGGTGCTCGACCGGCCCTATCAGGCCGCGCAGATGACCAGCGCGACCCAGCCGCCGACGCTCATTCAATTGTCCGAGGGCGAAGCCGTGGACATGCTCGGTGGCGTGCTGGGAATGCTTCCGCAGTTCGGCGGCAACGCGCCCGAGTCGGGGCGGGCCGAATCGGTCGTCGGCTTCCCGGCGGCGGTCATCGACACCACCGGCGACATAGAGACTGAATCGCTCGGTGCCCCGCCCGGCATCGGCGACCTAGTCGCGCCTGCGGGCGCGCCCGAAGGCGAAGAGGGCTTCGGTCAGAGCCCGGCGCCTCCCGACCCCAGTTCCGACCGCGGCGAAGACGACTTCACGGAGGTCGAACAGCCGTTTGTCGTCAACCATCCGCCCGATACGGTGACCTTCATAATCGGCAGCGCCGGTGACGACCAGCTTGCCGGCGGCGCGGGCCGCGACAACATTTCGGGGCTCGGCGGCAACGATTTCCTCACCGGCGGCGGCGGCAACGACCAGATATTCGGCGGTCCCGGCAACGATATCCTGTCGGGCGGCCCCGGCAACGACGCGCTTTTCGGCGAGGCGGGAAACGATATCCTCATCGCCGGTGAGGGCGAGGGCGACGACCTGCTCGACGGCGGTGCCGACGACGATGCGGTCACCTTCACGAGCACGATTCTGGGCGTCAACGTCGACCTTGCGGCCGGCACCGCGATCGGGGCGGAGACCGGCAGCGACACCATCGTCGGGGTCGAGCAAGTCCTCGGCGGCGCCGGCAACGACACGATCACCGGCGATGCGGGCGACAACATCCTTTTCGGGCTCGCCGGCGACGATACGCTGATCGGCGGCGCCGGCGACGACGTGCTGATCGGCGGCGCCGGCGATGACGTGATTGACGGCGGCGCCGGCGACGACCTGATCGTGTTCGATGCGGCGGACGTCACCTCGGTCGACGGCGGCGCGGGCGTCGATACCCTGCTGGTCGCCGCCAACGACCCGCTCAACGGCAACCTCGCGAATGTTCCGGTAGCGACGCTCGACCTCACGACCATCGCCGACACGGTCTACACCAACTTCGAGGAGATCGACCTCGGCGGGTTCGGCAACACGACGCTGACGCTCGACGCCGCCGACCTACTCGCCATCACCGACGCCAACGACACGCTGACCGTCACCGGCGATGCCGGCGATGCGGTCGACGCGGGCGCGGGCTGGACGAACCTGGGCGCAATCGTCATCGGCAGTGCGGCGTTTACCCAGTACAGCCAGGGCGGGGCCACGCTTATCGTCGACGACGACGTCGACCAGTCGGGCATCGGCGTCGTGCAGCCGCTCGTCCAGGCCCTTCCGCTCGCCGCGCTCGACGGCAGCAATGGTTTCGTCGTCGCCGGCATCGACAACGGCGATCAAGCGGGCTTTTCCGTCAGCGCCATCGGCGACGTCAACGGCGACGGGTTCGCCGACTTCATCGTCGGCGCGCCCACTGCCGACCCGCTGGCGAACCTCGGCATCAACGGCGTCGCGACCGACGCCTGGGACGTGGCCAACGGCGCGGCGATCACCGGCACCAGCGGCATGCTTTCCGCTCTCGGCGCCTCCGGCGCAGCGATGGCCCAGAACATCCTCGGCGGGACCAACGGCCAACTCGGCGGCACCTCTCTGTTCCAGGACGCCCAGGGCAAAGGCTTCGTCCATTTCGTCGAGTGGTCGGCGCCCGCGCCGGTCGCCATCGAGAGCTTCCATATCGGCGCCGCGCACGACGGGCACGGCGCCGTTGATCCGTTCCTCGGGGTCCGCCGCGACGCCAACCAGCGCGGCTTCGACCACTTCACGCTCAAGGCGTTCGACGCGGCCACCGGCCAGTTCGACATCGTCCTCGCCGACTTCGACGTTCCCTTGGGCGACGACAACGGCGTCCATCCCGGCGAGAACGCCCAGCTTTACGATCCGGCCGGGCAGTTCGGGGTGTTCAAGAACGTGCTCAACATCACCGCCGCCGTCGACCAGGTGGTATCGACCGACCGCTGGCGCGCAGAATTCACCCAGCACGGTCCGGGACCGACTCCCGAATCCGGCCCGCGCATCCACGAACTCGACGGGTTCGCGGGCACGGCGCCAACGCTTGCGGACGGCGGCGAGAGCTACGTGGTGTTCGGCGGACCCGGCGGGTTCCCGGCGGCGCTCGACCTCGCGACGCTCGACGGCACCAACGGGGTTCGCTTCGACGGCGCGGCCGCAGGCGATCAAGCGGGTGCGGCGGTCGGCGGAGGGTTCGACTTCAACGGCGACGGCTTCGATGACGTGATCATCGGCGCGCCTGCACCGAGCACCGCCGTCGCGGGCACGGCCTACGTCTTTTTCGGCGGCGACGACGTCTCGAATCCCGGCGCCGAACCAACCCCGGGCGTCGTCGATCTCGCCACCGAGAACTTCGGCATCGACAGCTTCGCACTCACCGGTATCAACGCTAACGATCAGGCAGGGTCCGCGGCCGCCAATGCGGGTGACGTCAACGGCGACGGCTTCGACGACGTGATCGTCGGCGCGATTCTCGGCGGCGACCAGCAAGGGATCAACGACCCGGGTCAGAGCTATGTGGTGTTCGGCGCCGCCGCCGCGCCCGGCAGCGCATTCGACCTCGGCGCGCTCGACGGGACCAACGGCTTCGCGCTCACCGGCATCAACGCCAACGGTCGGGTGGGGACATCGGTCGCCGGCGCCGGCGACGTCAACGGCGACGGCTTCGCCGATGTGATCGTCGGCGCACCCCAGGCAGATCCTCTGTCCGGAGGTTCCGACGCCGGTCAAAGCTACGTGGTGTTCGGCCACGCCGGCGGGTTCACGCCGAACCTTCAACCCAGCGCGTTGAACGGCAATAACGGTTTCGTCATCAACGGCGCCGCGGCAGGCGAGCAGTCAGGGACTTCGGTCGCCGGAATCGGCGACATCAACGGCGACGGCCTCGGCGATCTGGCGATCGGCGCGCCTGTTGGCGGCGGCGGACAGGCGTATGTGGTGTTCGGGAACGAAACCCCGGCCGCCGCGTTCGAGCTCTCGTCGCTTGCCGGCGGCGACGGCAGCACCGGTTTCGTCGTCACCGCGACGGCCGGCGGCCTTTTGACCGGGTTCTCGGTTGCGGCCGCAGGCGACATCAACGGCGACGGCTTCGACGACATGCTGATCGGCGCGCGGTCCGCCACCCCGGCGGGAGGGAATGCCCAGGCCGGCGAAAGCTACGTCGTTTACGGAGGTCCCGCGGGCGGCTTCGGCGCGACGTTCGATCTCGACAATCTCGACGGCAGCAACGGCTTCCGGCTTCCCGGAGACCTCTCGTCCGGTGCTGCGGGAAGGTCGGTCAGCGCGGCCGGCGACGTCAACGGCGACGGTTTCGGCGATCTTCTCATCGGCGCGCCCTCGGGCGATCTCTCCACCCCGGGCACGGCCAGCGTCGTCTTGGGCGGCGACTTCTCGGGCGCCGTCACGCAGGCGGGGACCGCCGGCGACGATATGCTCCAGGGCTCGGCGAGCAATGACGTGATCGTCGGCGGGCGCGGCGACGACGTTCTTACCGGCAACGGCGGGACCGACGTGCTGCGCGGCGGCGCCGGCAACGATACGTTCGTGGTGACCGACCCGACCAACGTCACGGTGGTCGGGGGAAGCGGCACCGACACGGTGCGCCTCGACGGCGGCGGGCTGGTGATCGATTCGGCGACCATACCCGCCGGCGCGTTCTCAAGCATCGAGGAGGCCGATATCACCGGTTCGGGCGACAACACCCTGATCCTCGACATGCTCGACGTGCTGGCGGTTACGGACAGCGCCAACGGGGCGCCCGACAGTCCCGCGTTCCGGGTCGCGAATACACTGGTGGTGACCGGCAACACCGGCGACATCCTCGACATCGACCTCGGCGCCGCCGGGTTCGCAGATACCGGTCTCGACACGGCGGTGAACGGACAGGCGGGCTACAGCGTCTATGCACACGCCGACAGCGCCGCGCAGATCGTGGTCTTCGACGACGTGACGGTCGTCTGAGCGGTCCGGCCGCGGCTTGCGGCGGGGACGGGCATCGGGTAGGTCTGGGGCGCCCCGCAGCATCGTCAGGGTCCCCGCGTCATGGAAGCCGCCTTCGATCTCGTCGCCGTGCTGCTCGGCCTCGCGGCGCTCTTCGGCTATCTCAACCACCGTTTTCTCAGGCTGCCGCACACCGTCGGCCTGGTCGTCATCGCACTCGCGGTCTCCTTCGGCGTGCTGCTGATCGACGCCGCGGTTCCCGGCTGGGGATTAAGCGCGGGCGTGCGCGGCGCGCTACAGCGCGTCGATTTCACCGAAACGCTGATGACCGGGCTGTTGAGCTTCCTTCTGTTCGCCGGCGCATTGCACGTCGACATCACCGATCTGGCGCAGCGCAAGTGGGCGATCGCCGGCATGGCGACCGTGGGCGTGCTGATCTCGACCGCGCTGGTGGGCGGCGGCATCTGGTTCGTCTTTCGGGCGCTCGAGATCGCCGTGCCGTTCGCCTGGTGCCTGGTGTTCGGCGCGCTGATCTCGCCCACCGATCCGGTCGCCGTGCTGAGCATTCTCAAACGCGTGCGGGTGCCGCCGAGCCTGCAGGCCAAGATCGCCGGCGAAAGCCTGTTCAACGACGGCGTCGGCGTGGTTCTCTTCACCATTCTCGTCGCCATAGCCGGCGGCGCGGCGGGGACGGAGGTCGGTCCGCTCCCGGCGGTCGCGCTGTTCCTCGGCGAAGCGCTGGGCGGGGTGCTGCTCGGCCTCGCGACCGGCTGGCTTGCGTTTCTCGCCATGCGTTCGCTCAACGAGCACAACATCGAGGTCATCATCAGTCTCGCGCTGGTTACGGTGACCTACGCGCTGGCCGGAAAATTGCACGTCTCGGGTCCCATTGCCGTGGTCGTCGCCGGGCTGCTGATCGGCAACCACGGGATGCGGCTGGCGATGAGCGAGAACACGCGCGCGCATATCCATGCCTTCTGGTCGCTGATCGACGAGGTGCTGAACTCGCTCCTGTTCATGCTCATCGGCTTCGAAGTGGTGGCGATCAGCGGCAAACCGAGCGTCGTCCTTGCCGCGCTCTGCGCCGTGCCGCTGGTGCTGGCGAGCCGCCTGGTCTCGGTTTCCATACCGATCATGCTGCTCATGCTGCTCGGCCGGCGCAGTTTCACCCCGGGCGCGATTCCCACGCTCACCTGGGGCGGCCTGCGCGGCGGCATCTCGGTGGCGCTGGCGCTCTCGCTGCCGCCTTCGCCCGAGCGCGAGGTCATCCTCACGGCCTGCTATGGGGTGGTGATATTCTCGATCGTGGTGCAAGGCCTGACCATGGAACGGCTGGTGCGCCGCGCCGTGCCCCGGGAAGCCGATTAACCCGGAATTCGATTGGGACCGGCTCAACCGGCCCGCGGTTCGTTAGCGAAAGATTAGCCTCCCCGCGGTACGTCTATAGACCGTAGACAACCGGAGCACGAACATTGACAGCAGAGACGCCGCTGGCGTATCGAATCGCCATGTCCGTCGAGGACCGAACCGTTCGGGTTTGGGATCTTCCCGTCCGCCTGTTCCACTGGCTGCTGGTCGCCATGGTGGCCATCGGCGTGTTCACCGGATTCGTCGCGCCGGAATGGTGGATGGGGATCCACACCTGGGCGGGGTATACGATCGTCGCCCTTCTGGCGTTTCGCATCGTCTGGGGCTTTTTCGGGAGCGAATACAGCCACATCGCCAGTTTCACCCATTCGGGGCGGGCGGTGATCGACCATCTGCGCGGCCTCGTCATGCTTCGTCCCGTCCATCATCTCGGCCACAACCCGGCCGGGGCGGTGATGATCGTCGCCCTCGTTTTCGTCCTCACGGCGATTACGGTGACGGGGCTGCTGGAGCTGGGCGGCGAGGAGAATCAGGGGCCCCTGGCCGGGTTCGCCGGTTTCGGGGTCGGTGTCGCCGCCAAGTCGATTCACCGCTCGCTGGTGATCCTCCTTCTGGCAATGGTGGGAGGCCACTTGCTCGGCGTCCTGGTCGAGAGCTGGCTCGGCAGGGACAACCTCGTTCGCGCGATGTTCACCGGGAACAAGAAGCTTCCCGAGAACTCCCCGCGGCCCCAACCGCGCGGCGCGCGACCCGGCGCGGCCACGCTGACGATGATCGTCTTCACCGCGCTCGCCGGTGGTTTCCTTGTCATGGCCGAGCGCATGCCTCCGACGGGATTGGTCGCCCTGCCCGTTAACGAGAACTATCGAACGGAGTGCGGCGACTGCCACATGGCGTTTCATCCCAGCCTTCTGCCGGCCGAATCGTGGCGCGGTCTGATGGCTTCGCTCGACGATCATTTCGGCGAGGACGCCAGTCTGGAGCCCGATCTGCGGGACGAAATCACGCAATATCTCACCGCCCATGCATCCGAGAACTGGGGTACCGAGGCCGCCAACTACTTCCGCCGGGTCTCACCCGAAGCGCCCTGGCAGATCACCGCAACGCCTTATTGGGTCAGAAAGCATCACGAAGTGAAAAACAGCCGGTTCGCCAATCCCAAGGTCCGCAGCAAGTCGAACTGCGTCGCCTGTCACAGCGACGCGGCGAGCGGCCGGTTCGACGACCAGAACATCCACATGCCGGGCGCCTGATCCCGGAGACGAATATCGAGAGGAAAAGCGACGATGCGCACGTTCTTTGGCGTGGCGGTTCTAGCCCTGATAGTCGTTGCCGCGGCGCCTAGGACGGCCGCCGCCGACCCGGCCCGCGATGCCATCCTCGTCGACCTCGCAGCCAAGGCCAAAGCGGCGGACGCCGGCTTCTCAGGCTTTTCCGCGGCGCGCGGCGAGACGCTGTTTCGAACCAAGTTCGGTACCGGCAAGCCCGAAACCCCCGCCTGCACCACCTGCCACACCGACTCGCCCCGCGCCCCCGGCCAGACGCGGGCGGGAAAGCCGATCGACCCCATGGCCGTCTCCAGAACGCCCAACCGCTTCACCGATCCGCGCAAGGTCGCCAAATGGTTTCGCCGCAACTGCAAAAGCGTCCTGGGACGCGAATGCACCGCACAGGAAAAAGGCGATTACATCACCTTCATGATGAGTCAGTAGATTTCCGAGCCGAAGAGGAAACCCAAATGCGATACGTTCTGTTGTTGGCATTCGTTCTTGGATTGGCCGCACCGGCCGCCCACGCTGATCGCTTTGCGCCGATCACCGATCCCGTCGTCAAGAAGGAATGCGGCGCCTGCCACATGGCCTACCAGCCGATTTTCCTGCGCAAGAGTTCGTGGAGCAGGATCATGAGCAATCTCGAAAACCATTTCGGCGAGGACGCCAGCCTCGACCCCAAGGTGCGCAAACGCATCAGGCACTACATGGTGAAACACGCGCGGGACCGGGGCGACAAGGTTCTCCGCATTACCGAGCTCAGGTGGTGGAAGCGCAAGCACAGCCGCGAGGTCAGCAAGAAGCAATGGGACCGCGCCGGCTCGGCGGCCAATTGCCAAGCCTGCCACAAGGCGGCCGAACGCGGCTATTACGGGGGTTAAGCGCCGCTCTCCCGGCCCGGACTCGGCGAAACCGGGCGTCGCCGGAAGCGAACCCCGCTGCGTCAGTCGTGCACCTGAACGGTGCGAATGTTCCGCTTGTTGAGCAGGAGCACGTGATCGTCGGGGGTGACGAACGGCACGAAGGGGCGCTCGTCGTTGAACAAATCCTGCGTCCGCGAACCTTCCTCGACGAACACGTGGCCTGAAACCGTGCTGCCGTCGATGAACGTGATTTCGGCGGGATGCGAGACGCGGATGGTCGTAAGGTTCGATATCATGACATTACAAGTCCGGAAAATTGAAAACTCGCCGTTGACGGCGACAGGAAATCTATAGCGAGAATCCGACCGAGACAACGGATCAGCGGCGATCAGCGCGGAATGACCCTTTACGGCCTTTACGGCTTCACCCACGGCTGGGGTACGCTGCTCACGGTGATGAGTCCCGAAGGTGGCTCGGCCGCGCGCGCCGCGATCGAGCCGGGCGACGACGTTACCGTCGTGGCGGGCGAAGGCCGGCTTACGCAATTTTACGAGAAGCGCGCCGGCGCACTGGCCCGGCTGGTCGCCGCGAACGGAATTGTCGTGCTGTCCAAGGCCGAATGGGACATCAAGAAGGCCGCGTTCGGCGACGCGATCTGGCGTTAATCGCGGCCTTTAAATACGCCGACATGTCCGATTCCGGGACTACCCTTCGCGCCGTGAACGATTTAGAGTAACCTGAACGTGCCGTCGCCGATCCGCAACCGCGGCGGGCGCGGAAAAGCCTGGGAGAAGCCCCGCGTCGGGCGCGTCCGCGCCAGCGACAACCACCGAGGGAGAGGGCCCGAATGCTCAAGTCGCTTCTGATCGACCCGGAGAAATGCACGAGCTGTCTGCAGTGCGAGATGGCGTGCTCGTTCGAGCACGAAGGGGTGTTCAATCCCGCCAAGTCACGCATCAAGATCTTCGAGTTCGAGCACGGCAAACGGGCGATCCCCTATACTTGCACCCAATGCGCCGAAGCCTGGTGCATGCACGCCTGCCCGGTCGAGGCGATCACCAAGAATCCCGCGACCGGCGCGATGGAAGTCAGCGACGACGTTTGCGTCGGCTGCAAGGTGTGCACGATCGCCTGTCCGTTCGGCGTGGTGAACTACAACGCGGACACCGGCAAGGTCATAAAATGCGACCTCTGCGGCGGCGATCCGAAATGTGCCGAGGCCTGCCCCACCGCCGCCATCGTCTATGTCGACGCCGACTGGACCGGTTACGAGCGTATGAAGCAGTGGGCGGTTCGCACCGACGCCCATTAGGTGGTATCGAGGACGCGACCAAATTACAGGAGGGAGGGAACGGTATCATGGGGTGGCAGGGAAAAGTCCTCAGGGTAGACCTCAGCAAGGGAACGGCGGAGCCCGAGCCGCTCAACATGGAGTGGGCGCAGCAGTACCTCGGCGAGCGCGGGCTCGGCACCAAGTATCTGTGGGAGAACATGGACCCCAAGGCCGACCCGCTGGGGCCCGCCAACCCGCTCATTTTCGCGACCGGCCCGCTCACCGGCACCATGGCTTCGACAAGCGGACGCTACGCGGTGATCACCAAGGGGCCGCTTACCGGCGCTATCGCCTGCTCGAACTCGGGCGGCAAGTTTGGCGCCGAACTGAAGTACGCGGGCTATGACCTTCTGATCATCCACGGCAAGTCGCCCAAGCCCGTCTATCTCCACATCGTCGACGACACGGTCGAAATCCTGCCGGCTGACGAGATCTGGGGCGCGACGGTCTGGCAGACCGAAGAATGGATGAGAGCCCGCCACCAGGACCCGTCGCTCAAGGTCGCCTCGATCGGTGTCGCCGGCGAGCGCGGCGTGCTTTTCGCCTGCATCGTCAACGATCTGCACCGCGCCGCCGGACGCTCGGGCGTCGGCGCGGTGATGGGGTCGAAGAACCTCAAGGCGGTCGCCGTGCACGGCAGCGTTGGCGTGCGGGTGCGCGATCCCGAACGCTTCATGGCCGCGGTCAGGGAGACCAAGAAGCTTCTGTGGGAGAGCGAAGGTCGCAGGGAGCTCGCCGAGGAAGGCACCAACGCCATGATCGACATGATGCAGGAATGGGGCGGCCTGCCGACGCGCAACTTCCGCGAGGTCCAGTTCAATGGCGTCGGCAAGATCAACCCCGCGGCGATGAAGCGGGTGATGCCCGACGGCCACCGCAACCTCATCACCAACAAGGCGTGCTTCGGCTGCACCATCGCCTGCGGGCGCATCGCCCACATCGACCCGCATCATTTCACCGTCGTCAACCGGCCCGAATACCGGCACGCGTCGGGCGGTCTCGAATACGAAACCGCATTTGCTTTTGGGCCCGCGGTCGGCGTCGACGACATCGATGCGCTGACCTTCGCCGGCTACGTGATGAACGAGCACGGCATGGACCCGATCTCGTTCGGGGTAACACTCGCCGCGGCGATGGAACTTTACGAAATCGGCGCCATCACCGATCGCGACACCGACGGCGTGCCGCTCAATCTCGGCAACGCCGAGGCCCTCGCCGTCATGGCCGAGAAGACCGGCAAGTACGAGGGTTTCGGGCAAACGCTCGGGCTCGGCTCGAAGCGCCTGTGCGAAAAATACGGCCATCCCGAGCTGTTCATGGGGGTCAAGGGCCAGGAGTTCGCGGGCTACGATTCGCGCGCGCTGCAGGGCATGGGGCTCGGCTACGCCACCTCCAACCGCGGCGCCTGCCACCTCAAGCACGATGCGTTCGCCGAGGACATGGAGGACGTGAGCGGCAACGGCAAGGCGAAGCCGGTGAAGAATTCGCAGGATCGCGTGGCGCTGGTCGATTCGACCGGGCTCTGCCTGTTCACCACCGGCGCCTGGGGCATGGAGGAATTCCAGAAGCAGATCGACGCCGCCTGCGAGGGCGACTGGTCGGTCGAGCGCCTTATCGAGACCGGAGAGCGCGTCTGGACGCTCGAGCGCATGTTCAACCTCGCGGCGGGGCTCACCGCCAAGGACGACAGTCTGCCCAAACGCCTGCTCAAGGACCCGGCGCCCTCGGGCAACGCCAAGGGCAAGGTCAACGAATTGGGAAAGATGCTGCCCGAATATTACGAGGTGCGGGGCTGGACCAAGGACGGCGTGCCAACCAACGAGACGCTCGCCCGGCTTGGAATCTAGCGCTTTCGGGCCGGAGACGTTGGGCGGCGTGCAAATTCGCAACCAGAGAAGGCTCGCGCGGGGGGCGTGACCGGGCGGTCCGCAGAGACCGACGCGCGACGGTTTCGGGAGGATAAACCATGGATCACGTAATTCTGGGGACTGGACCCGCCGGCGTCATCGCCGCCGAAACGCTGCGCAAAACCGATCCCGAAGCGGGCATCACGCTGGTCGGCGACGAACCGGAGCCGCCGTATTCCCGGATGGCGATCCCTTACCTGCTCGCCGAGCATATCGGCGAGTCGGGTACGCATCTGCGTCACGGCGACGGCCACTTCGACGGGCTCGGCATTGCGCTGCGCCGCGGCCGCGCCGCCGCCATCGACAGCCAGGGAAAGACGGTCCGGCTCGAGGACGGTGGTGAAATCGCTTACGAGCGGCTGCTGATCGCCACCGGCGCGCACCCCGTCCGTCCGCCGGTTTCGGGCGTGGACCTCGGCGGCGTTGAAAGCTGCTGGACCCTCGAGGACGCGCGCAAGGTCGCGGCGAAGGCGCAGCAAGGCTCCAGGGTCGTGCTCATGGGCGCGGGCTTCATCGGCTGCATCGTCCTCGAGGCGCTCGCCGCGCGCAAGGTCAAGCTTACCGTGGTCGAGATGGAGGACCGCATGCTGCCGCGCATGATGGACGCGACCGGCGGCGAGATGATCAAGCGCTGGTGCGAAGCGAAGGGCGTCGGCGTGCTGACCTCGACCCGGGTAAACGGCATCGAGCCGGGCAACGGCGGCCTTGTCCTCGCGCTCGACGGCGGTGATTCGCTCGACGCCGATCTCGTGGTCTGCGCCACCGGCGTGGCGCCCAATATCGATTTCCTCGAAGGTTCGGACATCGAGACCGACGCCGGCATTCTGGTCGATGAACACCTCGAGACCAGCGCCCCCGGCGTCTACGCCGCCGGCGACGTGGCGCAGGGTCCCGACTTCTCGACCGGCGAGCGGCAGGTGCACGCGATCCAGCCGACCGCGAGCGAGCACGGCCGCATCGCCGCGCTCAACATGGCCGGTCGCAAGACGCGCTATCGCGGCAGCCTGGCGATGAACGTTCTCAACACGCTCGGCCTGATTTCGAGCTCGTTCGGGCTTTGGGACGGCGTCGAAGGCGGCGACGTCGCCGAAGCGGTTGACAAGGACGGCTTCAAATACCTGCGACTCTGCTTCGACGGCGACGTCGTGGTCGGAGCGCTAGCGCTCGGCCTCACCCAGCATGTCGGCGTCATCCGCGGACTGGTGCAGACTCGGGTGCCGCTCGGACCCTGGAAAGAGGCGCTGATGAAAGATCCGCATCGCGTGATGGACGCCTACCTCGAACGCACCCAGCACCGGGCGGCGGCGATCTGAAACCGCGGTGAACATCACCTTCCGCACGGCGAGCACGCTGCGCCGTTTTCTGCCGCCGGGCGCGCGCAACGATACCGCCCGGATTGAGGTGGCCGAGGGCGCGACGCCGCTCGACGTCATGAAACAGCTCGGCCTTCCGCTCAGAGAGAGCTATCTCGTCACCCTCAACGGCGCCGCGCTGCCCAAGGCCGCGCGCGGAACCCGTCGCCTCGCCGAGAACGACGACCTCGCCGTCATGCCCCCGCTGCGCGGCGGCTGAGGCGAGAAGTCCGGAGCCAGCCGCAGTCCCGGCGCCGCCGGCTTTTATTTGTCGCCGCCCTTGCGTTCGAATTCGATGACGCGGCCGGTGTCGCGCTCCGGGTCGGCGCCATAGGCCTTGCGGATTTCGACGTTGCGCAGGATGACTTCGAGACAGGTGCGGTCGGTGGCGTCGACCGCGACCGGCTCGACGTATTTCGCGGCGAGTTCGCCGAGGACTTCCCGCTCGGCCGGCGCAAGGCGCGCGCCGAGGCGCTCGACCGCCGCGATGAGGCGCTGGATTTCGACGAACGGGGCGATATCGAACACGCTGCGAACTCCGACTCGGGCCTGTCCCCTTCCCGCCCATCCTAGTACTTGCTTGCAAAGGAAAGTGACTCATTATTCGTCCCCCTCCCCCTGCCCCCTCCCGCCAGGGGAGGGACAAATTATGGCGGGATGTCAAGTTCCTGGTCCTCCCCCTTGATGGGGGAGGACCGACGGCGGATGTTCCCGCCGTCGATGGTGGGGGTGACACGCGGACTTACGCAACCAAGTACTAGCGCCTTTCCGACCCGTCGCACAGCGTGGCGTCATGCTCTTGCCAGTCAGGCGTCGGGGCCGCAGAATTGTCGCCGCCTTCCCCCGACGCCCACCGTTCCTTTCATGGAGGCCCAGCCATGCTCGACGTCAACGCCCTCTGTCAGTCGCTCGGTCTCGAACCCTCGCTCCTCGCCTCGGGGCCGCTGGTCGTCGAAACCCCGATCGACGGCGCGGCGATCGCGCGCCTTGCGTGCCATTCGCCGAAGGATGTCGACGCCGCGATCGACCGCGCGGTCGGCGCGTTCCACGCTTGGCGCACGGTGCCGGCACCGCGGCGCGGCGAACTGATCCGCCTGTTCGCCGAGGAACTGCGCCTCGCCAAGGACGATCTCGGGGCGCTGGTCACCGTCGAATGCGGCAAGATCCTCGAGGAAGGCAAGGGCGAAGTGCAGGAGATGATCGACATCTGCGACTTCGCCGTCGGCCTCTCGCGCCAGCTCTACGGCCTCACCATCGCCTCCGAGCGGCCCGGCCACAAGATGATGGAGACCTGGCATCCGCTGGGCCCGGTCGGGGTGATCACGGCGTTCAATTTTCCGGTCGCGCCCTGGGCCTGGAACTTCGCCCTCGCCATCGTGTGCGGCGATCCGGTGCTCTGGAAGCCGTCGGACAAGACGCCGCTCAGCGCGCTCGCCTGCCGGCGTATCTTCGAGCGGGCGGCGGCGCGCTTCGGCGACGACGCGCCGGCCGACCTGCTGCAGGTCGTCGTCGGCGGCAAGGAAACCGGAGAGCGGCTCATCGACGACCGCCGCGTGCCGCTGATCAGCGCCACCGGAAGCTGCCGTATGGGCCGCGAAGTGGGAAGCCGGGTGGCGGCGCGGCTCGGCCGTTCGCTGCTCGAACTCGGCGGTAACAACGGCATGATCGTCGCGCCTTCGGCCGATCTCGACCTCGCGACCCGCGCCATTCTGTTCGCCGCCGTGGGCACCGCGGGTCAGCGCTGCACGACGCTGCGCCGCCTGATCGTCCACGAGACGGTCTACGATGCGTTGCTGCCGCGCCTGAAAACCGCTTACGCTTCGGTCGCGATCGGCGACCCGCTGGCGCCGGAAACCCTGGTCGGGCCGCTGATCGACGGCGGCGCCTTCGAGCGCATGCAGGCGACGCTCGCGACCGTCGCCGGCGAGGGCGGCGCGGTGTTCGGCGGCGAGCGGGTGCTGGCCAACGAACTCCCGGACGCCTACTACGTCAAGCCGGCGATCGTCGAAATGCCGGCGCAGACCGAAAAGGTCAAGGAGGAGACCTTCGCGCCCATCCTTTACGCCATGACGTACCGCGACTTCGCCGACGCCGTCGCCCTGCACAACGACGTGCCGCAGGGGCTGTCGTCGTGCATCTTCACCACCGACCTGCGCGAAGCGGAGACCTTCCTCTCCGCCGTCGGCAGCGACTGCGGCATCGCCAACGTCAACATCGGGCCGAGCGGAGCGGAAATCGGCGGCGCCTTCGGCGGCGAAAAGGACACCGGCGGCGGCCGCGAATCGGGCTCCGACGCCTGGAAGAGCTACATGCGGCGGGCGACCAACACGATCAACTATTCGAACGCGCTGCCGCTCGCCCAGGGCATCCGGTTCGGCGACGACGCCTGAAACCGGAC
>JBHHZM010000066.1:0-17767 GCA_046758065.1 Alphaproteobacteria bacterium | reverse complement strand
GCTGTCGCCGGTCGACACCCATCTCGGGCGCGGCGAAACGATCGCCGACACGGCGCGCGTGCTGTCGCGCTACGTCGATGCGATCATGCTGCGCACCAACGACCACCGCAAGCTGCTCGACCTCGCCGAACACGCCACGGTGCCGGTGATCAACGGGCTCAGCGACCGCACCCATCCCTGCCAGCTGATGGCCGACGTGATGACGTTCGAAGAGCGCCTCGGTCCGATCGCGGGCCGGACGGTCGCCTGGGTCGGCGACGGCAACAACATGGCGGCGTCGTGGATTCACGCCGCAGTGCGCTTCGACTTCGAATTGCGACTCGCCTGTCCCGGCGCATTAAGGCCGTCGCAGGACATCGTCGACTGGGCGACCGCCAACGGCGGTGGAATCACGGTTACCGACGACCGCGACGCCACGGTGTGCGGCGCCGACTGCGTGGTCGTCGACACCTGGGTGTCGATGAGCACCGAGCGGGGTGAGATCAACAGGCAGATTCTTTTGCCCTATCAGGTCGATGACGCGGTCATGGCGCTGGCCAAGCCGGGCGCCATTTTCATGCATTGTCTGCCCGCCTACCGCGGCAACGAGGTCACCGCCTCGGTCATCGACGGACCGCAGTCGGTGGTCTGGGACGAGGCCGAGAACCGGCTGCACGCCCAGAAGGGGATCCTGATGTGGTGCCTCGGCTGATGCCGGCACCCGGCTTGCAAGGCGTATCGGGCGCGTGCATGATGGCGGCGTTTTCTTCTACCGCGAGCGCCGTCCCATGAAATCCGTTCTCATGCTCCTCGTGCGCAGCGCCGCCGTGGTGCTGGTCGCGGGCCTCGCCGCCTGTCAGAGCCCACCCACGCCCGCGTTTCCCGAGATCACTTTCAGGCATCTCCAGCCGATCCGTCTCGACGTCGCCGACATCGAGTACGTCGAGACCTACAAATCGCCGCGGGCAGCGCCCAACGTCGAGCATCTTTTCCCCGTGCAGCTTGCGCCGACCGTCAGGCGCTGGGTCACCGAGCGGTTCGATGCCGTAGGCATCACCCGGCGCGCGCGCGTCACGCTGGTCAACGCCGCCGTCACGGAAACCTCGCTCAAGACCAAGAAGGGTCTGAGCGGCCTGTTCTACAACGATCAGGCGGTGCGGTACGACGGCACGGTCGAGGTGCGGGTCGAGATCCTCGACGATCGCGGCCTCGTCACCGGTCATGTGCGCGCCGCCGCCAAGCGCTCGCAGACCGTCGCCGAGGACATCACGCTCAACGAGCGCGACGAGGTGTGGTTCACCTTCACCGAGGAATTGATGAAGGCGCTCGACGCCGAGCTCGACAAGACCATCCGCACCTACCTCGCCCCATACGTGCGCTGAGGCGGCTCCGCCGGCGCCCTTTCAGTCGTCGGCGAGCGCGTAGCCGAAGGCCGCCCCGCCCCGTGCCCGTCGCGACCTCCCGGGCGAACCGCGGAACTCCGCAGACCTTCGAATTTCCCTCGCCCCGGGCTCATACTGCATCACGCTTCTTTCGGCTCGGTCTGATTTTCGGGTTGTGCGGAATCATTGCCTGACAGGTGTGTCATGAAGAGATGGATGTCGCTTTCCCTGGCGATCCTGGCGGCAGCGACGCTCGCCGGGTGCCAGACGGCGTCGCAACATGCCGCCGATGTCCGCGCCGCTCAAGGCGCCGACGGCAAGCTGACCGTGGGAACGGTACAGCGCGAAATCCGCGTCGGCATGAGCAGTGCAGAGGTCATGGGCGTCCTCGGCTCGCCGAACATCGTGACCACGGACGAGGAAAGACGCGAGGTCTGGGTCTACGACAAGATTTCGACCGAGCATGCGTATTCGACGAGCTCGGGAGGCGTCTGGGCGCTGATCCTCGGAGGCACTCTCGTCGGCTCCGGTTTGGCCGGCGGCGCGGCCGGCGGCGGCGGATCGCAGCAGGCAGGCGCCGATTCCACCTCCCAGCGCACGCTTACCGTCATCATCAAATTCGACGAAAACGAGCGGGTGCGCGATTTTGCCTATCACACGTCGAGCTTCTGAGTCGCGAGCAAAGCGGTGCGACGGCGCTTTGCCGCGATGGTCGTGGTCCCGGTCATGCTGGGCCTGTCGGGATGCCAGGCGACCATCCCGAAGGAAGCCTTGCAGCTTGCTCCGGACACGCTGGAACGGCGGCAGATGCAGACCCGCGTCTTCGAAACGCCGGACGAAGCCACGCTTCTCACCGCGTCTTCCGCCCTTCTCCAGGATCTCGGGTTCCATCTCGACGAGAGCGAAACCCAACTCGGAATTCTGGTCGGCTCGAAGGAACGCGATGCGACCGAGGCCGGTCAGATCGCCGGGGCGGTCGTCCTCGCCGTCCTGTTCGGCGTTGCGATGCCGGTCGACAAACATCAGAAAATTCGCGCCTCCGTGGTCACGCGCAAACTCGACGGACGCGACGGATACGCCGTGCGCCTGACGCTCCAGCGCGTGGTCTGGAACACCCAGGGACAGATTTCGAAGACGGAACCTCTCGACGAACCGGAGATCTACCAGGAGTTCTTCGCCAAGCTTTCGAAGGCGGTATTCTTCGAGGCCCAGGAGTTGTAGTCCGATGCGAAACGGTGGTCTGCACGCGCTCCTGTCCGTAACGGTTCTAAGTGCCGCGCTCGCGCTCTCCGCATGTCAGACGGACTCCCGCAAACAGGTGCTGGCAACGAGCGCGAATCAGCTTCAGTTGCGACAAATCCAGAGCCGCGTCTTCGAGACCACGGATCGCACGATGGTTTTGCGGACCGCGATCGCGACGCTTCAGGATCTCGGTTTCGTGATCGACAAGGCGGACGCGGTTTTGGGAATGGTGAGCGCGACCAAGCTCGACGGTTATCAGCTTCGCATGACCGTGACCACCCGCCCGCGTGGCGAGACGCAGACGATCGTTCGCGCCAACGCGCAATACAACATAACGCCCCTCGAAGATCCGGAACCCTACCAACAGTTCTTCTTTGCCCTTGAAAAATCACTTTTTCTTACGGCTCAGGAAGTCGATTAGGCCGCATCCATAAACCCGCATCCACCATCGATGTCATTGCCGGACTTGATCCGGTAATCCGGCAACTCGTTGAAACGGCGATGGATTCGCGGGTCAAGCCCGCGAATGACAGGGCTGGGGTGGGGGTCAAGCCGGCCCGCCCCTGAGCATGAATGGCCCCGCTCAGGCGGCGTAGCCGACGCCGTTACGCCGCCGCCGGTCCCTTGAGCTCGACGGTGTTGCCGTCGGGATCCTCGATATAGAGCGAGGGGCCGTGGCCTTCGGCGCCGTAGCGCCGCTCGACCTTGCCGCAGGCGACGCCGTGGGCGGCGAGGTGCGCGCGCAGGCCGGCTTCGTCGAACGGTTCGATGCGCAGCGCGAAGTGGTCGACATTGCGGCCTTCGCGTCCCGGTCCGGCGCCGCCGGCGCGGCCCAGCGGGCCGTCGATGCCGACCAGGTCGATGAGCGCGCGCCCGGCGCGAAGCTGGATCAGGCCGATGTCCTCGACCCGGCGTTCCTCGCGGCAGCCGAGCACGTCGCAGTAGAAGCGGATGGCGCGCGCGACATCGCGCACCCGCAGCACCACGTGGTCGATGCCGACGATCTCGAAAGTCATGGCCGATACGCTCTCTCAGTCCGGTTTGCGCGCGGTGACGACCGGCTGGTAATAGCCGTCCGCCCCGGGCATCCGCCAGGCGACGTCGCCGAGCCCGGCGCGCGCGATCGCCGCGCTGACCTCGTCGCGCAGCACCGCGCGCATCGTCGTCTCGTAGTGCTTCATCGTCCACCCGCCGTGATCGGGACGCAGGATGAACAGGGTCATGCGGTAGCCGCGGCCGTCCGGTTCCCAGTCCCAGAGCTGGACCACGACGCGCCGTCCGGTGGGCGCATCGAAAATGCTGGGCGGGGCGAAGACCGGACGGTCGCGCACCAGCGCATCGTAATCGCGGATGCTGGCGAGCAGCAGTCCGCCGGGCGCGACCTTGGCCGCCATATTGGCGATCGCCTGCTCGACTTCCGCGCCGCTTCGCATATGGGCGAGCGCGTTGTCGCACGACAGCACGACGTCGAATTCGCCCGCCACCTGGGTTTCGAGTTCGCGCAGGTCGGCGACGCCGAAGCTCAGCACGAGGCCCCGGTCGCCGGCCTCGCGTCCGGCGCGCGCGACCGCCTCGGGACTGATGTCGGTGGCGTGCACCCGGTAGTCGAGCGCGGCGAGGCCGAGCGCCTGGGTGCCGATGCCGCAGGAGCAGTCGAGCAGGCGGAGCGTTCCGGGTCCCAGGCGCGCGCGGATGATGGCGTCGAGCGCCGCCGCCTGGCGCGCGAGCGAGTCGTCCCAGTCGGCGTGGATCAGGTGGTATTCCCCGGCGAGGTCGTCGTAGAAATCGAGGGCGGGGTCCCTGGCCGTCACGCGCGCCTCCCGTCACGCCGTGTCGAGTACCGCCAACGCGGCGTCGATGTCGGCGGCGGTATTGAACAAATGCGGCGCGATGCGGAGGTTGCCTTCGCGCGTCGAAACGTGCACGCCGGCGGCGCGCAGGCGGGCGCCGATCGCTTCGTTGCGATCGGCCTCACGGTGGCTGACGACCGCGATGGTCGACCGCGCGGCGCCGTTTTCCGGGCTCGCCAGCCGGTACTTGTCGCGGTCGAGACCGGCGACGAGGCGTTCGACGAGGCCGTCGTTGTGGGCGGCGATGCGCGCGATGCCCTGCGCCAGAAGGTACTCGACCGCCGCCGCCCAGGGCAGGAACTGGAGGAAGTGTCCGGCGCCGAACAGGTCGTAGCGGGCGGCGCCGAGGTCGTCGTACAACTCGTAGTGCCGCATGCTGCCGAGGCCGCGGCCGGCCTGCATCGCCGCCCAGTACGTCGGGGCGTAGACGAGGCTTTCGCGCAGTTCGGCCCGGATCCAGGCGAAACCCGTGCCGTAGGGGCCGCAAAGCCATTTCTGGGCGCAGCAGGTGACCGCATCGACCGGCGCCATGGCGAGATCGAGCGGCCGCGTTCCCAGCGCCTGCGAGGCGTCGAGCGCCAAGTGAACGCCGTTCTCGCGGCAAAGCCCGCCGATCGCCTCGACGTCGATGGCGTGGCCGGTAAAGGGATCAACCCAACTCAGCGACAGAAGCCGCGTCGCCGGAGACAGATTGGCGGCGAGGTCGGCGGCGATGAGACAGGCGCCTTGCGGCCGGATGAAGCGCAGCGTCACCCCGCGCCGGCGCAACGGCAGGAAGCAATAGATCGGAGCCGGGAAGTCGCCGTCGACCACCAGCACCTCGTCGCCCTCGCGCCAGGGGATGCCTTCGCCGAGAATGTGCAGGCCATGGGACGCGCTGTCGCCGAGGATGATCTCCTCGCCGGGAACGTTGACGAGCCGACCGAGCGCCGCCTTGAGCCGCTTCGGTACTTCTTCATAGGCTTCGGCGGGGGTGTGCTGGGGCGCGATCTTCCAGTCGAGCGCCTCGCGCGCGGCGTCGGCCGCGACCCTGGGCAGCGGTCCCTGGCGCGCGGTCGAGAGCCAGATCGAATCGAGGGGGCCGAAATCGGCGGACCATGTGGACATGCGAATCGTTACTCTTCCTTGTCGATGATACGGTCGATCGGGTGGCGGCGTTTGCCTTGACGCTCGATCGGCATGCTTACAGCGGTTCCCCGAGGCGCGCGATCAGCCGGCGCATGAAGGCGGTACAGGCCTCGACCTGCGCGATCTCGATGAACTCGTTGGGCTTGTGCGCCTGCGCGATGTCGCCCGGACCGCAGACCACCACCGACATGCCGGCGCGCTGGAACTTGCCCGCCTCGGTGCCGTAGGAAACCTTGCCCGCCCGGTTGTCGCCGGTGAGCGCCATGACCAGGCGCTCGGCGAGCGGATCGTCCTCGGGTTCGAGGCCGGCGACCCGCGCCCGCGCCTCGGTCTCGATCCCGGCGTCGGCGTCGATGGCGCGCATTTCCGGTTCGAGGCTCGCGGTGAAGGCCTCGAACCGGTCGATGATCTCGTCGGCGTCGCTGCCCGGAAGCAGCCGGTATTCCCATTCGAAGAGGCAGCGCCCGGGAATGATGTTGAGCGCGGTGCCGCCTGCGACGACGCCGACGTGCACCGTGGTATAGGGCGGCGTGAAGCCCGATTCCGGATCGCCGCGCTGTTTCATTTCCTCGGCGAGGTCGGCGAGGAAGCCGATCAGCCGGGCGGCGATCATCACCGCGTTGACGCCGATATGGGTGGCGCTCGAATGCGCCTCGTGGCCGGTGACCGTGGTGGCGAACGAGAAGATGCCTTTGTGGGCGTTGACCACGCGCATGCTCGACGGTTCGCCGACGATGACGATCGCCGGCTGCGTCCCGGTGCGATCGAGATCCTCGATCAGGCGGTCGACGCCAAGGCAGCCGACCTCCTCGTCGTAGGAAAGCGCCAGGTGGACCGGCACCGCGAGCCCGGCGCGCCGGAACTCGGGCGCCAGCGCGAGCGCAACGGCGAGGAAGCTCTTCATGTCCGAGGTGCCGCGGCCGTAGAGCCGCCCGTCGCGTTCGACGACGGCGAAGGGATCGGTCTCCCAGGGCTGGCCATCGACCGGCACCACGTCGGTGTGGCCCGAAAGCACGACGCCGCCCGGCCCCTCGGGACCGAAGGTCGCGAACAGGTTGGCCTTGCGGCGCTCGTCGTCGTGGGTCAGGGTCGGGTGCGCGCCGTGGCCCTCGAGGTAATCGGCGACGAAGTCGATCAGCGCGAGGTTCGAGTTGCGGCTGGTGGTGTCGAAGCCGATCAGCCGGTCGATCATTTCGCGCGGCGTGAATGTCTTGCCTTTCATCCTTGGCCGTACCTCTGCCTTTTTTCTTGCCGTTCATGTCTAGCAGCTAACGGCCGGCGCACGCCACCGCCGAAACGACGCCGGGCTTGCCAGACGGCGCGCGCGACGGCATGGTTCCGCGCGCGTCTGGCATTGGAGCACCGACCGGTGAGCGCTTACGAGAAATACGATGAGACCAGCCGTCACTACGACCGCACGCGCGTCGCCGTCGGCGGCGAGATCATCCTCGGCTGCCTCGCGCGCCTCGACAAGCCTCTGGGCGCGCTCGCGGTGCTCGACGCCGGCTGCGGCACCGGCGCGTATTCCGAGACGATCGTCGGCAGGGTGGGGCGCGTCGCGGCGCTCGACATGAGCAGCGGCATGCTGGAGACGGCGCGGGCGAAGCTTCGGAGGCAAGAGGCGGCGGGGCGGATCGCCTTCCACCGGGGCTCGATCGCCGATCTGCCGTTCGACGACGAGAGCTTCGACGGCGTGATGATCAATCAGGTGCTGCATCATCTCGACGACGACGCCGGCGCAGGCTATCCGGCGCATCGCCGGGTGTTCGCCGAGTTCGCCCGGGTGCTGCGGCCGGGCGGCGGACTCGTCGTCAATAGCTGCACGCAGGAGCAGTTGCGCGACGCCTACTGGTATTACCGGCTCATTCCCGGGGCGGCGCGCGCCATGCGCGCCCGCATGGCGCCGCTCGACGCGCTGCGCGCCCTGCTCGCCGACGCCGGCCTGGTTTGGCGCGGCAGTTTCGTCCCCGCCGACGCGGTGTGCCAGGGGACGGCCTATTTCGACGGCCGCGGCCCGCTCGACAAGGCGTGGCGCGACGGCGATTCGGTCTGGGCGCTCGCCGAAGAGGCCGAACTCGCGGCGGCGCTCGCCCGGGTGCGCGCGATGGATGCCGCCGGGGAACTCGACGCCTTCGTCGCCGAGCACGACGCCCGGCGTCCCCGGATCGGCCAGATCGTTTTCGTCTCCGCGGTTCGCACCTCACGGGACGCGGGCGGCGGGGAAAAGTAAAGAAATGTAAAGGCCGATGGACGATAACGGACGTCGCCCCCCGACATGCAGGAAAACGTCATGATCCGAGGATTCTTCGCGATTCTTTTCGTCTTCGCGCTCGCGGCCTGTGCGGACATGCCGTTCGAGCTGCCCGAGCTTCCCAAGCTTCCCGGCTTCACTGCGTCCGACGCGGAAGAGAGCGTCCCGTTCGCCGAGCTCGAAGCGCGCGCCAAGGCCGGCGACGCCCGGGCGCAGTACCGGCTCGGCCTGCGCTACGACGCCGGGAACGAAGTTGCGAAGGACCCGGTCAAGGCGGTGGCGTGGTTTCGCAAGTCTGCCGATCAAGGCTACCGGCGGGCGCAGTACCAACTCGGCGTCGCCTACGACAGCGGCCACGGCGTCGCCGAAAACCCGGTCAGGGCGGTCCTTTTGTACCGCAAGGCGGCGGAGCAGGACTATGCCAGGGCGCAGTACCGTCTCGGTCGCGCCTACGAGGACGGGCGCGGCGTAGCGACGGACCCGGCGAAAGCGGCGAGCTGGTATCAAAAGGCGGCCGATAATGGGCATATCGAGGCGCAATACCGTCTCGGTCTCGCCTTCGAGAACGGCGACGGCGTTTCCCGCGATGCGGCGCGCGCCGCGGTCTACTTCGGCAAGGCCGCCGAGCAGGGCCATACCACCGCGCAGTACCGGCTCGGCGTCGCCTACAACACCGGCCGGGGGGTCAAGAAAGACCCGCAGCGTGCCACGAAATGGTTCCGCAAAGCGGCCGAGCAGGGCGACGCCGCCGCGCAGTACCGGCTCGGCATTGCCTACAACATCGGCCGCGGGGTCAAGGAGAACCCTGCGGTCGCGGTCGGGTGGTTCCGCAAGGCCGCGGCGCAAGGCTACGCCAAGGCGCATTACCGCCTGGGCATCGCCTATAGCGAGGCCCGCGGCGTCGAACGCGACCGGGCCTGGGGTGCGCTCTGGTACCGGCGCGCCGCGCGCCTCGGCGAAGCACGGGCGCAGTTCTCGCTCGGCCTCGCCACCGCTCGCGGAATCGGCGTTCCGAAGGATCCGGTCGAGGCCTACAAGTGGCTCGAGCTCTCGGCCGACGACGGCTACAAGCGGGCGGTGCCGGCGCGCGACGAGTTGGCGGCGACGCTCGACAAGGCGCAGATCGCCGAGGCCAAGCGTCGCGCGTTCGCGTGGTCGCCGAGCGATCCGGAACCGTTTCCCGATGCGGCGGCCGTGCGCTTCGCGCAATACACGCTGGCGCGCCTCGGCCATACGCCGGGCACCGTCGACGGCGTTCCCGGACCGCGCACCGCGACGGCGCTCAAGGCCTTTCAGCGCGATGTGGGCATCGCCGCCGACGGCCGCCTGACGCCGGCGGTTCTCGAACGCCTGCGCGCGGCGCAGCCGGACAAGTAGACCCTGCCGCGAGCGCTCCGTCGCGAACGCCGTTCGCCGGCTCCATCACCATGACGATTCTCCGGTCGAATGCGTCACAAAGCTTGATTAGGTCGAACGTTTGACCTAATTAAACTGTATGACACGTGATGCCGAGCTCGGAGAACCGGTTCGAGAGGAGGTTCCTGCGGGCCGCGCGAAGCCCGCCGCCGACGCGCGCAAAAGAAGCCGCCGGCGCGCCGACGGCGATGCCAGCCGGGCGCGTCTGCTCGAGGCGGCGGGAAAGCTGTTCGCGAACCGGGGATTCGCGGCGGCCTCGACCCGGGCGTTGGCGCGTGCGGCAAAGGTCAACCTCTCCGCCATCGCCTATCACTTCGGCGACAAGGAGGGGCTGTACCGCGAGGTCTTGCGCCGCCTGATCGCCGATTCCGGGCCGATCATGCAGCCGGTGGTCGAACGATTGCACGCCGGCGTGGCGCTCGCCGCCGGCGACCGCGACGCACTTGCCGGCATTGCCGCCGGATTCCTGCGCCACCTGCTCGGTTCGGTGCTCAGCGACGAGCGCATGCGCTGGCAAATGGCGTTGATGCTGCGTGAGTTCCACGAGCCGTCGGCCCACTTCGCCATGGTTCTCGACGAGCGTATCCATCCGCTGCACGACGCCGTCGCCGAACTCGTCGGCGCCGCCACGGGACGCCCGGCGAACGCCGCCGAGACGCGGCTGCTGACCGCCTCGGTGATCGGCCAGTGCATGGCGTTGGGCGCCGCGCGGACGGTGGTCTGCGCGCGGCTCGGATGGGACGGCTACACGCCTGAACGGGTCGATTTCATCATCCGCACGGTCACCCCGGCGGTGCTCGCCATGCTGGGCCTGCCCGCCGTCGACGAGGCGCGGGGAACGATATCATGATCAAGCGCCTGCTCAAGATCGTCCTGCCGCTCGCCATTCTCGCCGGCGCCGTTTTGGGAACCGTTCATCTCAAGGCGACGCGGCCGCAGCTCGAGCCCGAACCGCCGCGCGAGCGCGACTGGACCGTGGCCGTAACGCAGGCGACCCCCGCCGACGTGCAGCCCCAACTTCGCCTGTTCGGCGAAATCGTCGCCGGGCGCGAAGTCGAGCTCAGACCGCTGGTGGCCGGGCGTATCGTCGCGGTGGGCGACAACGTCGTCGAAGGCGGCATCGTCCGCGCCGGCGAGCTCATCGTCGCGATCGATCCTTTCGATTACCAGGCGGCGGTCGATGAAGCCTCGGCGCGCATTGCCGAAACGCGCGCCACCCTCGCGCGTATCGAGGCCGAGCTCGACGCCGCGCGGAAACTGATCGAAGGCGACCGCGAACAGGCGGCCCTCGCCCGCCGCGACGTCGCGCGCCGCGAGAAGCTGCGCGACAGCCCGGCGGCCTCGGAAAAGTCGCTCGACGACGCGCGGCTCGCCTACAGCCTGAAGGTCCAACAGGTCACCGATCGCGCGAAAACGATCGCGCGGCTCAGCGCCGAGGCCGAACAGGAAAAGGCCGTGCTCAAGCGGTGGCAGGTCGCGCTCCGGCTCGCCGAGCGCGATCTCAAGCAGACCCGTCTCACGGCGCCGTTCGACGGTTTTCTCATCGACGCCGACGCGGCGGTCGGCAAGCGCGTCGGCACCAGTGACCGCATCGCCCGGCTGGTCGACGCCAAGCGCCTCGAGGCGCGTTTCTACCTGAGCAACAGCGAGTTCTCCCGCCTGCTCGCCGCCGGCGGCTATCGCGGCCGTCCGGCGCAGGTGATCTGGCAGATCGGCGACCGGCCCTTCGTTTTCGACGCGGTGATCGAACGCGTGGCGGGCGAGATCGATAGCGAAAGCGGCGGCGTCGATCTGTTCGCCACCATTCGGGACGCCTGCATCGATAGCGACTTGCGGCCCGGCGCCTTCGTCGAGGTGCGGGTCGCGGAGCAGACCTACAAGAACGTCGTCCGCTTGCCCGAGAGTGCTTTGCACGACGGCGACACGGTGTATGTCGTCATCGACGATCACCTCGTACCCCGTCGGGTCGAGATGGTGGCGCGCAGCGGCGTTTACGTGCTCGTGCGCGGCGACCTCGTGCCCGACGATCGCGTGGTGACGACGCGCTTCCCCGAGATCGGTCCGGGCCTGCGGGTGAAGACGCCATGACCCCGCGCGGCGGCGCCATCTCCCTGTTTGCGCGTCATCCGACGGCGGGAAACCTGCTGATGCTGATCATGATCGTCAGCGGCCTGTTCGCCCTGTACGAGACCAACACCCAGTTCTTTCCCAATTTCGGCATCGACATGATCCAGGTGAGCGTCGAGTGGCCCGGCGCCAGCGCCGAGGACGTCGACGCCAACATCGTCGAGGCGATCGAGCCGGAAGTGCGCTTTCTCGACGGAGTCAAGCGGGTGCGCTCAAACTCGATCGAGGGACTCGGCACCGTCACCATCGAGTTCGAGCCGGGAACCGACATGCAGGCGGCGCTCGCCGATGTCGAGACCGCGGTGGCGCAGGTGACCACGCTGCCCGAGGAAAGCGAGCGCCCGGTCGTCAAGCACCTCACGCGCTACGACAACATCGGCCGCATCGTTATTTCGGGACCGTATTCGGAAGCGGCGCTCAAGGCTTTCGCCAAGGACATCCGTGAGGGGCTTCTGGCGCGCGGCATCGACAAGGTCGGCCTGATCGGGACGCGAGACGAGGAAATCTGGGTCGAGGTCGCTCCGGCCACCTTGCGTCGCCTGAATCTCACCCTGACCGACATTGCCGAGCGTATCGCCAGGGCGTCTCAGGACCTGCCCTCGGGCGATACGGGCGGCACCGCGAAGGTGCAGATCCGCAGCCTCGGTCTGGTCAGGACGGCGACGGGCCTCGGACACGTCGAGGTGCGTTCGCTCCCCAACGGCGAGAAGATCTACCTGCGCGACATCGCGCGCGTGAGCGAGCACTTCGAGGACGGCGGCGTCACCGTCCGCCGCGACGGCCAGCGGGCGGTCGAGCTTCACGTCCAACGGGCGCTCAACGCCGACGCGCTCGAGCTTGCCGATACCGTCGACGCCTATCTCGCCGAGCTGCGCAAGACGCTTCCCGCGAACCTCGAGATCGAGACCTACGACGTCGCCGCCGATCTGATTCGCAGCCGCATCGATCTCCTGCTGCGCAACGGCCTGAGCGGGCTCATTCTCGTCGTCGCTATCCTTTTCGTTTTCCTCAACGGTCGCGTCGCTTTCTGGGTCGCCGCCGGCATTCCGGTATCGCTGCTCGCGACCATGGCGGTCATGCTGGCCACGGGGCAGACGATCAACATGGTCAGCCTGTTCGGCCTGATCATGGCGCTCGGCATCGTCGTCGACGACGCGATCGTCGTCGGCGAACACGCCGAATCGCGCCACCGCGCCGGCATGGCACCGCTCGATGCGTCCGAAACCGGCGCCCGCCGCATGGCGGCGCCCGTGGTCAGCGCCTCGCTCACCACGATCGCCGCCTTCGTGCCGCTGTTGATCATCTCCGACATCATCGGCGAGATCATCCGCGCGATCCCCTTTGTCGTCATCGCCATTCTGGTCGCCAGCCTGATCGAATGCTTCCTGGTGCTGCCCGGTCACCTGCGCGGGGCGTTGGCGCACGGGAGCGGCCGGGTATCGCGGCCGCGGCAGTGGTTCAACCGCAACTTCAGTCGCTTGCGCGACGGCCCGTTCCGGCGCACCGTCGAACTCTGCCTACGGTGGCGCTACGCCACCATCGCCAGCGCGGTCGCGGCACTGATTCTCTGCGTCGGACTGGTCATCGGCGGGCGCATCGGTTTCGTCTTCTTTCCTTCGCCGGAGGTGGACTGGGTCTACGCCAACGTCGAGTTCGTCGCCGGCTCGCCGCGCGCGCGCACGGTCGCCATGCTCGACGGCATGGAACGGGCGATGCGCATCGCCGAGGCGCGTCTCACGAACGACAAGGGCGGCCTCGTCAACCTGAGCGTGGCCAAGGTCGGCAGCCGGGTGGGACGCGAGCGGGCGGGCGTGAGCGGCGACAACATCGGCGGTCTGGTCGTCGAACTCGCTCCTACCGATTCACGCAGCGTCACCAGCGCCGAGTTTATCGCCGCCTGGCGCAAGGAGATACGGTTGCAGCCGGGACTCCGGTTTCTCACCATCGTGCCCGCGCAGGGCGGCCCGCCCGGCCGCGAAATCGATTTGCGGCTTGCCGGCGGCGATCTCGCCAGCCTCAAGGCGGCGAGCGCGGAGGTTCGCGACCTGCTGGCGCGCTACCGCGGAGTGAGCGATATCGAGGACGATCTGCCCTACGGCAAACAGGAAGTGATCCTCGAGGTCAACGCGCGCGGGCGGGCGCTCGGATTCACCACCGAATCGGTGGGTCGTCAGGTGCGCGCCGCCTTCGAGGGCGCCATCGCCAAGCGTTTTCCGCGCGGCGACGAAGAAGTGCTGGTGCGCGTTCAATACCCGCGGGACATGATCGACACCGCCGCGCTCGACGCCCTCTACCTGCGCGGCCCGCGCGGCCACGAAGTAGCGCTGAGCGAAATCGTCGATCGGCGCAAAACGCGCGGTTTCGCCCGAATCATGCGCGAGGACGGTAGGCGCGAGGTCGCCATTACCGCCGAGATCGACAAGACGGTGACCACCAATGACGAAATTCTCGCCGCGCTCGAACGCGACGGACTATACGACGTCGCCGCCCGCCACGGCGCCAGCGTGAGCTTCGCCGGCAAAGCCGAGGAACAGGCGCGGACGCTCGGCGACATGCGCGTCGGCGCGCTGATCGGGCTGGCGGCGATCTACATCATCCTCGCCTGGGTGTTCGCAAGCTATACCCGGCCGCTGGTGGTGATGTCGGTGATCCCCCTCGGTTTCGTCGGCGCCACGCTCGGACACTGGGTCATGGGCTTCGACCTCACCATACTCAGCATGGTGGCGCTGGTCGGGCTCTCGGGGATCGTGGTCAACGACTCGATCATCCTGGTCACCACCATCGACGAGCGCCTGCGCCGCGGCGAACCATTGCACGGGGCCATCGTCGACGGCGCCTGCGACCGGCTGCGCGCCGTCATCCTCACTTCGGCGACCACCATCGGGGGGCTGACGCCCTTGTTGTTCGAGACCAGCCTGCAGGCGCAGTTTCTCATTCCCATGGCGCTCACCATCGTCTTCGGTCTGATGGTGACGACGTTTCTCGTCCTCCTCGTCGTGCCGGTGCTGATCGCCGTTCAGGGCGATCTCGGCCGGCTGCTGGGCCGTCCGCAGCCGGCGCCTGCGGCAGTCGAGATCGAGAAGCGCGCGGCGGAATAGGGCAGGCCGGCCGTCCCGTCCCGGCGGTCGCGTCTCGGGTGGTTACGGTATGTTTACCATTCTGCGCCTAGGTTTCCGGCGATGAACGAGATCTTTCACGACACACCCGACACGACGCCGACCTCCGCGGCCGCCGAATCCCCGGCTCTCGGCCGGGTCGTTTCGGTCAGCGGAGCGAATGTCGAGGGCGTGTTCCGCAGCGATGGCGCCAACGGCGCCGGGGCTTTCCAGATCGGTACGCTGGTCAAGATGCGCACCGGCGCGTCGAGCGTTTTCGGTATGGTTTCGGGGCTGCGCTTAGCCGACCCTACACTGCTCGACAGTGAGATCAAGGGGCTGGTCGAGATCGAGCTGATCTGCGAGGCGATGGATGCGCCCGACGGCAGCCGCGAAGCGGTCTTCCAGCGGGGCGTCTCGATTTATCCGCAACTCGGCGCCCGGATCTTCGCCACCCGGCGCGAGGAGCTCAGCCAGATCTACGCCCGGCCGCAGGCCGCGAACGTCCGTATCGGCACCCTGTACCAAGACCGCGAGTTGCCCGCTTTCGTCATTACCAACGACCTGCTGGGCAAGCACTTCTCGGTTCTGGGCACCACGGGATCGGGCAAGTCCTGCACGGTGGCGCTTATTCTGCACGCGATTCTCGAGCAGAACCCCAACGGTCGCGTCGTCCTGCTCGATCCGCACAGCGAATACGCCCACGCCTTTCATGGCATGGCCGAGATCATCGATCCGAGCAGCCTGCATCTGCCATACTGGCTACTCAATTTCGAGGAAGCCGTTGCGGTCATTGTCGGTCCCCACGACGGCGCCGAGCGACAGGCTGACATCGCCATCCTCAAGGCGGCGATGCTCGAGGCCAAGCAAAAGTACAGCGCCGACCGGGACGACGGCGATTACATCACCATCGACACGCCGGTACCCTACCGCTACGGCGATCTCATCAGGGCCATCGATCAGGCGATGGGCAAGTTGGACAAGCCCGACAACTCGGCGCCGTTCCTCCGGCTCAAGGCGCGGCTCGATGCGCTGCGCTCGGACAAACGCTTCGCCTTCATGTTCTCGGGCTTCACCGTGGCCGACAACATGAGCGACGTGCTCGGCTACGTGTTGCGCATCCCGGTGTCGGGCCGGCCGATCAGCATCGTCGACCTTTCGGGCGTGCCTTCGGAGATCGTCGATGCGGTGGTTTCGGTGCTGTGTCGCATGATCTTCGATTTCGCGCTGTGGAGCTCCCGGCCGCAGGCCTTCCCGGTTCTCCTCGTCTGCGAGGAGGCGCACCGCTATGTCTCGAGCGACCGGGAGGTGGGCTTCGGTCCAACGCGCCGCTCGATCTCGCGTATCGCAAAGGAAGGGCGCAAGTACGGCGTGTCCCTGTGCCTCGTCAGCCAACGGCCGTCGGAGCTCGATGTGACGATTCTGTCGCAGTGCAACACCATGATCGCGCTGCGCATGAGCAACGAGCGCGACCACAAGTTCGTCCACGACGCGCTGCCCGAGGGCTCTCTCGGGCTGATCAGCGCGCTGCCGTCGCTCAAGGTGCAGGAGGCGCTCGTGGTCGGCGAGGGCGTCACGGTGCCCATGCGGGTCCACTTCGACGATCTTCCCGAGGAGCGCCGTCCCCGCAGCGCCACCGCGTCGTTCTCCGAAGCCTGGCAGAACGATCTGGTGGAGGGCGACATCGTCACCGAAACCATCGAACGCTGGCGACGCCAGATCCGCTGAGCGGCGCGTCGGGCTCCGTGCCGGTCCGCTTCAACCGCGCCAGAAGCGCGGGGTAAACAGCACCAGAACCGTGAAGAACTCAAGGCGGCCGAGCAGCATGGCGGCGGCGAGCAGCCACTTGGCGGCGTCGGGAAGCGGCGCGAAGGTTCCCGAGGGACCGATCACCGCGCCGAGGCCCGGGCCGACGTTGGAAAGCGCGGTGAGCGCCCCCGAGACGCTGGTCATGAGATCGAGTCCCAGCATGGCCAGCGCCACCGCGACAACCGCGAAGCTGACCATGAACAGGAAGAAGAAGCTGATCACCGCGGCGGACACCGAGTCGGGCACGGGCTTGCGGTCGTAGCGCGGCACGAACACGCCGTGGGGCCGCAACAGCCGCCTGATCTGTGCCTTCGCGCTGGCGTAAAGTATCTGGAAGCGAAACACCTTGATGCCGCCGGTGGTCGAACCGCTGCAGCCGCCCATGACCATCACGAACAGCAGCGCCGTCACCTCGAAGCCGCCCCATGCGCCGTAGTCGGTCGATGCGTAACCCGTCCCGGTAGCCACCGAAATGACGTTGAACACGGCATGACGCAACGCGACATGGTTCTGCTTGTCCTGTACCAGCCATAACCAGAGGGTCAACGCGAGTACCACGACGGCGACCAGGGCGAGATACCAGCGAACCTGCGAGTTGCGCCAGAGTTCGCCGCCGTGGCCGCGGGCGAGCTGGAAGTAGAGCAGGAACGGAATGCCGCTTGCCACCATGAAGAACGACACCACCCACTCGGTCGCATTGTCCCGGAAGTGACCGATCGAGGCGTCGTAGGTCGAGTATCCGCCGGTGGGTATCGTCGTCATCGCGTGACAGATCGCCTCGAAGGGAGTCATGCCGACGACCCAGTAGCTGACTGCCGCGGCCACGGTGAGAGCGAGATAGGTGAGGCCGATCGCCGCGGCTATCTGCGCCGCGCGGGGCAGCACCTTCTCCGAACGATCCGAGGATTCGGTGCGGAAGAGCTGCATGCCGCCGATGCCCAGCATGGGCAACACCGCGATCGCCATCACGATGATGCCGATGCCGCCCTGCCATTGGAGGAGCGCGCGCCACAGAAGAATGCCGGGCGGGGCGCGATCGAGACCGACGATCACGGTCGAGCCGGTCGTCGTCAGCCCCGACATCGACTCGAAGAAGGCGTCGGTATAGTCGAGATCGAGCGCGGCGAAAGCGAAAGGAAGGGCAGCGAAGGCCGCCGTTACCAGCCAGGCCAGCGTGGTCAGCAGGAACGTCTGCCGCACATTCAGCCTGGCCGGTGCGGTGCGGTTCGTCAGCGCCAGCGTCACGCCGATGAAAAGTGTGAAGAAGGCGGAGACGAGGAACACCCGCCAGTCGGGATTGCCGGCCGCCGCGTCGACCAGCGCCGGTACGAACATGAACGTCGCCAGGACCGTCAGCAGAATGCCGACGACGAAAAGGACGGGGCGGAGATCGATCACGCCGACTTCCGATTTCACGCCTTGTTAAGGACCGGACTCTCGAACGAAGGCGGATGATTGGTCAATCGGCGGGCGTTGTCCAGCGGCGCG
>JBHHZM010000065.1:0-17871 GCA_046758065.1 Alphaproteobacteria bacterium | reverse complement strand
GGTTCAGTGCTTCGAGTCATTTTGATTTAAGATATGAACAATTGTTCATTTGTAAAGTTATATTATGCCTTGGTTGCTGGAAACGCGCGCTCGGGAGGTGTAGCGTCGAACAATGGGAATCCCGCCCGCGCGACGTGGTATACCGGCGAACGGAAGGAGGGGACCGTGAACGGACGATTTGTGACCCTGTCGACGGTTTTCACCGTTATCGCGGCACCGGCGTTGGCGCACGCCGGCGAGCACGGACCGGGGGCGTTCGGCCGTCATCATTGGGGCGGCATGATGCTCGGTCCTCTGGCGATGATCGTTCTCGTGCTGGCCGGGATCGCGCTCTTCGTCCTGCTTGTCCGCTGGTTTGGCGGCGGCGGGACCGGTAGGCATTCCGTGGAGAAGACCGCGCTCGACATTCTCGAGGAGCGCTTCGCCCGGGGCGAGATCGAACAGGACGAGTTCGAGGCGCGTCGGCGGGTTCTCGAGAAATAGGACCGTTCCGCGTCACGCGTCAGCGGGCGAGCGGCGCGTAGTACGCCGTATCGAAGCCCGCGGCGTCGCGCGCCGCGACGTTGAACGGCGGCTTGAGCGCGCCTTTGAAGCGCGCGCGGACGAGGGCGTGATAAGTGGTTTCGGGTCTGAGACCACGCCGGGCGCAGAGATATTCGAACCAGCGGCGCCCGACTGCCACGTGGCCGATCTCGTCGCGGTAGATGACCTCGAGAACGGCGGCGCTGTCGTCGTCGCCGGCGGCGCGCAGGCGTGCGATCATTGCCGGCGTCACGTCGAGACCGCGCGCCTCGAGCACCAGCGGCACCACGGCGAGCTGGGCGAGCAGGTCGTCGGCGGTCGCCTCGGCCGCTTCCCACAGGCCGTCGTGTGCGGGCAGATCGCCGTAGGCCGCACCGAGCGCCGCGAGCCTGCCCGAGAGGAGTCCGAAGTGCCGCGCTTCCTCGGCCGCCACCCCCACCCAGTCGTCGTAGAAGGCGCGCGGCAGGTCTTCGTGGGCGAAGCGGGCGATGATGTCCCAGGCGAGGTCGACGGCGTTGAGCTCGATATGGGCGAGGGCGTGGAGCAAGGCGATGCGCGATGCCCGCGTCGTCGCCGCCCGTCGTCGCGGCATCTCGCGCGGCGGACGGAGTTCGGGACGCGCGGGCCGCGCCGGCCGATCCGGCGTCGTCGTCCGTCCCACCTCGATCCGGCCGCCGCGCCACGCCGCGGCCGCAGCGTCGCTTCGGCGGCGTTTCTCTTCCGGATCGGCCGCGCAAAGAACGGCGACCGCGCCGGCGGCGAGGCTGCCGGCGGCCTTGTCTCCGGCCTTGGGCGAAGCGGTCATGCGGTTCTCCTCATTGGTCTCCCGAGGCGGTGTGCGCTGCCGCCGCCGGTTCGTCGATAAGGCGTGCGTAGAGCACGCGCACCCGCTCCTGCGCCGCCAGCAGCTTGTCGCGCAGCGCATTGAAATCGTCCACCTCGCCGCTTCTCGCGAGCAGCGCGCGCAAGGCCTCGGGCGCGCCGGTCTCGACCCGATCGCCGCCGATAGTGAGGCGCAGCATGCCGCGCACGCGCCGCATCAGGCGCGTCGCCGCAATCAGAACATCGGCGTCCTTCCCGGCGAGGATCCCGGCCTCGGCAAGACGCGTGAAGGCCTCGATCGTGCGCGGCGAGAGCACCTCAGGATGACGCGACGCATGGGCGAGTTGGAGGTATGCGGCGATGAACTCGAGGTCGACGAGTCCGCCGCGCACGTATTTGGTGCGCCAGGGGTTGTCGGAATGATGTTCACTCTCCATGCGCCGGCGCATGTCGGCGACCTCGGCGACCAGCCGATAGGTGTCGCGCGGGCGTGTCAGCGCGCCGCGTACCGCGGCCTCGATGCGCTTGGCGAGCTTGGGCGGGCCGGTGACGACGCGCACGCGGGTCAGCACCATGTGCTCCCAGGTCCAGGCGCTTTCGGCGTGGTAGCGTTCGAAGCTTGCGATCTCGGACGCGACCGGTCCCTTCTGACCCGACGGCCGCAGCCGCATGTCGATCTCGTAAAGTCGCCCTTCGGCGGTCAGCGCAGTCAGGGCGTTGATCAGGCGCTGGCTGAGACGGGCGTAATACTGACTCGCCGGCAGGCTCTTGGCGCCGTCGGAAACCGCGTCACGGTCCGCGCTCGTATAGACGAAGGTGAGATCGAGGTCGGAGGAGACGGTCATCTGGCGGCCGCCGAGATTGCCCATGCCGACGATCGCCATCCCGCCGCCGGGGATATGGCCGTGAATCGCGGCGAACGCGTTTTCGACGTTCGGCGTCAGCGCCCGCAGCACGGCGTCGGCGATATCGGCAAGCATCTCGCCCGCGCGGTCGCCTTCGACGAGCCCGCGCAGCATCTGCACGCCGACCTGGAATTCGCGGTCGTGCGCCCAACGTCGGCTGAGGTCGAGCATGTCCTCATAGTCGCGCGCGCCGCGGAGCAGGCTCGATAAATCGTCGGCGAGTGCATCGGCGTCCGACAGCGGGTCGTAGAAGTCGCGGCTCAGAACGCCGTCGAGCAGGCCGGCATTATGGCTCAGTCGCTCGGCGAGGCGCGGCGCCGATCCCATGATCTCGGCGACCAGATCGAGCAGGGCGGGGTTGGCGTGGAACAGCGAAAAGAGCTGCACGCCCGCCGGCAGGCGCGACAGGAATTCGTTGAAGCGCAGGAGCGCCTGATCGGGATCGGCGGTGCGCGCGAACGCGCCGAGCAGGACCGGCATCAGCTCGGTGAGGATCTCGCGCGCCCGGGTGCTGCGGGTGGCGCGGAAACGGCCGTGATGCCAGGCGCGCACCACCGCGCCCACCGCCCGGCCGTCGCGGTATCCGAGATCTTCGAGCGTGGCCAGGGTGTCGGGATCGTCCTCGGTTCCGGTGAACACCAGATTGCCGGCGGGGGCGAGCTCGGCGCTGTCCTCGAACAGATCGGCGTAATGGCGCTCGACCCGGATAAGACGCTCGGTAAGCGCCGCGCCGAAGGTCCCGGCGTCGGGGTAGCCGAGGAAAGCGGCAAGCGCTTCCAGACCGTCCGCAGTGGCGGGCAGGGTGTGGGTCTGCGCGTCGTCGATCATTTGCAGTCGATGCTCGACGCGCCGCAGGAACCGATAGGCTTCGGTCATCTCGTCGGCGACCGTGTCGTCAATCCGTCCGGCGGCGGCGAGCGCCCCGAGCGCTTCACAGGTGGCGCGGCGCCGCAGGCTCGCATCGCGACCGCCGAAGATGAGCTGCTGGGTCTGGGCGAAAAACTCGATCTCTCGAATGCCGCCGCGGCCCAGCTTGACGTTGTGCCCGGCCACGGCGATGCGTCCGCCGCCGTGGTGGACGTGGATCTGGCGTTTGATCGAATGGATGTCCTGAATCGCCGCGAAATCGAGATTCTTCCGCCAGATGAAAGGCGAGAGCATGGCGACGAAGGCGTCGCCGAGCGCCCGGTCGCCGGCCACCGGGCGCGCCGTGATCATCGCCGCCCGCTCCCAGTTCTGGCCGAGGCTCTCGTAATAGGTCTCGGCCGCCTCCACCGTGACGGCGAGCGGCGTCGCCCCGGGGTCGGGCCTGAGCCGCATGTCGGTGCGAAAGACATAGCCGTCCGGCGTACGCTCCTGCAGGAGGCGCAAGAGGTCGCGCGTAAGTCGCACCACCGTCGGCTGGACATCGTCGCACCCGCTTGCGATCAGCGCCGGGTCGTAAAGCACCATGAGGTCGATATCGCTCGAATAGTTGAGTTCGCAGGCGCCGAGCTTGCCGAGCCCGATGACGGTGATGCCGCAGCCGGCCTGCGGGTTCGCGGCGTCGGCGAGACGCATTGCGCCGGCCGCGTCGGCGGCGCGCAGAAGATGATCGAGCGCGGCGTCCAGCGCGGCCTCGGCGATCGCGGTCAAGGCGCCGGTGATACGCTCGGTCGACCAGACCCCGGCAATGTCGGCGATGGCGACGGTCAGCGCCGCCCGTCGGCGGGCGAGGCGCAGCCGGCGCGTGACGGCGCTCCGGTCGTCGCCCGGATGAGCCGCGAACCCGGCGATGACGGCGTCGCGGCAGTTGTCGGGGCCGGCCTCGACGAGCCGCTCGACGAACCCGACGTCGTGGAGCAGGCAATGGCTGAGGAAAGGGCTGTTGCCGAAGATCGCGCCCAGCAGCGCGCGGCCGACGGGATCCGCGACAAGCGCAGCGGCGAACGCAGCCTTGTTCGCATCGGCGCCGGCGGCGCGCCAGCGCTCGAGGCCGATTTCCGCCCGTGCCGGATCGTGTGCTTCAGGCAGCGCGGCAATATCTGCTAGAAAGGTAAACCCAGTCATCTGACGCCGGCAGACTTCGCCGCACAGTGCGCGAACCGCCGGGCCCGGTCAAGCCGTCGAAAGGGCTGTGAGCGCCGTTGATCCGTCCAGCCACCCGTATCGTCCTTCACGCCATGGCGGCGGTCGTCGCCGCCCTGACCCTGTTGCTCGCCGTCGCCGCTTGGCGCCTGACCGGCGGTCCGGTGCATCTCAGCTTTCTCACGCCCTACGTTCAGGACGCTCTGCGCGAGACCGACTCGCCCTACCGGGTCGAATTCGCCGACACCATCCTCACCTGGGCCGGCTGGGAACGCACGCTCGATATTCGGCTTCTCGACGTGCGCATGGTGGGCGTCGACGGGGCGCTTGCAGCCTCGGCGCCCGAGATCTCCCTGGGCCTCAGCGTGCCGGCGATGTTCCGCGGCATGATCGCGCCCACGAGTCTCGAAATCATCGAGCCGAGCGTTTGGGTGGTGCGCGCCGCGGACGGCCACTTCGAGATCGGCCTCGGCAAGGCGGACGGCGCGAAAGGCGGCGTAAGGAGCAACGCCAGCGAACTGCTCTTCGCCGACCTGCTGGCGCCACCCGACCCGACCCGGGCGATGGGCTATCTCGATCGTGTCAGTATCGTCGGCGGCGAGCTCGTGATCGACGACCGCCAACTCGACGTTTCGTGGTACGCGCCGCACGCGACCGTGGACTTTACGCGCAACGCGGCAGGTATCGGCGCGGTCGCCCTGCTCGACATCGAAATCTCCGGGCATACCGCGACGATCGAGGCCAGCGGCCGCTACGGCAGCGCCGATGGCGAAACCAGGCTGCGTCTCGACTTCGCCAACATCCGTCCCGAGTGGCTGGCGCAGAAGGTGCCACGCCTCGCCCGGCTCGCGGCCGCGCGCTTGCCGGTGAGCGGCAGTCTCGACGCCACTTTCGATTCCGGCGGCGCCGCGGCGCGCATCCTGTTCGATCTCCGCGCCGGCGCCGGCAGCCTGCGCCTCGAAACACTGTTCGATCACGATATCGACATTGTTTCCGCCCGAGCGAAAGGTGCGATCGCCCCGGGCTCCGAGCTTGTCCGCATCGACAAGGCCTTCATCGACCTTGGGGGCCCCAAAATCGATCTGACGGTCTCGCTCGAGGGGTTCGACGACACGCCTTCGATCGTCGGCGGTGTCACGATCAGCGACCTGCCGGTCGACGATCTTGATCATTACTGGCCGCCGAAGATCGGCCCCGTGTCGCGCAAGTGGGTCGTCACGAATCTCACCGACGGCATGATACGCAAGGTCAAGGCGAGCGTTCGGATCGGACCCGATGACCTCAAGGGCGGGGCGCTTCCCGACGAGGCCATCGTCACGCAGCTCGATCTCGAAGGCGTCACGGTCAACTATCGTGACCCGCTGCCCAAGGTCTTCGGCGTCGACGGGCAGGCGACGATCACCGGCCGCAAACTCGAGATCGCCACGCGTGGCGGTACGATCGAGGGCATGCAACTCGGCCCGGGCTCGATCGTCATCAGCGACCTGGGCGGCACGGAATTCACCGCCATCGATCTTCGGCTTCAGGGGCCGATCACCAACGCCATGACCGTGATGGCGCACCCCTACCTCGGTTATACCCAGTCTCTGGGCATCGATCCGGCCAGTGTCGGTGGAAGCTTCGCGGCGCGCCTGCACTTCGACTTTCCCCTCAACATCGAGGTGCACTTCGACGACGTCACCGTCGGCGCCACCGCCGAACTCCGCGGTGCGAGCATCGCCAACGCGTTCGACGGCTACATGCTCAGCGGTGGAGATTTCGCTTTGACGCTCGACGGCAAAGGCATGGATCTGACCGGTCAGGCAGCGCTCAACGGCGTTCCCGCGAACGTGTCCTGGCGGCGGAACTTCACACCGGGCGCAGCCGTCGAGAATCGCTACCGGGTCGAGGGGCGCTTCAACGATTCGCAGCGTCACGCCCTCGGCCTGCCCGGGAACGACTATGTCGCCGGGCCGACCGACATCGAGATCGAGGTCGCCGATCGCGCCGGACGCCGCCGTTTCGACGTGACCGCCGGTTTCGACGAGGCGATGCTGCGCATTCCCCCCCTGCACTGGGAAAAGAAGGCCGGTATCGCCGGTGCCCTTCGCCTGGAGGGAACCCAATCGGCAGACGCCGGATTCGTCGTTGACGGTTTCGAACTGACGACGCCGGATCTTGCGGCGAGCGGTCGGGCGGCGTTCAGCCCCGGCGACAACGCGTTGCAGCGTCTCGATCTGGTTCGGCTCGACATGGGCGATACCAGCATCCAGGCGGCGGTGACACCGCTCGACGGCGGCGGCTATAAAATCGACCTCGCCGGCGCGGGTTTCGATCTTCGCCCCTATCTCGACGAGGCCCTCAGAGGCGACGGAGATACCGGACCGCCGCTTGAATTAAGCGCCCAACTCGATCGGGTTTTGCTCGACGGCGATCGCCCGCTCACCGGCGTCACGGCACAACTCAGCCTCAAGGACGGACGCTGGGAGCGCGTCGTGGTCGACGGCGGATTGTCGGGCGATAAGCGCCTCGCGCTCCGCATCGCGCGCAGCGGCGACGCGCGCGTGCTGTGGCTCGGCTCGGACGACGCCGGCACGGTGCTCCGCAGCTTCGGCATCTTCGACAACGTGATCGGCGGCACACTGGCGCTCTCGGCGACGCTCGACAGCGGGGAGTCGGGCGAGGCGAGCATCGGGCAGCTTCGCATCGCCGATTTCAAGCTGCGGCATGCGCCGTTGCTCGCCAAGATCGTTTCAGTCGCATCGCTTACCGGCGCCTTCGACCTGCTCAAGGGAGAGGGCCTGCCCTTTACCCGACTGGTCTTCCCCTTCACGAAACACGCCGACAAGCTGACGATCCGTGACGGACGCGCCTACGGTCCGGCGATCGGGTTTACCATCAAGGGCGACGTCAACCTCGCCGACGATACCGTCGGCCTCGACGGTACCCTCGTGCCGGCCTATCGCCTCAACAGCGTGTTCGGCAAACTGCCGATACTCGGCAAGATCCTCGTCGGCCCCAAAGGCGGCGGCCTGTTCGCCGCGACTTATCGCGCCGTCGGCCCGCTTGATAATCCCAAGATCACCGTGAACCCGCTGGCCGCCCTGGCGCCGGGCGTCCTGCGCGGCGTTTTCAGTTTCACGGGCGAGGATGCCGGCGAGGTCGAGCCCTTCGAACCGGCGATACCCGATTCCTCCCGTTAATCCGGACCGGTCACACGGCGCGCACGAGCGCGTGACGTTTGCGTCCCGCCGACAGCTTGATGACGCCCTCGGCATTGACGTCACTCAGCGTGATGGACTGCGTTTCCTCGACGATGCGCGCGTCGTTGAGCCGGCCGCCGCCGCCCTTGATCAGCCGACGCGCCTCGCCGCCCGTCGCGCAGAGACCGCTGCGGCGGAACAACTCGAAAGCCGCCAACCCGTGTTCGAGTTCGTCGCGCGACACCGCGACGACCGGCAGCGATTCGCCGTAGGCGCCGTCCTCGAAGGTGTGTCGCGCCGTCTCGGCGGCTTGGCGGGCGGCCTCGGCGCCGTGACACAGGGCGGTGGCCGTACCGGCGAGCGTCTTCTTGGCCTCGTTGATTTCGGCGCCGCCGAGCGCTTCGAGCCGCGTCACTTCATCGAGCGGCAACTCGGTGAACAATCTGAGGAAGCGGCCGACGTCGGCGTCTTCGGTGTTGCGCCAGTATTGCCAGTAGTCGTAGGGCGACAGCATCTCCGGGCTGAGCCACACCGCGCCCTGCGCCGTTTTTCCCATCTTCGTCCCCGAGGCCGTGGTGATCAACGGCGTGGTCAGACCGTACAAGGTGCGGGAATCGATCCGCCGGCCGAGTTCGACCCCGTTGACGATATTGCCCCATTGGTCCGAGCCGCCCATTTGCAGTTCGCAGTCCCACCGCCTGGCGAGTTCGAGGAAATCGTAGGCCTGGAGGATCATGTAATTGAACTCGAGGAAGCTGAGCGGCTGTTCGCGGTCGAGGCGCAGCTTGACCGAATCGAAGCCGAGCATGCGGTTGACCGAGAAATGGCGGCCGTAATCGCGCAGGAAAGGGATATAGGCGAGATCGTCGAGCCAGTCGGCGTTGTTGACCATGACGGCGTCGGTGGGTCCGTCGCCGAATGTCAGGAAACGATCGAAGACCGTTCTTATGCCCGCCATGTTGTGTGCGATATCGTCGTCCGTCAGCAGCCGGCGCGTTTCGTCCCTGCCCGAAGGATCGCCCACCTTGGTGGTGCCGCCGCCCATCAGCACGATCGGCTTGTGTCCGGCGCGCTGCAGCCAGCGCAGCAGCATGATCGAAACCAGGCTGCCGACGTGCAGGCTCGGCGCCGTGCAGTCGAAGCCGATGTAAGCGGTGAGCGGCTCGGTCTGCGCGACCCGCGCGTCGAGACCCTCGATGTCGGTGCACTGGTGAAGGAAACCGCGCGCCGTGACGGTGCGCAGAAATTCGGATCGTGGCTCGGTCATCGCCGGTTGATCAATCGGTCTGGGCTTCGGCTATGATGCCCGCCGCGGCGCGGCGCCGGAGGTTTAGCACAGTCCCCGGCGCCCGACAACGACTCGCCGGCGGGGCGCTCGGCGACTCAAGGAGGAACGACGATGGCGGACGAGGGCTTGCGTCTCGCACTCGGCTTGATGAGCGGTACGTCGCTCGACGGCATCGACGCCGCCCTGTTGCATACCGACGGGCGCGCCGACGTGCGGCCCGGACCATGGCTCACGCGATCCTACGAGCCCGAGTTGCGCGAGCGGCTACGCGCCTGTCTCGCCGGCCGGGGCGACGTCGCGGCGGTGCGGCGCGATGTCACGCGCGCCCATGCCGCCGCCGTCGCCGAGTTGCTCGACCGCGAGGGAACCGCCGCCGAGACGGTCGCGGTCATCGGCTTTCACGGCCACACCATCACCCACCGCCCGGCGGAGGGGTTGACCTGGCAGATCGGCGACGGGGCGCTGCTCGCCGAGCTTGCCGGCATCGACGTGGTTTGCGACTTTCGCAGTCATGACGTTGCCGCCGGCGGCGAGGGCGCGCCGCTGGCGCCGCTGTACCACGCGGCGCTCGCCGCGGCGCTCGATCGTCCCATTGCGGTGCTCAATCTCGGCGGCGTCGCCAACCTGACCTGGCTCGGCGCCGAAGGCGAACTTCGCGCCTTCGACACCGGACCCGGTTGTGCCCTGCTCGACGACTGGGCGCGCCGCCATAGCGGAACATCCTGCGATGTCGACGGCGCGCTCGCGCTCAGCGGTGCCCCGTCCGACGACACGCTGGAGCGGCTCATGGCGCATGCCTATTTCGACCGGTCCCCGCCCAAATCGCTCGATCGGGACAGTTTCGCGGGGGCGGTCGAGGAGCTTTCGGCGGAAGACGGCGCGGCGACCCTCGTGGCCTTTACCGCGGCTGCCGTTGCCCGGGCGATCGCACACCTGCCTGCGCCCCCGAAACGCTGGCTCGTCGGCGGGGGCGGCCGGCGCAACCCGGCGCTGATGGCCGGTTTGAGTCGCGCTCTCGGCGCCCCGGTCGAGCCGGTCGAATCGGTCGGCTGGGACGGCGACGCTCTCGAGGCGCAGGCCTTCGCCTACCTCGCGATGCGCGCCCTCGACGGTTTTGCGTTGACCCTGCCGGAAACCACCGGCGTTCCGCGACCGCTCACCGGCGGCGCCCTGTACCGCCACGATTGCGCGCCGGGCAGTCGCACCGGTCGCGGCTCGAAAGCTTAAGAACCGGGGGATTCCGCGAGGCGGCTTCTTAGATAGTCGTTGACGTGGTCGGTGAAGGTGTCGATGTGATCGTTGAAGAAGTGATTGGCACCGCCGATGACGCGGTAGTCGACCGTAATTTCTCGCTGGTGGGCGAGCTTCTCCGCGAGCTTGGCGACCACCGGCTCGGGCACCAGCTCATCCCGGTCGCCCTGCAGGATCATCCCCGAGGAGGGGCAGGGCGCAAGAAAGGCGAAATCGAACAGGTTGGCGGGCGGCGCTACCGAAATGAAGCCCTCGATCTCGGGGCGGCGCATCAGCACCTGCATGCCGACCCAGGCGCCGAAGGAGAAGCCCCCGATCCAGCATCTCGCCGCGTTGGGGTTGAGACTCTGCAGCCAATCGAGCGCCGTAGCGGCGTCGCTCAGTTCGCCGAGACCATTGTCGAATTCGCCCTGGCTTCGTCCGACGCCGCGGAAATTGAAACGGATCACCGAAAAGCCAAAACCGGCGAAGGCCCGGTAAAGCGTGTAAACCACGCGATTGTTCATCGTCCCGCCGTGCTGGGGATGAGGGTGGAGGACCAGCGCGATCGGCGCGTCGGGGCGGTCGCCGTGGCGGTAGCGCCCCTCGAGACGGCCTTCGGGTCCATTGATGAACACCTCAGGCATGGCGTCGGGGCCCGGTCCTCCGCTCCGTCTCGATCGAGTGCGGCGCGCCACCGGGGACGCACCCGGAATGTCCAATCCAACAGCTCGACTTCATGCCAAACGGGGGGAGAATCTCAAGCCCTAAACTTGACCGACCGAGTCGGGAAATATATATCAAGGATTCACGGTACCTTGGCGGCGGAGGTGGGGCGCGTTTGCTTTTCCGACATCATAGTACGCGGCGGGCAGGATGATATTCAAGAGACTTCGAGAAGAGATTGACATCGTGTTCGAACGCGATCCCGCGGTGCGATCGCGTATCGAGGTGATCCTGTGCTATCCGGGGTTTCACGCGCTGCAGATCTACCGGCTCGCGCATGCAGTCTGGGTGCGTAAGTGGCGTCTGCTGGGCCGTTTTCTGTCGCACGTTGGACGGTTCGTCACCGGTATCGAGATTCACCCGGGCGTGAAGATCGGCGAGCGCCTGTTCATCGACCACGGCATGGGCGTGGTAATCGGCGAAACCGCGGAAATCGGCGATGACGTCACGCTCTATCACGGGGTCACGCTGGGCGGCATCGCACCGTCCATCGACGCCGAATCCCAAGCCGACCAGAAACGGCATCCCACGCTTCAGGATGGCGTCATCGTTGGTTCCGGCGCACAAATCCTGGGTCCGATCACGGTCGGCGCGGGCGCCCGCATCGGCGCCAACGCCGTGGTCGTCAAGGACGTTCCGCCCGACGTCACCGTCGTCGGCATCCCCGGTCGCGTGGCCGGCGCCCGCGACAAGTCCCAGCCGCCGAAGTTCGCCGCCTACGGCACGCCGTCGCCCGATATTCCCGATCCGATGAGCAAGTCGATCGACGGACTGCTCGATCACGTGGGCAAGCTTTCGACCCGAATCGAGGAACTCGAACGTCAACTCGACCGGCTCGCGACGGCGTCGCCTGATCGCTTCGAGGAAGACGGCGAAGCAGACGAAGAAAAACCGCCAACCTGCTAACCGGGGAGACGCATCGTGAAACTCAGCACTAAAGGCCGTTACGCCGTCATGGCGATGGCGGACCTGTCGATCACCAGTGACGGCAGACCCGTATCGCTCGCCGAGATCGCCCGGCGTCAGGAGATTTCCCTGTCGTATCTCGAGCAGCTCTTCGGCAAGTTGCGGCGCGCCGAGTTGGTCAGGAGCGTGCGCGGCCCCGGAGGCGGCTATCTTTTGGCTCGGGCGGCGGTGGAGATCCGCATCTGCGACATCATTCTCGCGGTCGATGAACCGATCAAGGCGACGCGTTGTCAGCCTGGTTCGCCGCAGGGCTGCCGCAGCAACAAGAGCCGCTGTCTGACCCACGATCTTTGGGAAGAACTCGGCAACCAGATCTATCTCTACCTGAGCTCGGTTTCGCTCGACGACGTTTGCGCCAGGCGCGTGCTGGGGACGAGCGGGTTGATCGCGGGCGAAACCACATCGAAGAGCGCCGCGGAGCTGCGAGTCATTCGGTGACGCCGCGCGCCTGTTATCTCGATTATAACGCCGGAGCCCCGGTCAGGCCCCAGGTGGCCGCCGCCGTGTCCCGCGCGTTGCACGATGTCGGCAATCCGTCGTCGGTGCACCGGTTCGGCCGGTTGGCGCGCCGCGCCGTCGAGGATGCGCGCGCCGCCGTGGCGGCTCTGGTCGCCGCATCGCCCGATTGCGTCGTCTTCACCGGCAGCGGCAGCGAAGCCAACAACCTCGCCCTGAAAGGATGCGGTCGATCGCGGCTTTACGTCTCGACGGTCGAGCACGATTCGGTGTTGCGCGCCGCTCCCGGGGCGACGCCGTTGCCGGTCGATCGCGACGGCATCGTCGATCTCGCTGCGCTTGAAGCCGCGCTCGGCGACAGTAACGCTCCGGCCCTGGTCTCGGTCATGCTCGCCAACAACGAGACCGGGGTGGTGCAGCCCGCAGCGAAGGTCGCGGCGCTCGCCCATGCCCACAACGCGTTGTTCCACTGCGACGCCGTACAGGCGGCCGGCAGAATCGCCCTCGACGTTGCCGCCGTCGGCGCCGATCTCCTGACGCTTTCGGCCCACAAGCTGGGCGGCCCCCAAGGGGTCGGCGCACTGGTCGTCGGCGAGGGCGTCGCGCTCGACCCGCTGGTTCACGGCGGCCGCCAGGAGGAAGGGCGCCGGGCCGGCACCGAAAACGTCGCCGGCATCGTCGGTTTCGGCGCCGCCGCCGAACTCGCGGCGGCAGAGATCGCCGACAGCGGGCGTCTCGCCGCCCTGCGCGATGAGATCGAGCGCCGGCTCACTGCGTTTGCGCCGGAAGCGACCGTGTTCGGCGCCGACGTCGCGCGACTTCCCAACACCACCTGCGTCACCATGCCGGACGTGTCGAGCGAGACCCAGGTGATGGCGCTCGATCTCGCCGGCGTCGCGGTCAGCGCCGGCGCGGCCTGCTCGTCTGGCAAGGTCTCGGCCTCGCACGTGCTTGGCGCCATGGGCGTTGCCGACAGCACCGCCGGTTGCGCCATCCGCATCAGCCTCGGCTGGGACAGCCGGGCCGAGGATGTCGACCGACTGGTCGAGGCCTGGAGCGCGCTCTACGCCCGGACCCGGGCGCGCCCGGATCGGTCCGGCGTGCCGTCTCCCGCCGCCTGAGGTTCGATCATGGCCGATCGCTCCCTTCGCTCCGGTCTGAGACTTCCGGTCTACCTCGATTACCAGGCGACGACGCCGCTCGATCCCCGGGTGCTCGACGCCATGTTGCCCTACTACCGCGAGCGGTTCGGCAACCCGCACTCGATCAACCATGCCTACGGGGCCGAGGCGGAGGCGGCGGTCGACGACGCGCGGGCGCGGATCGCCGCGCTCATCGGGGCGGAGGCGCGCGAGATCGTCTTCACTTCGGGCGCCACCGAGTCGAACAATCTGGCGCTGAAGGGCGTCGCCCACTTCGAGCGCGCGCACCGCAAGGGCAGACGCAACCGCCTCGTCGCCGTCGTCACCGAGCACAAATGCGTGCTTGAAACCTGCGGCCGGCTCGCGCGCGAAGGCTTTGCCGTGAGCTACCTGCCGGTGCGGAGCAACGGTCTGATCGATCTCGATCGACTGCGCGATACGATCGACGATCGCACCCTTTCCGTCTCGGTGATGGGCGTCAACAACGAAATCGGCGTCATCCAGCCGCTCGCCGAGATCGGCGCGATCTGCCGCGAACGCGGCGTTCACTTCCACAGCGATTGCGCCCAGGCGGTGGGCAAGATACCGGTCGATGTCGAGGCGATGAACATCGACCTGTTGAGTCTGTCGGGTCACAAGATCTACGCGCCCAAGGGGATCGGGGTGCTCTACGTGCGGCGTCGGCCGCGGGTGCGGCTGGTTCCGCTGATCGACGGCGGCGGGCAGGAACGCGGCCTGCGTTCGGGAACGTTGCCGGTGCCGCTCTGCGTCGGGCTGGGCGAGGCCTGCGCCATCGCCGCGCGCGAGATGACCGCCGAAGCGACGCGTATCCGCGCGCTCCGCGATCGCCTGTACGACGGGATCAGGGCGCGCACGCCCGGGGTGACGCTCAGCGGCGACGCCGAAAAGCGCATTCCCGGCAATCTCAACCTGAGCTTCGCCGGTCTCGAAGGCGAGGCGATCCTCTTGGCGCTTCGGGATATCGCGGTATCGACCGGATCGGCCTGCACCTCGGCCCTGGTCGAGCCGTCCTATGTTCTGCGCGCGCTGGGTCTCGACGACCTCACCGCCGACGCCTCGATACGCTTCGGAATCGGCCGCTTCACGACCGAGGCCGAGATCGACTTCGCCGTCGAGACGGTGGTCGAGCAGATTGCGCGGTTGCGCGGGGCAGCGACGAGTCGCGAATCTGCATGAAGGGATGGACTCGCGCCGGTTTGCGCGTTATCTCACGCTCACGCCGGCCGTCAGGCCGATGCGGGTGCCACGGCTTTGTCGAGAAGAATTAAATTATGTCAATGCATTGGTTCGTTGTTCTAGGGCAAAAGATTAGAGTCGGCGGGTCGGCTGTCCGCGCCGTTTCGGATGCGTTTCCGGACGCTGCGGCGCGCCGCGAGAGCGTGACGTTCAGCCGATGGAGTTCCCGCGCATGCCGAAGATGACGTTTATAGACCCCGACGGCACGCGCCACGAGGTCGATGCCCCGGTGGGCCTGTCGGTTCTCGAGATCGCCCATCGCAACAACATCGACATCGAAGGCGCCTGCGAGGGTTCGCTCGCCTGCTCCACCTGTCATGTCATCGTCGACCCGGAGGACGTCGAGCGTCTTGCGGATGCGACCGAGGACGAGGAGGACATGCTCGACCTTGCGTTTGGCCTTACCGAAACGTCGCGGCTGGGCTGTCAGATCGTCATAACCGAGGAACTCGACGGCCTTACGGTGACGCTTCCCGCCGAAACGTATAATTTCTTGCTCGACTGAGGCGAGACGCCGGGTGTCCCGCCGCGGCGGTTTCGCTGTAACCTACGGGTGGTCTCGACATTCCCGCAAGATCGACGGCTGGCGATTCGCTCGAGCGCCTGATGCGCTCGCCGCTGGGGTCCTTCGTCGCCCGGCCCTGGTTCGACCGGGTGGCGCTGCGCGTCATCACGCGTCGCCTGCTGCCGCTGTCCCGCGCCTGGGCCGCGGCACGCGTCGCGGCGGGGTCGATCGAGCGGTTTTTCGCCGAGGTGCCGCTCGCCGATAGGGCGGACGGCCTCCGTCGCGAGGCCGCCGACGCGCTCGCCCGTATCGGGAGGCTCGACGAAGCGGCGGCGGCGGCGGCGCGGCGCTGGGAGGCGGCGGCATTCGGTCCGGGCCGATGCGACGGTCCGGCACTGGCCGAGGCCGAACGGGCGCGCCTTGCCGCCGCAAACGCCCTGAGGTTCGGCAGCGGTCTGTTCCGGTTTCTGCTGCGTCGCGGCCTGCTGCCCGCAGTACGCTTCGCGGTCGCGACCCCGGGCGAGGTCGAGAGCCGCTACGGCGCCGATCTCGCCGCCCCCGAACGCGCCTACGCCGCGCCCGTCCCGCTTCCCGAGGTGACCGAATCGGGCCACTTTTCTGGGCCCGATACGTCCGAATACTGGATCCGTTTCCCGTCGCCCTCCGAGGTCATGGGCGACACGGTCTACGCCCGGGTGCGCGAACCCGAGGGCGTCGCCGATCCGCCCACGCTGATTTTCGGCCACGGCCTGTTCGTCGAGGCCGAGCACCTTCAGGGGATGCCCGACTTCACGCGTCCCCTCTCCACGGCGGGTTGCCGCGTCGTCGAGATGGAAGCGCCCTGGCACGGCCGTCGTACGCCGCCGGGCGCTTACGGCGGCGAGCGTTTCGTGGCCGGCGCGCCGCTCAGCGCGATCGACCTGTTCTCGGCCCAGGTACGCGAGATCGCGGTGCTGGTCGACTGGTGCCGCCGCACCAGCCGGGGCGCGGTGGCGGTGGGCGGCATCAGCCTCGGGGCGCTGGCCGGCCAGCTGGTCGGCGTTCACGCGGCCCATTGGCCGGCGTCGATGCGGCCCGACGCGCTGCTGCTGGTCACCAGTTGCGACCGGCTCGACGAGGTGGTGCGCGGGGGCTCGCTGAGCCGGGGAGTCGGCCTGCCTGAGGCGCTTGCCGGGGCGGGCTGGACGCCGGAGGCGCTGACGCGTCTGAGGCCGCTCAGCGATCCGACCGGCGATCCGGCGCTCGCGCCCGAGGACATGGTCGTGGTGCTCGGCAGCCGCGACGACGTTACGCCGTTTACCCTGGGCAAGGCGCTGTTCGCGCGCTGGAAGGTGCCGCGCGAGAACCTGTTCGTGCGCCGCCAGGGTCATTTCAGCGGCACGCTCGGCATGTTGCGCGACACCCGACACTTTCACCGCGTGCTCGAAATTCTCAGGCGCAAGTCTCCGGCGGCGGCCGGTCGGCCGGGCGCGCTTGCGCGCTGACGGCGAGGCCCTATATTCGCCCCATGAACATGTTGGGAATAGACAAGCCGGCGGGCGATACCCGGGTCGTCGTCGCGATGTCGGGAGGCGTCGATTCGTCGGTCACGGCGGCGCTCCTCGACGCCCAAGGATTCGAGGTCGTCGGCGTGACGCTGCAGCTCTACGACCACGGCGCCGCGCTCGGGCGCAAGGGCGCCTGCTGCGCCGGCCGGGACATCCACGACGCCCGCCGGGTCGCCGACCGGCTCGGCGTGCCCCACTACGTGCTCGACTACGAGAGCCGCTTCCGGAGCGCCGTGATCGACGATTTCGCCGAGAGCTACCTGCGCGGCGAGACGCCGATTCCCTGCGTGCGCTGCAACCAGCACGTCAAGTTCCACAGCCTGCTGGAAACCGCTCGCGACCTCGGCGCCGACGCGCTCGCCACCGGTCATTACGTGCGGCGCAGGATGGGGCCGCACGGGGTCGAGTTGCACCGCGCCGCCGACCATCGGCGCGATCAGAGCTATTTCCTGTTCGCCACCACGCGCGAGCAACTCGCCTACCTGCGCTTCCCCCTCGGGGACATGCCCAAGGACGAGACGCGCGCGCTCGCCCGGCGCTTCGGGCTCGAGGTGGCGGCCAAGCCGGACAGCCAGGACATTTGCTTCGTGCCCCGGGGATCCTATGCCCGGGTGGTCGAGCGCCTGCGCCCGGAAGGAACGGCGCCGGGCGACATCGTTCACGTCGACGGCCGGGTGCTCGGCCGCCATGCCGGCATCGTCAACTTCACCGTCGGCCAGCGACGGGGCCTGGGCATCGCCTGGCACGAGCCGCTCTACGTCGTGCGGCTCGAACCGGCGCGCCGGCGCGTCGTCGTCGGTCCGCGCGCCGCGCTGCTCGGCGGGCGGCTGACGGTCCGCGAACTCAACTGGCTCGGCGAGAGCGAACCCGGCGACGGGAGCCTCGCCGTCGAGGTCAAGCTGCGCGCCCGCCACGAGGCAGCGCCGGCGCAGATGCGCGGGCTCGGCGACGGCCGCGCCGAGGTGGTCCTCGATACCCCCCAGGGGGCGATCGCTCCGGGACAGGCCTGCGTCGTTTACCGCGGCGAGCGCCTGCTCGGCGGCGGCTGGATCGAACGCGAACCGGCCGTGCGCGCGGCCTGATTCCGGCCCGCTCGCCGGAGCGGCGCGGCACAACCGGAGCGGCGGGGGCGCGCTTGACAGGCTTTGCGCCGCCACCTATACCGCAGGCGGCTTGGCGGGGCGGAGTAGCTCAGTTGGTAGAGCAGCGGAATCATAATCCGTGGGTCGGGGGTTCGAATCCCTCCTCCGCTACCA
>JBHHZM010000064.1:0-18104 GCA_046758065.1 Alphaproteobacteria bacterium | reverse complement strand
GGTCTACTTCAAGATGCGCGGCGAGCTCGACAACGGCCTCAAGATCGGCGGCCGCTTCGAACTCGAAGGCGACAACGGCGGCGACCAGCTCGACCAGGTCTTCCTGACGCTGTCGGGCGGTTTCGGCCAGCTTCGTCTCGGCGCCGTCAACTCGGGCCGTTACAGCTACGGCTGGAACACCGACGCGCCGGCCGTCGGGGTGCCGATCAACTCGGGCTGGATCAGTACCTTCGTCGCCGCCCAGAACAATTCCGGGTTCCGGTTCCGCAGCCCGGGTCTGTCGACGGTGATCGACGGTTCGAACGACGAGCAGAAGATCACCTACTTCACGCCACGATTCAACGGCTTCCAGCTCACCGGGAGCTGGACCCCCGAGGCGCACAACATCAACAGCAACTCGGTCGGTCAGGGCGGCGAATCGTTCCGCTTCACGGGCCCGTCGGACGAGAACATCCTGTACACCAACGGCTGGGACTTCGGCGCGAGCTATTCGGGTGACTTCAACGGCGCCGGCGTCGAACTCCAGGCCGGCATTTTCGGCTCGACCGCGCCGAACAACGCCGAAGCCGCGGGATTCGACGACTACTTCGGCTTCAACGGCGGTCTCTCGCTCAGCTACCAGGGCTTCTCGATCGCCGGCTCGTTCGCCAAGGTGGTCGACGGCCTGGCGTTCTGCCCGGGCGGCGGCACCTGCGTCGGCAATGGTGCGTTGGCGTCGAACGAGGGCCATTCGTACAACGCCGGCATCGGCTATTCGACCGGGCCGTACAGCTTCAGCGCCACCTGGTTCAGGGGCGAGGAAGAAGGCCTGTTGTCTCAGCCGGGCGACGAGAAGAACCAGTTCTTCAACGTCGCCGCGAGCTACACGCTCGGGCCGGGCATCCGCACCAGCCTGACCTATCTGCACGCCGAGCTCGACGACGATACCGCGGGCAACGCGAACAGTGCCGACAACGAAGGCGACGCGGTGATCTGGGGCATGCACCTCGGTTTCTAGCCGCGCATCGCGTTTCGACACATCACTTCCGGGGCGGGATCATCCCGCCCCGTTTTTCTTTGCGCGCCCGCGATCCGAAGCGAACCTCCCCCTCCCGCCAGGGGAGAGGGAATCATGGAGCAATGTCCGGACAGGAAGCCCTCCCCCTCGATGGGGGAAGGTTGGGTGGGGGTGATGGCCGACCCGATACAAGCAGCCGCCGGCGATGCGCGATCCTGAAAGCGGGATCATCCCGCTCCGTGTTTTTTCCTGTCGTTCATCGCCCCACACGAGCCCCGGCGCCGCCGCCGTGATAGGCTGTGCCGATGATCGAATTTCGTTCCGCACGAGCCGCGCGCCGCCCCGGTTTTACGGGAGCCGCGCCGGCGTCGCGACCGTGAAACGCGGCCGCCACCGTGCCGCGCCGCGGGCGCCGACGGCGGTCGATCTCCGCGCGACGCTCGAAACCGCGCTTCGGGCGCAGCAGGCCGGACGTCTCGACGAGGCCGAGGCGGGCTACCGACGGATTCTCGCGGCCCGGCCCGACCACGCCGACGCGCTCCACCTGCTCGGTCTCGTCGCCCAGCAGACCGGCCGCGGCGGCGAAGCGATCGCATTGATCGGCCGGGCGATTGCGGCGGCGCCCGGGGTCGCGCGCTATCACGGCAACCTGGCGCTGGCGCTCTTGCAACAGGGCCGCCTCGGCGAGGCCGAGGCGCGGTGCCGCGAAGCGCTGGCGCTCGATCCCGGCTATGTCGACGGGCTCAACACCCTCGCCACGATTCTCAAGGATCAAGGGCGCCTCGACGAAGCGATCGCCAGCCTGCGCCGGGCGGTCGCGCTCCGGCCCGACTACGCACCGGCCCACAACAACCTCGGCAACATTCTCAAGGACCGAGGCGACTTCGACGCGGCCCTCGCCTGTTACGCCCGCGCCCTCGAGATCGCGCCGGATTATGTCGCGGCGGAGTTCAACCGCGGCGTCGCGCTCACCGGCCTCGGCCGGCTCGACGAAGCCGAGGCGAGCTGCCGCCGCGCCCTTGCGCTCAGGCCCGACGATGCGGACGCCCACAACAACCTCGGCAACGTGCTGCGTTTCAAGGGCCGGCTCGACGAGGCGGCGGCGGCCTACGAAAGGGCGCTCGAGCTCAGGCCCGACTTCGCCTCGGCGCGCAACAACCTGGCCGAATTCCGCAAGTTCGAGAAGGACGACCCCGGGTTCGCCGCGCTCGAGGCGCTCAAGGGCCGCGACCGGCTCGCGCCGCATGAAGCGATCAGTTTGCGCTTCGCGCTCGGCAAGATGTACGCCGATATCGGCGATCACGACCGCGCCTTCGCCAACTACCGCGAAGGCAACGTGCTGCGCGCGCACGAAGCGGCGCGTCAGGGGCGTGTCTTCAGGGCCGACGAGCACGCGCGCTACGTCGATGCCGTCATCACGACCTTCGGCGCGGACTTCTTCGCGCGCGCCGCGTCCGGCGGGGCGGAAAGCGACCGCCCCGTCTTCATCGTCGGCATGCCGCGCTCGGGCACCTCGCTGGTCGAGCAGATCCTGGCGAGCCATCCCCAGGTTTACGGCGCCGGCGAACTGCCCGAGATCGGCCTGATCGCCGGTCGGATCGCCGGGCAAACGGGATCGGCCTATCCGGTCGGTGCCGCCGCGCTCGATGCGACGACGCGTCGGCGTCTCGGCGAGGCCTACCTCGAACGCGTGGCCGCGGCGGCGGGAGACGCGCGGCGCGTTACCGACAAGCTGCCCGCGAACTTCCTCCACCTCGGCCTGATCGCCCTGATCCTGCCCGGGGCGCGCGTCGTCCACTGCCGGCGCGATCCCCGCGACACCTGCCTGTCGTGTTATTTTCACGACTTCTACCAGGGCAACGAGTTCAGCAACGATCTCGCCGATCTCGGCGCCTACTGGCGCGACTACCGCCGACTGATGACGCACTGGCGCGAGACGCTGCCGCTCGCCGTGATCGATGTCGATTACGAAGCGCTGGTCGCCGATCAGGAAGCCGAAAGCCGCCGTCTCGTGGCCTTCTGCGGGCTGGAATGGGATGCGCGCTGTCTCGATTTCCACAAGACCGAGCGGACGGTGCGCACGTCGAGCACCCTGCAGGTGCGAAAAGCGATCTTCACCGGCTCGGTCGGGCGCTGGCGCGCTTACGCGTCACACCTCGCGCCCCTCAACGCGGCGCTTGGAGAAGGGGAGGACGAGAACGGACCGGCGCCGCCATGAACGGCTTGCACTGCCCCCGGCGCGTCGATATATCCCCGGGGACCGCGCGCAAGCGCATGAATGGCCGGAGGCATGCGGTGGGCGGAATTCTGTGGTTGGCGTCGTATCCCAAGTCGGGCAACACCTGGCTTCGGGCGTTTCTCGCCAATTATCTCGGCAACGCGAAAACGCCGGCCCCGATCAACGAACTGCCCAAGTTCGTCTACGGCGACGGCGTCGCCGCGCCTTTCGAGCAGGTCGCGGGCCGCTCGGTCGAAGGCATGAGCGTCCATGAAATCCAGCGCCTCCGGCCCAAGGTGCACGAGATGTTCGTTCGGTCGCGTCCCGATACGGTGTTCGTCAAGACCCACAACGCCATCGCCTATCTCGACGACATTCCGACCATCACGCCCGAGGCGACCGCGGGCGCGATCTACGTCATCCGCAACCCGCTCGACACCGCGATCTCGTATGCCCATCATTACGGCGTCGATTTCGATCGGGCGATCGAGGTGATGGGCTCGGACGAAATGGAGATGCCGTCGCATGCCCATCTCGTCTGTCAGTATCTGGGAAGCTGGTCGAGTCACGTGCGCAGCTGGACCACCCTGCCGGGTCTTCATCTCCATGTGGTGCGTTACGAGGACATGACGCTCAAGCCGGACAAGACCTTTCGCCGGCTCGTGAAGTTTCTCGGGCTGCCCCTCGAACCCGCGCGGCTCAAGCGCGCCATCCGCTTCAGCTCGTTCAAGTCCCTGGCGTCGCAGGAAAAGGAATCGGGCTTCATCGAGGCGGTGCCGATCGACGACCGGATTTTCTTCCGCAAGGGTAAAATCGGTGACGGACGCCGCAAGCTCAGCGATGCGCAGGTGCAGCGGCTTATCGACGACCACCGCGAGGTGATGGCCGAGCACGGCTACCTGCGACGCGACGGCCGCCCGGTGTTCTGAGGATCGCGGCGGCCGAAGAGAGGCGCCCGCCGGTCCCTAACCCTATCTCAACGGCCGGCGGCTAGTCTGGGGTCTTCGCCGCGCCGACGGATCAACGGCCTTGACGACGGCGCCGGGAGCCCATAAACCCTCGTTTTTGTGGAGCATTGGCCGGATCGGCCAGGAATTCGGAACAGTCGCAACAATGGACCATCTCGACCGGCTCGAGAGCGAGAGCATCTATATCCTTCGCGAGGCGTTCAACAAGTTCGAACGGCTGGCGATGCTATGGTCGGTCGGCAAGGATTCGAACGTCATGGTATGGCTCGCCCGCAAGGCGTTCTTCGACCATGTGCCGTTTCCGGCGCTGCACGTCGATACCGGCAAGAAATTTCGCGAGATGTACGCCTTCCGCGAACGCTACGCGAAAGAGTGGAATCTCAACCTCGTCACCGGCGACTGCCCGCCGATCGACGAGATCGACGAGACCCTGCCGCCGGCGGCGCGCGCCGCGGCGCGCAAGACGGCCGGGCTCAAGCGGCTGATCGAGGTCCATGGCCTGACCGGCATCATCGCCGGCATCCGTCGCGACGAGGAGGGCACGCGCGCCAAGGAACGCGTTTTCAGCCCGCGGGGCGAGGCCGGCCAGTGGGACTTCCGCGACCAGCCGCCCGAGTTCTGGGACCAGTTCAAGACCGAGTTCCCTCCGGGCACGCATCTGCGCATCCACCCGCTGCTGCACTGGACCGAGATCGATATCTGGCGCTACATCGAGCGCGAGGACATCCCGGTGGTCGATCTCTACTTCGCGAGCAACGGCAAACGCTACCGTTCGCTCGGCGACGAGGACATCACCTTCCCGGTCGACAGCGATGCGACGACGATCGCCGAAGTCATCGCCGAACTCGAGGAGACCAAGGTCGCCGAACGCAGCGGCCGGGCGATGGACCACGAGGCAGAGGACGCGTTCGAGCGGCTGCGCGTCGAGGGGTACATGTAATGGCGGGCAAGGCAGGAGGGGCGCCAGAGCGCAAGGTCGTACTCGCGGACGAGACGGCGGTGGCGCGAGCGCCGCGCCGCGAATCCCGCGACGCGATGAACATCGTCATCGTCGGCCACGTCGATCACGGCAAGTCCACGCTCGTCGGCCGGCTGTTCCACGACACCGGCTCGATGCCCGAGGGCAAGATCGAGGAACTCCGCGCCGTCTGCGCCCGCCGCGGCATGCCTTTCGAATGGGCCTTCCTGCTGGATGCGCTGCAGGCCGAGCGCGACCAGGGCGTGACGATCGATTCGGCGCATATCCGCTTCCACACCCGGCGGCGCGACTACGTCATCATCGACGCTCCCGGCCACCGCGAGTTCATCAAGAACATGGTCACCGGCGCCGCGAGCGCAGACGCCGCGCTGCTGGTGATCGACGCGGTCGAGGGCGTGCGCGAACAGTCGCGGCGTCACGGCTATCTCCTTCACCTGCTCGGCGTGCGTCAGGTAGCGGTGGCGATCAGCAAGATGGACCTCGTCGATTATGCCGGCGACCGCTTCGACGCCATCGCCGCCGAATACCGCGACTATCTCGCGCGCATCGGCATCGCGCCGAGCCATGTCATCCCGGTATCGGCGCGCGAGGGCGATAACGTGGCGGTGCGCTCGACGCGCATGTCGTGGTACCGCGGTCCGACCGTGGTCGAGGCGCTCGAGGCCTTCGCGCCCTCGCCTCCGCTCGCCGAGCTGCCGCTGCGTCTGCCGTTGCAGGACGTCTACCGTTTCGACGAGCGCCGCATTTTCGCCGGACGCATCGAGACCGGGCGACTGCAAGTCGGCGACGAGCTGCTGTTCTCGCCGTCGAACAAGTCGGCGCGAATCGCCGCGATCGAGAGCTGGAACGGCACCGCGGCGTCGAGCGAAGCCGCGGCCGGCCAATCGGTGGGCATCACGCTGGACGAGCAGATCTTCGTCGAGCGCGGCGAGGTGGCGAGTCATTTCGCCGATCCCCCGATCGAGACCCACGTCTTCCGCGCCCATCTGTTCTGGCTGGGGCGCCGCCCGCTCACCGTTGGCCGGCGCTATACGCTCAAGCTCAACACCTCCGAAACGCCGGTCGAGGTGCAGGAGATCGAGCGGGTGATCGACACCGGCGACCTCGCGTCGGTGCCGGCCGATCGGGTCGAACGCAACGGCGTCGCCGAGGTGGTCCTGCGCGCGCGGCAAATGCTGGCGCTCGACGAGTTCAGCACCAGCCCGCACACCGGGCGCTTCGTCATCGTCGACGGCTACGACATCGCTGGCGGCGGCATCATCAACATGGAGGGCTACCCCGACCAACGCCGGCTGATCACCCAGAAGGGCCAGAACCTCACGGCGGTCGAGCACGGCGTGAGCGCGACCGCGCGCTCAGTCCGCAACGGTCACCGGGGCGGCGTGCTCTGGTTCACCGGGCTGTCGGGGGCCGGCAAGTCGACGCTCGCCGTCGAGGTCGAACAGCACCTGTTCCGCAAGGGCTACCAGGTCTATGTACTCGACGGCGACAACGTGCGCCGCGGGCTCAACGCCAATCTCAGCTTCTCGCCCGAGGACCGGGCCGAGAACATCCGTCGCGTCGGCGAACTCGCCGCACTGTTCGCCAACGCCGGCTTCATCGTCATCACCGCGTTCATCTCGCCTTATCGTTCCGACCGCGAGCGCGCCCGCGCCTCGGCCGACGCCTACGGCGACGATACCTTCCACGAGCTTTACATCTCGGCCGATCTCGACACCTGCGAGAGGCGCGACCCCAAGGGGCTCTACAAGCGGGCGCGCGCCGGGGAAATCCGGGAATTCACCGGCGTCAGCGCGCCTTACGAGGCGCCCGAGGCGGCCGAGCTGATCGTCGATAGCGCCAAGACGGGCGTCGAAGAGTGCGTCAAAAAAATCGTCGATTACGTCGAGCGCCACTTTGTCATCCGTCTCGACGCCCGCAAGGATTCGTGAGCACGCCGGGGCCCGTCGACGTCGCCGGCAACCTCGCCCGCGTCACCGCGCGCATCGCGGCGGCCGCGCGCGCGGCGGACCGGCCGGCGGCGGCAATCTCGCTGGTCGCCGTCAGCAAGACCCACGGCGCCGAGCGCATTCTTGCGGCGCTCCATGCCGGTCACCGCGTCTTCGGCGAGAACCGGGTGCAGGAAGCGCAGACCAAATGGCCGGCGCTCAAGGACGAATTCCCCGATATCGAGCTTCACCTCATCGGTCCGCTGCAGACCAACAAGGCGCGCCAGGCGATTGCGCTGTTCGATGTCATCCAGACCGTCGACCGGCCCAGGCTTGCCCGCGTGCTCGCCGACGAAATGGTGCGCGCCGGCAAGCGCCTGCCCTGTTTCATCGAGGTCAACACCGGCGAGGAATCGCAGAAAGCGGGGGTCATGCCGGTCGAGGCCGACGCCCTGATCGCCACCTGCCGCGACGACTTCGAACTGCCGGTCGCCGGCCTGATGTGCATCCCGCCCGCCGACGAGGAGCCCGCGCTCCATTTCTCGCTGCTCGCCGACATCGCCCGGCGCAACGGACTAGCGCGCCTCAGCATGGGCATGACCGCCGATTTCGAGATTGCCGTGCGCTTCGGTGCGACCGAAGTGCGGATCGGCACCGCGATCTTCGGCGCGCGCGAGGGCGCGGGATTCAGGCCGGCCTAACGCAGAGCCGCGTTTCGGCGGCGCACTCGGCGAGGATGCGCAAGAGAAGCTCGCGGTTCACCGCGACGCAGCCTTGCGTAGGCGAAAAATCGGGCCGCGCGATGTGCAGGAAAATGGCGCTTCCCGCCCCGGGCGCCACCGGGTCGTCGTTGTAACCGAGCGGAACGACGATGTCGTAGAGTGAATCGTCGCGCCACAACAGCTCGAAGCTTGCACGACAGGGTTGGCGGACGAACGTGTTGTAGCAGGGGTCGTTCGGATCGTCGCACCAGGCGTCGAGCGGATCGAGCGGCGTGACCTCGAGCACGGTCCGGGGCGGCTCGCAGCGATCGGGCCGGTAGAACACCCGGCGCAGGGGAAAACAGCCCGCGGGCGTCGCCCCGTCGCCCTCGTGCTTGTTGTCGGTTACCCCGGCCCGACCGAGCGCGCAAGGTACGCGCTCGCCCCGCCACTCGACCGTTCCGTCGGGAAAAACCAGAATATTCATGCCGGGTGTCCTCCCGCCGTCGCGTTTCGGACTTTCAGAGGACCGTGTCAATCCTTGCCTCCTCGGCGGGCGGCGCGGCCTGCGCGGGAAGCGGCAACGCACCGCCCATCGACTCGTACTTGTCGAGCGCCTTGCCCATCGCCTCGAGGATATTGCCCGCCGTTGCGGGCGAACCGTATCGCGCGGCAAGAACGGCGTAATCTTCGCGTGTCTGAGGCATGCGGGCAAGCCAGATGGGCGGCGGGCCGTCGCTCGCGCCCGGCGGCGGCGCGGCTTCGGCGATCGCGGTGGGCGGCGGTGATCCGCCGGTTGCGGCGCCCGGGTCGTCGCCGTCGAGCAGCGCCAGCGCCAACCCGCCGACGTCGTGGCCCGTGGTTTCCTCGATCATGGCGTTGATCGCCGCGCCGACCAGGCCGATCGGGCCGCCGTATAAGGCGCCGCCGAAGATCCGCGCGCCGGGCGCGATGCCGTCGCCGGTAACCGCGCGGTAGATGCTCCCCACCACCGGGATGTGCTGAAGCGGATTGATCAGGTCGAGAAAGTCGCCGAAGGTGAGACCGTCGTCGCCCCAGAACGCGGCGCCACGCCCGGAGTCGGTTCCGGGTGCGTCGATGCGCACGTCGTGGCGCATCGAGTGGTAACTGAATGCCGGGCCTGCGACCATGAAAGCGTCTCCACGATTCACGATGCAGGATCGGTGCCACTGGTGAAATCCAGGGAAATCAACTGATTGAAGGGAAAGAGGCGCGCGTTGGCGGCAACTCCTGCCGGGCGGACCGGCAGCCCTTGCCCGGGCGCACCGTCGCCGTCGCACGCCGGCCGCTTGCGCATTCGTGTTTACCATCGCCGGGCAACTGCGGTATAGACAGCGAACATGAACGGGCAGCACCTGTGCAAACGGCGAACGCGACGACCGTGACCCTGGGCCGGCGCGTCCTGATCGTCGACGACGACACCGCTTTACGCCAGTCGCTCGCCGAGCAGCTCCAGCTCCACGAGGAGTTCGACATCGGCCAGGCCGGCACGGGCAGCGAGGCGCTCGATCGGGTCAAGGAGCAGCGCTACGATCTGGTTCTGCTCGATGTCGGCCTGCCCGACATCGATGGCCGCGAATTGTGCAAGGTCATCCGCCGCGGCGGCCACAAGATGCCGATCATCATGTTGACCGCCGCCGACACCGACGCCGACACCATCCTCGGGCTCGAGTCGGGAGCCAACGACTACATCACCAAGCCCTTCCGGCTCGGCGTCCTGCTGGCGCGCATCCGGGCGCAACTGCGCCAGCACGAGCAGAGCGAGGATGCGGTCTTTGCCATCGGCTCCTACAGCTTTCGACCAAGCGCCAAGCTGCTGCTCGATATCGAGAGCAACAGGAAGGTGCGCCTCACCGAGAAGGAAACGGCGATCCTCAAGTACCTCTACCGCGCCGGGGACAAGGTGGTGGCGCGCGAAGTCTTGCTCGACGAGGTCTGGGGCTACAACGCCGGGGTCGCGACCCACACGCTCGAGACCCACATCTACCGGCTGCGTCAGAAAATCGAGCGCGACCCGTCGAACGCGCAACTGCTGATAACCGAGCCCGGCGGCTACCGCCTGGTGCCCTGACGCGCCGCCCCGAGGGCGCGCAACCGGCGGACAAGCGCCAGCGCAAGCAGCAGCGCGATCAAACTCGCGCCGCTGAACAGCGGCCAAACAAAGCGCCACTCGCCGGCGAGTGTGATCATCGCGGCGAGCAGGACGGGCCCCAGAAGAATGCCGAGGTTGCGTCCGGTCATGACGACGCCGAACGCCCCGGCCTCGATGCGCTCCGCTCCCATCACCGCGCTCGGCATGGCGAACAGGCAGACCGGGGTGACGCCCGAACTGATGCCGTACGCGGCGAGCGAGACCACCCCGAGAAAGCCGTCGCCGGTGACAGGCACCAGCAACCAAACCGCGACCTGCACGGCGATCGAGCCGGCGAACAGCGCGGCGAGCGGCGCGCCGGCGCGCAACGCCGCGCCGGTGACGACGCAGAACAACCCCACCGCGGCCGCCGGCAGGGTGTAGACGAGCACCGCCCTGTCGGGCTCGAAGCCGAGCCTCTCGACGAGGTATTGCGGCAGCCAGGTCATGTAGGCGTGATACTGGCCCGACCACAGACAGAAAACGGCCGCCGCGAGGACGAGCGCACGACGCTCGTCCGCCGTCGCCGTGACTGGATGACGTGTCTCGCCGCGCCGCGCGCCGGTCGCGAGCGTGGGGTTGCGGCGCAGCGCGAGGGCCCAGACGGCGAGCGCCAGGGTGAAAACGATGCCCGCCCACCACAGCGGTCGCCAGAGCCCGAGCCCGACCGTCGGAATCGAAAGAAGATTGGCGCTTACCTGACCGACCGGAATCCAGGTCGCGGTGAGACCGACGACCAGCGGCAGATGCACGCGGCTGGCGTTAAGGTTGGCGAGCAGCGGCCCGACGACGGCGCAGACGGCGTAGCCGACGCCTTCGAGTCCGCGCGACAGCAGCACCAGCCACCCGCTTTGCGGCGCCGCGAGCGCGAGCGCCTCGCCCGCGAGAAACAGGATGAAGGCCGCTGCGAGATAGGGCCAAACGCCGCCGCGCCCGACGCCGCGGCCGACCCGGAGCGAGAGCGCGAGACCGGCGAGGGCGAAGACCGACATGAAGCCGCCGGCGAGCACGCGATGGTACCCGTAGTGCTCGAGCAGCACGGGCAGCGCCGGGGGCAGCTTGAACATCTGGTAGGCAGCGAGCGCCGCGAGCGCGAGACCGAAGGCGACGCCGCTCCGGTGCGTCGCGGTCTCCGCCGCGGGCGCGCTCGTCGTTGCCTCGTCCGACGCGATTTTACCTTTTGTGGCAACCATTTTGCGGCCGGGTTAAAGTGGTGATCCTACCTATCCGCGATGACGTGGAGAAACGGTTTGACGAAGCTCGACGGGTTTTTCGTCCGGTTCTGGGGCGTGCGCGGCAGTATCGCCTGTCCCGGACCGGGGACGGTGCGCTATGGCGGCAACACGTCGTGCCTCGAGGTCCGCTGCGGCGAACGCATCTTCATCCTCGACGCCGGCACCGGACTCAAGCCGTTCGACGCCGCGCTCGGCGGCGAAGGGACGCTCGACGCCGATGTCCTGTTCACCCATACCCATCTCGACCACATCTGGGGCTGGCCCTGGTTCACCCGGCTGTTGCGGACCGATACCGCGCTGACCGTCTGGGCCGGACACCTGCTTCCCGATCACGCCATCGAGGCGGTGCTCGCGCGGCTGCTCGACGAACCGTTCGCGCCGGTGCGCCGCGAGACCATACAGGCGCGGCTCGTGTTCCGCGACTTCCGCGCCGGAGAAACGTTCACCCCGCGCCCCGGGGTGCGGGTGCGCACCGCGCCGCTCAATCACCCGCAGGCCGCCACCGGCTATCGCCTCGAATACGACGGGCGGTCGATCTGCTATCTCACCGATACCGAACACCTGCCGGGCAAGCCCGACGCCAACATTCTCGGCCTGATCGACGGCGCCGACATGGTGATCTACGACTCGACCTACACCGAGGCCGAGTTCGCCGCCCACCGCGGCTGGGGCCATTCGACCTGGGAGGAAGGCGCGCGGCTGTGCGACGCCGCCGGGGTCAAGACCTTCGTCGTTTTCCATCACGATCCCGACCACGACGACGCCTTCATGGATCGCATCGCGGCCGAGGTCGCGCGCGTCCGACCGGGATCCGTCGTGGCCCGCGAAGGGCTGACGCTCGCGCCGTGACGCCAAAGCGGCGAGCGGGTCGAATGACGGGCCTCAGGCGGCTGCGTTTCGGTCTCGCGACGATCCTGGGTCTCGCCCGACGGGGCTTCTTCATCCCCTACCGCTACGCCGCCGAACTGCCGCCGGCCGGGAAACGCCCGCCTTACGCCGCGCTCGGGGCGCTGTTCGGCGCTCACGAAGCGGCTTTTCGCCGGACCATCGCCGGGCTCGAAGACTATGCCGACGCGCTGCTGGCGCTCGACGCACCACCGCCCGCGCCGCGTTGGAAACAGGACTGGTTCCCCCGGCTCGACGCCGCAATTGCATATGCATTCGTGCGCCGCTTTGCGCCGCCGCGCATCGTCGAGGTCGGCTCGGGCCATTCGACCCGTTTCCTCGCCCGCGCGGTCGCCGACGGCGGCCTTGCGACGGCGATCACGGCGATCGACCCGGCGCCGCGCGCGGCGCTTTCGGGCCTCGATATCGAACTCCTGCGGCTGCCGCTGCACCGCGTCGGCGAGGCGCCGTTCGCCGCGCTCGCCCCGGGCGATCTGCTGTTCGTCGACTCGAGCCATATCCTGATGCCGGGAAGCGACGTCGACCGTCTGCTCAACCACATACTGCCGACGCTTGCTTCAGGCGTGCATATACATTTTCATGACGTATTCCTGCCCGACGACTATCCCGAGGCCTGGGATTGGCGCGGCTATAACGAGCAGCTCGGTCTCGCGGCGTTGCTGCAAGGCGGGGGCTACGACCTGCGATTCGCCAGCCATTACGTGACGACGCGCATGGCCGGCGCGCTGTCGGGCGGGGTGGTCGCCGTCCTGCCGCTGCCCGATGGAGCCCGTGAATCGAGCCTGTGGATCGAAAAACGCTGAATTTGCCGCCCTGCCGCTCACGTGCTACTTACCGCCCGTGAGGACCGCCGGCGCTATGATGTCGCGGTGGAGAGTCCAATCATGGCCAAGGATTTTCTAGACCGGCTGGCGCAGCGGCTGTTCGGCGCCTCCGCGCATATGCCGCCGCGCGTCAGCGCCGAGATAGCCAAGGTACAGGAGGAGAGCGAGGTCCTCATCGGCTGGGTCCAACTCGTCGGGGTGGCGTTCTTCGCCGTCGTCTACACCATCGCGCCCAAAACCTTCGACCCGAACGCCATGTTCGCGCCGGTGCCCTGGACTCTCGGCTTCTATGCCGGGTTCACGCTGGTTCGACTGGTGCTTGCCTACCGTCGGCGTCTGCCCGCCTGGATGATCAGGGCGTCGGTCATCATCGACATGGCGGTGCTCCTGGTGACGATCTGGAGCTTCCACCTGCAGTACGAACAGCCGCCGGGTTTCTCGCTCAAGGCGCCGACGCTGCTGTACATATTCATCCTCATCGCGCTGCGCACGTTGCGGTTCGACGCCAGCTACGTGGTGCTCGCCGGCATCGCCGCGGCGCTCGGCTGGCTCACGCTGGTCGCCTACGCGGTCCTCTCCACCCCCGGCCCCGGGGTGATTACCCGCGACTACGTTCACTACATCACCTCGCCGGCCATCCTGATCGGCGGCGAGGTCGACAAGGTGCTGTCGATCGGCGCGGTCACCGCGATTCTGGCAATTTCGTTGGTGCGCGCGCGCCGTCTCCTGGTGCGCGCCGTCGCCGAACACGCCGCGGCCGCCGACCTCTCGCGCTTTTTCGCGCCCGAGGTCGCGCGCCAGATCACCGGCGCCGAGCACGGCATACGCGCCGGCGAGGGCGAACTGCGCGAGGCGGCGATCCTGTATCTCGACATCCGCGGCTTTACCGGTCTCGCGCGCAGCTTGCCGGCCGACGACGTGATGGCGCTGCTGGCCGAATACCAGGCGCGCATGGTGCCGGTGATTCAGAGCCACGGCGGCAGCATCGACAAGTTCCTCGGCGACGGCGTGATGGCGACCTTCGGCGCGGCGCTCGAGAGCGAGCGATACGCCGCCGACGCGCTGCGCGCCGCCGAGGCCCTGCTCGCCACCGCCGACGACTGGAACCGCGAACGCGCCGCTCAGGGTCGGCCCGCTCTCCGCTTCGGCGTCGGCGTCGCCGTCGGGCCGGTGGTGTTCGGCGCCGTCGGCGACGCGACCCGGCTCGAGTTCACGGTCATCGGGAATGCGGTCAACCTCGCGGCCAAGCTCGAGAAGCACACCAAAAAAGAGCAGGTGCGGGCGCTGGTCACCCGCACGGCGCTCGACTGCGCCCGCACCCAGGGTTATGCGCCGGCCGAGGAACCCGACCTGCTTGAGGCGCGTCGCGTGGAGGGCGTCGACGAGCCCCTCGATCTCGCCGTGCTCGCGCGCCGGGCGCGTGCCTGAATCCAGATCAGGTCCGGTGTCGTCAGTGGTAGGGATCGGCGGCGTCGCGCAATCCGTCGCCGAAGAAGTTGAACGCGAGCACGACGACGATCACCGGCGCGACGGGCAGCATGAGCCAGGGGTAGAGCGCCACGACATTGATGTTCTGGGCCTCGTTGAGCAGCACCCCCCAGCTCGTGATCGGCGGGCGCAGGCCGAGGCCGAGGAACGACAGCGCGGTTTCTCCCAGGATCATCGACGGGATCGACAGCGTCGCGCTGGCGATCAGATGGCTCATGAAGCTGGGCAGGAGGTGGCGGGCGATGACGCGACGGGGCGAAGCGCCCATCAGCACGGCGGCGGTGGCGAAGTCTTCCTCGCGCAGCGCCAGGAGCTTCGAGCGCACCGCCCGCGCGAGCCCCGTCCAGTCGATCAGGCCGAGGATGACGGTGATGCCGAGATAAATCAGGATCGGGTTCCAGTTCACCGGGAGCGCCGCCGACAGCGCCATCCACAGCGGCAGCTCGGGGAAGCTGCGGATCACCTCGATCAGACGCTGAATGAGGGTGTCGACCCAGCCGCCGTAGTAGCCCGAGAGGCCGCCGATGGTGATGCCGAGCACGAAGCTGATGGTGATGCCGAACAGGCCGACGGTGAGCGAAATTCGCGTGCCGCTAATGATGCGCGACAGCATGTCGCGACCCAGCCGGTCGGTGCCGAACAGGAAAAGCGTCCCGCCCTCGGCCGGACAGACGAGGTGGAGGTTGCCCTCGAAGAGACCGAAGTATTGGTACGGATCGCCCCGGCACAGGAAGCGGAGAGGCTCGACCCGGCTCGTGTCCGGGGTGTATTCGCGGCGCAGGTTTTCCATGTTGAGCCGGTAGTCGAAGCCGTAGACGAAGGGTCCGATGAAACGGCCCTCGTGGAACAGGTGCAGGGTCTGGGGCGGCGCGTAGATGAAGTCGGTATGGCGCGTGTGCAGGTCATAGGGCGCCAGAAACTCGCTCGCCAGGATCGACAGATAGAGTATGGCGAGCACGGCGCCCGAGGCGACGGCGACGCGGTGGCGCTTCAGCTTGAACCACATCAGCCGCCACTGCGAGGCCATGTAGAAGCGCTCCTGCTCGGGCGTCAGCGCTTCGGACACGTAGGGATCGTAGGGCTCGGTCGAGACGAAATGATCGATCGGCGTGTGCCTGTCGTCCGCAGCCATCAGCGCGACGCCTCTCCTTGCAGGCGGATGCGCGGATCGAGCACGGCGAGCAGGAGATCCGAGACGAACACGCCGACCACGGTCAGGAATGCGAGGAACATGAGGAACGAGCCGGCGAGGTACATGTCCTGGGTGCGCAGCGCGTTAAGCAGCATCGGCCCCGTGGTCGGCAGCGACAGCACCACCGAGACGATCGCCGCGCCCGAAATCACCTGCGGAAGCAGGTTGCCGATGTCGGCGATGAACGGATTGAGCGCCATGCGCAGCGGGTATTTGCACAGCAGTCTGAAGGGATGCAGGCCCTTGGCGCGGCCGGTCACGACGTACTGCTTCTGCAGTTCGTCGAGCAGGTTCGCGCGCAGGCGCCGGATCATGCCGGCGGTGCCCGAAGTGCCGATCACCACGACCGGAATCCACAGGTGTTCGAGCACCGACACGAACTTCGCCCCGCTCCACGGCTGGTCGAGGTAGCGCGGGTCCATCAGTCCGCCGATCGAGGTTCCGAAAATGACGTTGGCGAAGTAGAGCAGTACCAGCGCGAGCAGGAAGTTGGGCGTCGCGAGGCCGAGGAAGCCGAGCAGGGTGAGACCGTGGTCCGACCAACTGTATTGGTGGGTCGCCGAGTAGACGCCGATCGGGAAAGAGACCAGCCAGGTGAACAGGATGGTGGTGAACGAAACCAGGAAGCTCAGGAACAGCCGATCGCCGATCACCTCGCTCACCGGCAGGCTGAACTCGAATGAGTACCCGAAGTCGCCCTGCAGCATGCCGAACAGCCACAGCAGGTACTGCTCGTGCATCGGCCTGTCGAAGCCGTACTGCTGACGCAGAAACTCGACCTTCGCCATGTTGACGTTCTCGCCCTGCGCCTGCAGTTCGGCGATGTACGTCGTCAGGTAGTCGCCCGGCGGCAGTTGGATGATCACGAAGGTGATCAGACTGATCGCCAGCAATGTGGGGATCATGATGAGGACGCGGCGTATCGTGTAATGGAGCACGCGCGACCGCTCCGTCTGGTCCCCGGAGTCAGCCCGAAGCGCCCGGCGTCGCCGGGGCAATCCAGAAGCTCTCGGGCCGGTAGATGCCGAAGAAGGCCCCGGGGTCCCAGTTGTAGATGCCTTTCTCGGGGACGTTGCGCACGCGGTTGCTGACCACCACGGGCTGCGGGATGCCGCTTACCAGACCGATCGTGAAGACCCGGTCGGCGTGGATCTTGAGCATCCGGTGCCAGATCGCTTCACGCTCGCCGCGACTCGTGGCGTTGAGCCAGGCGCGGTTGAGGTCGAGAAGCTCCCGCGCCTCGGGCATATCGACCGGTTCGCCGGCGGCGCCGCTGGTCTCGTAGTATTCGCCCCATGTCGACCACTGATAGCCGTGCTGCGAGGTGGGCGCGAACTCCGCCGGGCTCATGTCGGCCGAAGGCACGCCGTTCTCGTAGCCGAACCAGATCGCCATCTGCGCCTCGCCGGCGAAAATGCGGTTGCGGAACACCTGGCGTTGCGACGGCTTCGAATAAAGCTTGATGCCGGCGCGCAGCCAGCTGTCGTGGATGAGTTCGAGCACATCGGTCTGCTCGGTGTCTTCGCCCGCCGTCTCGACGATGATCTCGAGCGGACGGCCGTCGGGCAGCAGACGCACGCCGCGGCTGTCGCGCTTGGTGAGTCCGATCTCGTCTAGCAGCGCGTTGGCCGTGTCGAGATCGAACTGCGCCCAGGCCGTGCGATACTCGGGCCGGTTCAGCGGACTCATGGGCAGCACCGTGTTGTTGCCCTCGATGCCGAGGCCGTAATACATCACCTGGTTGATCTCGTGACGGTTGACGGCGAGCGAAAGCGCCCGGCGGAAGCGCACGTCGCGCATCAGCTTGCGCCAGGCGGCGTCCTTGACGTTGAGATTGGGATAGAGCGCGAGCCGCGAACCGCGCACCGTGCGCCACAGACGCACCTCGTAGTCGTTGCGCTTTTCGCCCGCCTTGAGGAAGGTGTAGTTGTTGAAATAGAGCCCGCGCGCCTGCAGGTCGCTGCCGCCCGAGCCCGTCTTCGCCGGGATCAGCTTGCCGTCGACCACATCGAGCAGCACGCGGTCGATGTAGGGAAGCTGGCGCCCGCGCGCGTCAATCCGGTGGTAGTAGGGATTGCGTTTGGCGATGAAGCGCGTCGCCGGCAGTCGCGTGGTGTTGATCCAGGGCTGCAGCGTCGGCAGGTCCGGGTTGTCGAAGCGGTACATGTTGTCTTTTGCGTTGTGCAGCGACGCCCAGTTGCGCTTGCCCGCGGTTTCGACCAGTTGCGCGAGCTCGGCCGCGTCGCGGTAGCGCGCGTGGAACTGTTTCAGGTAATGCGCCGGGCGGTAGATGAACAGCGGCGACGCCCCGGCAAGCGCCGGCAGGAAGTAGGGATTGGGCCGCGACCAGCTATAGCGCACGGTCGTGGCGTCGGGAAACGCGACGCGCGGCAGCTCGCCGTTGACCCGGAGCACCTTGGGCGGACCGGCCGGCGACAGCATCGGGTCGTTGGCTACGTCTTCCCAGTAGTAGCGGAAGTCCTCGCTGGTGAACGGCTGGCCGTCGGACCATTTGT
>JBHHZM010000063.1:0-18345 GCA_046758065.1 Alphaproteobacteria bacterium | reverse complement strand
GCATTGCAGCATTGCACAAGTTGCGCTTCGGTCCCCGGTATCCGAAATGGCATAGTGTGAACTTGCGTTCACTATCCCCGATCCCCGAGGCGGGTGGCCCGTGAGGCACATTCATCAGGCCATATGGCTTGGCGCCGTCGGCCGGCCCGGCAGCGCCGCGTTCATTGGTCTTTTCACCTTGGACACGTTGGCGCGGGCGACGCTGATTACGGTTCTGCCGCTCCAGGCGTTTCACCTGCTGGGCGACGCCCAGCGCGTGAGCGCCCTTTATTTCGCCGCAAGCGCCGCCGGACTGTGCGGCAGTCTGGCGATTCCCTGGCTGGTGCGCCGGATTCAGAGGCGCTGGACGCTGACGCTGGGTGCATTGTGCTTCATCGTCGCGGCACCCCTGCTGGCGCAGTACCGCCTGGAGTTTCTGATTTCCGGACTCGTCGCGTACCTGTTCGGCGGCGCCTGCGTATCCGTTTGTCTCAATCTCTATGTTCTCGACCGGATTCCACGTCAGACCTATACCCGATTCGAGCCGACGCGCATGCTCGTCAGCGGCGGCGCCTGGGTGGTGGGTCCGGTTCTCGGCGTCTATCTCGAAAGCCATGTCGCCGCTTGGCTGCCTTACGCGGCGAGCGCCGGTTTCGCGCTCGCCGAGCTCGGTTTTTTTTGGTTCCTGCGACTTGGCGAGAACCCCGTAATCGTTCCGGCGACCGCCGCGCCCCCCAACCCCGCGCGTTTCGTCCGGCGCTTCTTTTCGCAGCCCCGTCTGGCCCTTGCCTGGTTTCTCGCCATGGGGCGATCCGCCTGGTGGGGCATGTTCTATATCTACACGCCGATCTATGCCGTGACCGCCGGGCTCGGCCACGAAGCCGGCGGATGGCTTTCCTCGCTCGGGTCGGCGGCGCTGTTCACGGTCACTTTGTGGGGATGGGTCGGCCGGCGTTATGGCCTTCGCCGGCTGCTGGTCGGCGGCTACATGGCGACCGGTCTCCTAACCGTAGCCGTCAGCCTCATGGCCGGCACGCCCTGGCTGGGCGCCGCGTTTCTGCTCGCCGCGGCGTTCGGCGCCGCCGTAACCGACGGTGCCGGAAACGTTCCGTTCCTGCGCTCGGTACACCCCGGCGAACGACCCGAAATGACGACGGTTTACGCCAGTTACCGCGATGTTTCACGGCTTTCGATGCCCGGTCTTTTCTCGCTGATCCTGCAATATTTCACCCTCCCCACCGTGTTTGCCACCAGCGGGGTAATCATGCTGGGGCTGGCCTGGTTTGCCCGCTACATCCCCCGACGCCTCGGCTGCGAACGGGAGCGGGTGTTGCCCGTGACCGCGACCGGGCGCTAGTCTCGGGCCGGAGGAGGACGCCGATGCAGGTGGTCTACAGCGACGCGCACCGTCGCCACCATCCGCGCTATTTTGTGGTGCGCGGCAGGCCGGTCGCCAACCCCGAGGTGCCGGCGCGCGCCGAAAGCCTGATCGAGGCCGCGCGCGCCGCCGGTCACGACGTCGTCTCGCCCGACGATTTCGGCCCCGGCCCGTGCGCTGCGGTCCACGCGAGCGACTACCTGCGCTTCCTCGAAACCGCCCATGCGCGCTGGACCGAACTCGACGACGCCGCGCCCGAGGTGGTGCCCAACGTCCGCCCCGCCGGGCCGACCGCCGGCTACCCCGACAGCGTCGTCGGCCAGGCCGGCTGGCACATGGCCGACACCGCCTGTCCCATCGGGCCGGGCACCTGGGAAGCCGCCTGTCGCAGCGCCGACGTCGCGACGCATGCGGCCCAGCTGGTGCGCGACGGCGCGAACGCGGCCTACGGCCTCTGCCGGCCGCCGGGTCACCACGCCCATGCCGAAACCGCGGGCGGCTTCTGCTTCCTCAACAACGTGGCCATCGCCGCGCAGCATCTCAGCGGCGGCGGCGCGCGCGTCGCCATCGTCGATATCGACGTTCACCACGGCAACGGCACCCAGGCGATCTTCTACGATCGCGCCGACGTGCTGTTCGTCTCGCTGCACGCCGACCCGGCGGCGTTCTATCCGTTCTTCGCCGGCTACGCAGGCGAGCGCGGCGCGGGCGCCGGCCTCGGCTACACCCTCAATCTGCCGCTTCCGCCGCGCAGCGGCGACACCGCCTATCTCGGGGCGCTCGACCGGGGACTCGCCGAGGTCCGGGATTTCGCTCCCGAGGCGCTCGTCGTCTCGCTCGGCTTCGACGCCTACCGGGGCGATCCGCTGTCGCCGCTCGACGTCTCGACCGAAGGCTTCGCCGCCGCGGGCCGCGTCATCGCCGCGCTCGATTTGCCGACGGCGCTGATCCAGGAAGGCGGCTACGACTGCCCGACGCTGGGCCGCAACCTCGCCGCCTTCCTCGACGGCTTCGACGCGCGCTGACCGGGCGCTCGGCGACGAGGGGAAAGCGTTGGACTCGCGCCCGGGGCTTTGCCATATAGCGGCTATGGACGGGCTGCCTTTCATCAAGATGCACGGGCTGGGCAACGACTTCGTCGTCATCGACGCGCGCGCCGAGCGGATCGCGCTCGATCCCGCCTGGGTGCGCGCCGTCGCCGACCGGCGCACCGGAGTGGGCTGCGACCAGCTCATCGTCATCGAAGCGGCCAAGACCGCCGACGCGCGCATGACCATCCGCAACGCCGACGGCGGCATCGCCGAAGCCTGCGGCAACGGCGCGCGCTGCATCGCCGCATATCTCATGGCGGAAAGCGGCGCCGAACGGGCCACGATCGAGACCGCCGCCGGCACGATCGCGTGCCGCGCCGCCGACGGCGGCCGGGTCACGGTCGACATGGGGCCGGCGCGGACCGGCTGGCGCGACATTCCGCTGGCGCGCGAAGCCGACACGCTGGCGCTCGACCTCGGCGTCGCGGAACTCGGCCCGGCGGTCGCGGTCAACACCGGGGTGCCGCATGCGGTGTTCTTCGTCGACGACGCCGAGGCGATCGACGTCGCCGCTATCGGCGCCGGTCTCGAACACCACGCCATGTTCCCGATGCGCGCCAACATCGACTTCGCCCAGGCGACGGCGCGGGACCGCATCCGCATGCGGGTCTGGGAACGCGGCGCCGGCGTCACCCGGGCCTGCGGCACCGGCGCCTGCGCCGTGCTGGTCGCCGCGGCGCGGCGCGGGCTCACGGACCGCGAGGCCGAGGTGGTGCTCGACGGCGGGGCGCTCGGCATCGTCTGGACCGACGACAACCGCGTGCTGATGACCGGCCCGGCGGAGACCAGCTTCCGCGGCACGCTCCCGCGAGGCGCGGCGGCATGAGCACGAAGGCGCCGCCGGCGACCGAAGTCATCACTTTCGGCTGTCGCCTCAACGCCTACGAATCCGAAGTCATCCGCGACCACGCCGACGCCGCGGGGCGCGGCGACACCATCGTCGTCAACACCTGCGCGGTGACCGCCGAAGCCGAGCGCCAGGCGCGTCAGGCGATCCGCAAGGCGCGCCGCCGGGCGCCCGGCGCGCGCATCGTCGTCACCGGCTGCGCGGCGCAGATCGACCCGCAAACCTTCGCCGCCATGCCCGAGGTCGACGCCGTGCTGGGCAACGCCGAAAAGCTCGATCCCGCGAGTTACCTCGGCCCGCCGGCCGCGCGCGTGCGGGTCAACGACATCATGGCGGTGCGCGAGACGGCGGCGCATCTCATCGCCGGCTTCGCGGGTCGGGCGCGCGCCTTCGTTCAGGTGCAGAACGGCTGCGACCACCGCTGCACCTTCTGCGTCATTCCGTTCGGCCGCGGGCCGAGCCGCAGCGTGCCGGTCGGCGCCGTCGTCGCCCAGACGCGCAGGCTGGTCGCCGCGGGCTACCGCGAGGCGGTGCTGACCGGCGTCGATCTCACCGCCTACGGCGCCGACCTGCCGGGTCGCCCGACGCTGGGCCGGATGGTGCGCCGGCTGCTCGACGCGGTGCCTGGACTGGCGCGCCTGCGGCTGTCGTCGATCGACGTCGCCGAGGTCGACGACGACCTGATCCGCCTGATTGCCGAAGAGCCCCGGCTGATGCCGCACCTGCACCTCAGTCTACAGTCGGGCGACGACCTCGTGCTCAAGCGCATGAAGCGGCGTCACGACCGCGCCTCGGCGATCGCCTTCTGCGACCGGGTGCGCGCGCTGCGTCCCGACGTGGTGTTCGGCGCCGACCTGATCGCCGGCTTTCCGACTGAGAGCGAGGCGATGTTCCGCCGCAGCCTCGACCTCATCGCGGAAGCGGGACTCGTCCATCTCCACGTCTTTCCCTATTCGGCGCGGCGGGGCACGCCCGCGGCGCGCATGCCGCAGGTGGCGACGGCGGTGCGCAAGCAACGCGCCGCCCGGCTGCGCGCCGCCGGCGAGGCGGCGTTGGCGGGTTTCCTCGCCTCCTGTGTCGGGCGCCACACCGAGGTGCTGGTCGAACGCGCCGGCGAAGGCCGCAGTCCCCAGTTCGCCCCGGTCAGGCTCGGCGGAGACTTTGCGCCAGGCGCGCTCGTCGACGCCCGCGTCACCGGCGTCGCCGACGGCGCGCTGATCGGCGAACCGCTGGTCGGCCGCGCGGCGTAATGGCCGCCGGGGCGGCGTCCGGGAAGCGCGGCTGGTTTTCCCGCCTCAAGGCGGGATTGGCGCGCTCGTCGTCGAAGCTCGGCGATGGCATCGGCGCGATCCTCACCCGGCGCAAGCTCGACGATACCGCGCTCGAAGAGCTCGAAGATCTGCTGATCACCGCCGATCTCGGGGTCGAGACCGCGGCGGCGCTGACGCAGGCGCTCGCGAAGACACGCTTCGACCAGGAAGTTTCTTCGGAAGAAGTACGGGCGGCGCTGGCCGACGACATCGCCGCGATCCTCGAACCGGTGGAAAAGCCGCTGATCCTCGACCCCGCCCACAGGCCGGAAGTGGTGCTCGTCGTCGGGGTCAACGGCACCGGCAAGACGACGACCATCGGCAAGCTCGCGAGCCGCTGGAAAGCCGAAGGCAAGGGCGTGATGCTCGCCGCCTGCGACACCTTCCGCGCCGCCGCCATCGAACAGCTCCAGGTCTGGGGCGCGCGGACCGCCTGTCCGGTGATCGCCCGCGGCCCCGGCGCCGAGCCGGCGGGGCTCGCTTACGACGCCTACAAAACGGCGCGCGCCGAGGGCGCCGACGCGCTGATCGTCGATACCGCGGGCCGGCTCCATAATCGCGCCGAACTGATGGCCGAGCTCGAGAAGATCGCGCGCGTGCTCAAGAAGCTCGACGTCGGCGCGCCGCACCACTGCCTGCTCGTGCTCGACGCCACCGTCGGCCAGAACGCCCACGCCCAGGTCGAGACCTTCTCCCGGATGGTCGCCGTCACCGGTCTCGTCGTCACCAAGCTCGACGGCAGCGCGCGGGGCGGCGTTCTGGTCGCGCTCGCCCAGCGCTTCGGCTTGCCGGTCCATGCCGTCGGGATCGGCGAAGCGATCGACGACCTCAGGCCCTTCGAGGCCCGCGCCTTCGCCCGCGCGCTGATGGGGCTGGAGGACTGACCGGCCGCAGTGGGGGCTTGCCTTTGCGGCGCGCAAGCGACACCATTGGCGGTAATGGGCGATAACGACAAGAACCCGAGGGAGGGAAACGCGCCGCCGCACGACGTCGGCGGGCGCCCGGGCGGTCCGATCGACACCGCGGAGCACGAGACCACCTTCTGGGAGCAGCGCATCGACGCGCTGATGACGTTGCTCGGCGATGACAAGCGCGGGCTGCTCGACACCGCCGAACTCAGGCGCGGCATCGAATCGCTCGGACCCGAAGCCTACACCGACTTGAGCTACTACGAACGCTGGGCCGCCTCGCTCGCGACCATTGTGGTCGAGAAGGGCGTGGTGAGCGCGGCCGAACTCGACGCCCGCATCGCCGAAATCAGGGCGCGCCGCGAGGGCAAGTCGTGAGCGCGCGCTTCCGGCCCGGCGACCAGGTGCGTATCGACGACCGCGAGCCCGGCGTCCACAACCGGGTGCCGCGCTACGTGCGCGGGCACGCCGGCGTGGTCGAGCGCGTCTGCGGCGCCTTCGGCCAGCCCGAGCTTCTGGCCTACGGCGGCGACGGCAAGCCGTTCCGGACGCTCTACCGGGTCCACCTGAGGCAGACCGACCTGTGGCCCGACTACGCCGAATCGCCCGCCGACACGCTCGAGATCGAGATTTTCGAGCACTGGCTCGAACCCGCCTGAGGAGGGCGGCGATTATGACCGGACACAGCCACCCGCCGCCGCGGCCCGACGATCCGGAGCCCTCGACCTACTACCATTTTCTCGGCCTCGCGCTGCGCGAGCTGCTGATCGAGAAAGGCGTGTTCACCCCCGAGGAGGAGCGCCGGGCGATCGAGGCGATGGAGGCGCGCTCTCCGGCGATGGGGGCGCGCATCGTGGCGCGGGCCTGGGTCGATCCCGCGTACAGGGCATGGCTCCTGGCCGACGGCCGCGCCGCCGCCGAGGATCTCGGCGCCGAAGTGACCGCGCCGCAGCTCGTCGTCGTCGAGAACACCGCCGAAGTCCACAACGTCGTCGTCTGCACCTTGTGCTCGTGCTACCCGCGCTCGGTCCTCGGGCTGCCGCCGGCTTGGTACAAAAGCCTCGATTACCGCGCCCGCGTGGTGCGCGAACCCCGCGCCGTGCTCGCCGAGTTCGGCACCCGACTGGCCGACGGCGTTGAGGTCCGGGTGCACGATTCGACCGCCGACATGCGCTATCTCGTGCTGCCGCTGCGACCGGCCGGGACCGCGGGCTGGAGCGAGGACGCGCTTGCGGCGCTCGTCACCCGCGACAGCATGATCGGCGTGGCGCCGGCGCGCACCCCCGATACGCAGGGCGCCGCCGTCGAACAGTCCGATAAAAAATAACAGCGAAGGGAGGGCTTTATGCCGCGGATAACACCGGTGGAGAGGGAGACCGCGAGCGAGGAGGTCGCCAAGCTGCTCGAAGTGTTCGAGAAGAAATGGGGCGAATCGTGGAACGTGACCAAGACCATCGCCAACTCGCCGGCGCTGCTGCGCATCTTCCGCGCCTTCGGAACCGAGCTGCCGAAGACCAGCCTCGGCGATCTCGACCGTGAGGTGATCGACCTCCAGATGGCGGTGCTCAACGGCTGCCATTACTGCGTTCCGGCGCATATCAAGCTCAGTCGCGAGACCGGACTCGCCGAGGACGACATCAGGGCGATCGTCGAAGGACGCCTGATGAACGATCCGCGCGGCCGGCTGATCCAGGAACTCACCCGCCGGCTGGTCGAGACCCGGGGCGGGTTGTCGGACGCCGAATTCCAGTCGTTCCTCGAACGCGGCGTCACGATGCTCGAAATGCAGGAGGTGATCGGCGAGATCGCCCACTGCACGCTGACCAACTACACCAACCGTCTGGCCCGGACCCAGTTCGACGATTTTCTCAAGGACGTGAGCGTATAGAGCGGCGTCCAAGGCACACAACCGGCGTCCGTCCTTGGGCGACGCTCTCGAAAAGTCCGCTCAGCCCAGGTTCGGCATCGTCTTGACGATACTTTCGCGCGCCGCCATCGCCCGCCACCAGCGCCTCAGGCCCGGCGTCCCGGCGAGCAGGCGCGCGCCCTCGGGCGTCTGCCGGAAGTAGTCGTAGACCGGCGCGAGATGGAGATCGGCGAGGCTGAGCGCCGAGCCGGCGAGCAGCGCGCCGTCGCCGATCAGCGCCTCGAGCGCGTCGAGCGCGGTCATCGCCGCGGGCTCGGCGGCCGCGATCGCCGCCTCGTCGGGGGCGCCGCCGCCGAGCGTCGCGTCGAGGCGCGGGACGACGATACGGGTAATCATCGCGGGGTAGGCGTAGGCATCGACGATGCCGATGATTTGCGTCATTCGCGCGCGCTCGCGCAGCTCGGCAGGCTGCAACGCGGGGCCGTCGAAGGCGTCATCGACATAGCGCATGACGGCCGCGGTCTCGTAGAGCGCGAAGCCGTCGTGCTCGAACGCCGGCACCTTGCCGAAGGGGTGTCGGGCGAGGTGCTCGGGCGTTTCGTGGGCGCCGCCGAACATGTCGACGTCGACGAGTTCGTAAGGAACGCCCTTCTCTTCGAGGGCGAGCAACACGCTGCGCGTGTATGTGCTGTAGGTGGGACCGTAGACTGTCGGTTTAGCCATCGTTTCGTCCTCCTGTCATCGCTCTCATGAGTCTGTATTGTGACCTGAGTCTGTATTGTGACCACATTCTTGACCGTTTCGACGCTGCGCTCATCCGCAGTCGCGCGCCGGGCGATCCCGCCGCTCAGAAGTCGCCGGTCTCGCCCGGCGGGTTGGTGCGGGTGCTGAACGGCGCGCCCGCGCGGTACTCGCGATGGTGATTGAGCGCCCAGTGTACCGAAGGAAAGGCGATGTCGTCCCAGGGAATCTCGTCCCAGTCGACGAGCCGCGCCTCCAGCGTTTCGATTCCGGCCGCGATCTCGGGCGAGAGCAGGCGCGCGGCGTAGATCACCTGAACCTGACTGATGCGCGGGACGTTGTAGACGGCGAGTATGGTCTCGATCTCGATGCGGGCGCCGGCTTCCTCAAGCGTCTCGCGCGCCGCGCCCTCGGCCGTGGTTTCGCCCATTTCGAGATAGCCCGCCGGGATCGTCCAGTAGCCGCGACGCGGGTCGATCGCCCGGCGGCACAGCAGGATACTGTCCTCCCACGCGCAGACCGCACCCACCACCACCTTCGGATTGCGGTAGAGAACGAACCCGCAGTCTTCGCACACCAAGCGCTCGCGGGTGTCGCCTTCGGGCACCTTGAGAACGCTGGGCCCGGCGGGGGCGCGGGCGGACGGATCGGAATCGGAAGCCATCGCCGCACTATGGTCCCAAGCGGGCCGGGCGTCCACAAAGCCGCCGCTTACGGCGCGTAGCTTACCCGCCAGACCGCGCCGCCGGCGTCGTCGGCGATGAGCAGGCTGCCGTCGGCGGCGACCGCCAGCCCGGCGGGCCGGCCCCAGACCCGCGCGCGCCGCTTGCCGGAGGCCCAGAAGCCGGTGGCGAAAGCTTCGTAACCCCCCGCGGGCCGGCCGTTCTCGAACGGCACGCGCGCCACCATGTAGCCGCGCGGCTCGGCCGCGTTCCACGAGCCGTGAAGCGCGACGAAGGCGTCGCCGCGATACTCGGGCGGGAATTGGTCGGCGTCGTAGAACACGAGGCCGAGCGGCGCGGAATGCGCCCGGAACGGAAGATCGGGCGGTTTGCTACGGGCCACCAGGTCGGGACGGCGGTCGGCGAAGCCGGGTTGTGGATGATCGCCGAGATAGGCGTAGGGCCAGCCGAAGAAATCGCCGTCTTCGATGCGGGTAAGGTAGTCGGGCACCAGCTCGTCGCCGAGACCGTCGCGCTCGTTGACGACCACGTAGAGATCGTCGCTGCCGGGGTAGAAGGCGATGCCCACCGGGTTGCGCAGGCCCATGGCGAAACTGCGCTGGCCGCCGCCGTCGGCGTCGAACACCTGCACCGTGGCGCGGGGCGGCGCCTCCTCGGCGAGGTTGCCGCGCGAGCCGACGGCGACGAAGAAACGGCGACCGTCGCGGCTGAAAACGAGATTGCGCGTCCAGTGTCCCCCGGGACGGCCGAAGGCGCCGGACGGCGTCACCCGCTCGCGCCGGCTCGCGGCGTGGGTTTGCCCCGGTGCATAGGCATAGCGCCAGATGCCCGCGGTATCAGCGACGTAGAGGAAACCGCCGCGCACCGCGAGCCCGTGCGGCTGGTCGTGATTGCGGGCGAACGTCGCGGTCGTCTCGGCCACGCCGTCGCCGTCGGCATCGCGCAGCAGGGTGACGCGCCCGGCGCGCGATTCGGCGACCAGTACGTCGCCGTTGGGCGCGACCGTCAGCCGGCGCGGGCGATCGAGTCCCCGGGCGAAGAGGGTCACGCGAAACCCCGGCGGGACGTCGGGAACCGCGCCCGGCGGACGAGCGATGCGGCGCGGTGGGTTGCGCGCGCTTGCGGTGGCGTAAGGCGCCGGCAGGTCCGCGATGCGCACCTCGAAGCGGTCGCCGACCGCCGGCGGACCGGCGCGGGCGTTCGCGCTAGCGAGCCCGACCAGGGCGACGAGCGCGGCGACGGCGTATCGCATGACGGCCGAGCGCGCCGGCACGCCGGTCAGCGGCGCATTGCCGGGATCACCTGCTGTTCGATCCAGTTCGCCACCTCGCGTTGGCGGATCTCGGGTCTCATCACGTCGTCGTCGATACCCAGCGCCCAGGCGATGTCGTAACGCGACGGGTCGCGATGCAGGGTCTCGATCTGGTCGACGTAAGCGAGCGCCTGCGCCTCGTCGACGAAGAACCCGAGATCGCGCAGCTTGAAGCGCCGGCAGTAGATCAGCCGCGCCATTTCGTGCAAGTCGTATTCCGGATGGTACTGCACCGACCAGAAGGTTCCCTTGCCGTGGGTCACGGTCGCGGCCTGGACCTGGGTGAACGGGTTCGAAGCGAGCAGTACCGCCGTGCCCGGCAGATGCGTAACCTCGTCGACATGGCTGATGAAGGCGTCGAAGACGTCGGCCTTGCCGGTGTACATCGGATGGGCGCGGCCCGCCGGCGTGAGGCGGATCTTGCGTGCGAAGCCCATTTCGCGGCCGCGCGGGTTGGCGCGACACAGGCCGCCGGCGGCGACCACGGCGATCTGCAACGCCCAGCAGCTTCCGAAGCTCGGCACGCCGGCCTCGAAGGCGGCGCGGCAGAACTCGATCTGGCGTCTGACCAGCGGATCGTCGTCGTAGACGGTGAGGCTGCACCCGGTCCAGGCGATGCCGTCGTAGCCGGCGAGCGCCGCGCCCGCCGGCAGCTTCGAATCGGCGTCCGAGGGATAGACGCAGTCGACCGTCGCATCGGGCGCGTAACGTCGCAGCATCGCCGCATAGAGATCACCGGCGACCGCCGCCCCGCCGGCGGCGAGCTCGTCGCGCGCTTCGCGCTTGTAGCCATCGACAACGAGAAAACGCGGGTCGCCGCTCATGGTTCCTGCCTTTCTAGCGATGGTCCGTCGCCAGCCGATCGATGATCGCCGGCAGCTTGCCGTGGTCGCGACAGATCGCGTCGGCGCTGGTGGTCTGCTCGTCGACGCTGCGCACGCCCGAGAACAGCACCGCCTTCATGCCGAGCGCCTGCGGTCCCTTGACGTCGTTGTGGTCGCGGTCGCCGACATGGACCATTTCGCCCGGTTCCACGCCGAGCTGTTCGGCGGCCGAGTGGAACATGCGCGGGTCCGGCTTCGAGCAGCCGATCTCGTCGGAGAATACGAAACCGGAGAAATGCCGCGCCAGGCCGTGGTGTTCGAGCAGCCGGCGCAGCACGCGGCCGGGCGAGACGATGGCGTCGGAGACGACGCCAAGCCGGTAGCTGCCGGCGAGGGCGGCGAGCGCCCCGGCGATCCCCTCGACCGGATCGGGCGGCACGTCGATCTCCATGTTCTCGGTCGCGGCGACGAGGCGATCGAGCGCATCCCCGGCGAGTGTCCGTCCCAGTTCCGCCAGCGCCACGTCGAGGCGTTCGCGCAGCGTCCAGGTGACGTGGCCTTCCTTCCACGCTTTGTTGAAAGCGGCGTCGGCGGCGTCGTAGGCGGCCGCCACCGTTTCATAGGCGATGCCGGCGTCGCGGCACAATGCCTCGTGGAGCAGACGGCGGCGGTCGTCGCGCTTGCTTCCCAAGCCGCGGGCCGTGCGTCGCGGCTCGTCGGAATCGTCGCGGATCATGGTGTCCCACAAATCGAAAGTAACCGCCCTGATGCCGTCCGCCACGTTGTGCCTCGTTGCTCGGTCCCGCCCCGCGCCCGGCGGAGCGCGCGCATAGTTCCCGCACCGCGGTCGCTGTGCAACAAGAAACTGCCGGAGGGGGGATTTACCGCCGATTGGGCTTTCCAACGGCGGCGGCCAAGGGCAGACTGACGCGCCATGGCCGCCGCCCGCCTTGCCGAGATCGCCGCCTTCGCCGAAACCCTTGCCGACGCCGCCGGCGAGGTGGTGCGGCGCTATTTCCGCCGTCCGCTCGCCATCGCCTACAAGGAGGGCATGAGCCCGGTGACCGAGGCCGACCGCGCGGTCGAGGCGCGTCTGCGCGAATTGATCGCCGCCCGTTATCCCCGCCACGGCGTGGTCGGCGAGGAACTCGCGGACGAGCGCGCCGACGCCGACGAGGTCTGGGTGATCGACCCGATCGACGGCACCCGGCTGTTCATCAACGGCATTCCCATGTTCGGCACGCTGATCGCCTTCGTCCGCGCCGGCGCGCCGCTGCTCGGCGTCATCGACCAACCGATCACCGGCGAGCGCTGGATCGGCGGCGACGGCGTGCCGACCACCCTGAACCGCGCGCCGGTTCGCTGCCGCGCCTGCGAGAGCTTGTGCGACGCCGTGCTGATCACCTCCTCGCCGCATTACTACGACGGCGAAAACCTCGCCGCCCTCGACCGCCTGCGCGACGTGGTGAACTGGACCCATTACGGCACCGACTGTTACGGCTTCGGCCTGATCGCGGGCGGCTTCGCCGACCTCGGGATCGAGAACGGGGTGGCCCCCCACGACTTCTGCGCGCTGGCGCCGGTGATCGAGAACGCGGGCGGGGTGATGACCGACTGGGAAGGCGCGCCGCTGCGTCTCGATTCGGGTCCGCGGGTGCTCGCCGCCGGCGACCGGCGGGCGCACGCCCTGGCGCTCGAACGGATTGCCGGCTGAGCGCGCTCACCGCCGGTTGAAACGGCGGCGGTTGTCGTGACCGCCCGGAAGCACCAGCCCGGATTTCCCACCAAGGTCGCGCCGCGCGGGGCGTCCGCGTCGTCGAAGCCCTCGACCGTAAGCCCCGCTACGCTCTTCGGGCTTGTCCTCGCGGGCCGCCGCCGCGCGCCCGCGACGCCACTCGTGACTTTGGTGGGAATTCCGGGCTAGATTTGCAGCGCGTTGCGGGCAACCCGCCGCGCCGAACGACACCAGCGCAGGGGTCCCTCATGCGCCTCGCCATTGCCCTCGCCGCCGCCCTGCTGTTCGCCGTTTCGGCGGGCACGCGCGCCGGGGCCGCGGGCGATGTCTACGTCGGCCACGGTGTCGCCATGTACGGCGATCTCAAATACGGTCCCGACTTCACGCATTTCGACTACGCCGACCCGAACGCGCCCAAGGGGGGCAAGGTGCGGCTTCATGCCATCGGCACCTACGACAGCCTCAATCCGTTCATTCTCAAGGGAGTCACCGCCGCGGGCCTGCAATTCAACCTGTTCGAAAGCCTGATGATGGGATCGAGCGACGAGCCGTTCTCCGAATACGGCCTGATCGCCGAATCGATCGAGATGCCGAAAGACCGGTCCTGGGTCATCTTCACGCTGCGCCCGCAAGCGCGCTGGCATGACGGCACGCCGATCACCGCGGACGACGTGATTTTCTCGCTCGAGACGCTGCGCACCAAGGGACACCCGTTCTACCGCGCCTACTACGCCAGCGTCGTCTCCGCCGAGAAGCTCGGTGAACGCCGGGTCAAGTTCAGCTTCGGCACCGACGTCAACCGCGAGCTGCCGCTGATCATGGGGCAGATCCCGATCCTCTCGAAGGCCTACTACAGCACGCATGATTTCGAGAAAACCACCCTCGAAGCGCCGATGGGAAGCGGTCCCTACCGGGTCGAGAGCGTCGATCCCGGCCGTTCGATCACCTACCGCCGGGTCGCCGACTACTGGGGCGCCGACCTTCCGGTCAGGCGCGGCCAGAACAATTTCGACGTCATTCGCATCGACTACTACCGCGATCCCACGGTCGCGATGGAGGCGTTCAAGGCGCACGAGTACGACTTCCGCCAGGAGAATACCGCCAAGGTCTGGGCCACCGCCTACGTAGGGCCGCCGTTCGACGCCGGACTCATCAAGAAGGAGGAGATCGCCCACAGCCTGCCGACCGGCATGCAGGGCTTCTTCTTCAATACCCGGCGGACCAAGTTCAAGGACCGCAGGGTGCGCGCGGCGCTCGCCTACGCCTTCGATTTCGAGTGGACCAACAAGAACCTGTTCAACGGCGCCTATACCCGCACGACGAGCTACTTCTCGAACTCGGAACTCGCCTCGTCGGGCCTGCCCTCAGGCGACGAGCTCGCCCTGCTCGAACCGTTCCGCGACCGATTGCCGTCCGAGGTCTTTACCCGGGAATACATGCCGCCCAGGACCGACGGCTCGGGCAACGCGCGGCGCAATCTGCGGACCGCACTGAAGATGCTTCGCAAAGCGGGATGGACGATCAAGGACGGCGTGCTCGTCAATCCCGAGACCGGCGAGCCGCTGGAGATCGAGTTCCTGATCATCGCGCCCGCCTTCGAGCGCATCATTGCGCCGTTCATCAAGAACCTGGAAAAGCTCGGCGTCGTTGCGCGCGTCCGTCTGGTCGACACCGCCCAGTATCAGAACCGCCTCGATTCGTTCGATTTCGACGTCATCGTCGGCTCGATCGGGCAGTCGCTCTCGCCGGGCAACGAACAGCGCAATTTCTGGACCAGCCGGGCCGCCGACACACGGGGCAGCCGCAACTACGCCGGCATCAAGGATCCGGTGGTCGACGCGCTGGTCGAGAAGGTCATCGCGGCGTCCGACCGCAAGAGCCTGGTCGCCGCGACCCGCGCGCTCGACCGGGTGCTCCTGTGGGGACATTACGTCGTTCCCCAATGGCACATCCGGCACTTCCGGGTGGCCTACTGGAACAAGTTCTCGCGTCCGGCGATCACGCCGAAGTACAGCCTCGGTTTCGACACCTGGTGGGTCGACCCCGCCAAGGAGGAAGCGCTGGCGAAGAAAGAGACAGCGACCGTCACGCAATGATCGCGTCGCGACCGGCCAACGCGCAAAATCAGCCCGTTCAAATGGGTCCGATCAACCGGGAACCGCTCTAGCGCCGCATGCTCGCCTACATCGTCCGCCGGCTCCTGCTCATCGTCCCGACGCTGTTCGGGATCATGCTGGTCAACTTCGTCATCATCCAGTTCGCGCCCGGCGGGCCGGTCGAACAGCTTATCGCCCAGCTTCAGGGCACCGCGGTCGAGGCCACGGCGCGCTTCGGCGCCGGCGCGCAGCAGGACGTCGCCGATCTGCGCGCGGCGCAGCCCACCGGTAGCACCGGCGGCGCGACCAGCAAGTACCGCGGCGCCCAGGGTCTCGATCCCGCGTTCGTCAAGGAGATCGAGCGGATGTACGGCTTCGACAAGCCGGCATACGAACGCTTCCTCAAGATGATGGGCAACTACCTGCGCTTCGACTTCGGCGACAGTTTCTTCCGCGACCGCTCGGTCGTCGAGCTGGTGTTCGAAAAGATGCCCGTTTCCATTTCGCTCGGGCTGTGGACGACGCTGCTGGTCTATCTGATCTCGATTCCCCTCGGCATCGCCAAGGCGGTGCGCGACGGCTCGCGGTTCGACGTCTGGACGTCCGGCGTGGTCATTGTCGGTTACGCGATTCCCGGCTTCCTGTTCGCCATCCTCATGATCGTGCTGTTTGCCGGCGGCAGCTACCTCGACTGGTTCCCCCTGCGCGGGCTGACCTCGCCGAACTGGGAGGAGATGAGCTGGCCGGCGCGAATCGCCGATTACTTCTGGCACATCACGCTGCCGATCCTGGCGCTGGTGATCGGCGGCTTCGCCGGGCTCACCATGCTGACCAAGAACTCGTTCCTCGATCAGATCAACATGCAGTACGTCGTGACCGCCCGCGCCAAGGGCCTGGGCGAGCGACGCGTGCTCTACGGCCACGTCTTCCGCAACGCCATGCTGATCGTGGTCGCCGGCTTCCCCAGCGCCTTCGTCGGCATCCTGTTCACCGGGGCGCTGCTGATCGAGGTGATTTTCTCGCTCGACGGCCTCGGTCTGCTCGGCTTCGAGGCGGCGATCAACCGCGATTACCCGATCATGTTCGCGACGCTCTACTTCTTCACCCTGCTCGGGCTCCTGCTCAACCTGATAGGCGACATGATGTACGTGGTCATCGACCCGCGCATCGACTTCGAGAGCCGGGAGGTCTGAGCGGTGACGGAGGACCGCTTCCTCGGCATGCGCATCACGCCGCTGACCCAGCGCCGACTCTACAACTTCCGGGCCAACCGGCGCGGATTCGTCTCGCTTTGGATCTTTCTCGTGCTGTTCACGATCAGCCTGTTCGCCGAATTCGTCGCCAACGACAAGCCGCTCCTGATCGCCTACGACGGCGATTATTACGTCCCGATTTTCGTTTCCTATCCCGAGACCGCCTTCGGCGGCGATTTCCCCACCGAGGCCGACTACCGCGACGAATTCGTCGTCGAGCTGATCGAGAAGAAGGGCTGGATGATCTGGCCGCCGATCCCCTACAGCTATAGCACCATCAACTTCGATCTGCCGACGCCGGCGCCCTCGCCTCCGACCGCCGAGAACTGGCTGGGAACCGACGATCAGGGCCGCGACGTGGTGGCCCGGCTGATCTACGGCTTCCGTATTTCGGTCCTTTTCGGTCTGACCCTCACGGCGCTGAGCTCGATCGTCGGCGTCGCCGCCGGCGCGGTGCAGGGTTATTTCGGCGGCTGGGTCGATCTCCTGTTCCAGCGCTTCATCGAGATCTGGTCGGGGCTCCCGGTGCTCTACCTGCTGATCATCCTGGCCTCGGTGGTCGAGCCCAATTTCTGGTGGCTGCTCGGTCTCATGCTGCTGTTCAGCTGGATGGCGCTGGTCGGCGTGGTGCGCGCCGAGTTCCTGCGCGCGCGCAACTTCGATTACGTGCGCGCCGCCCGCGCGCTCGGGCTGGGCAACGTCGCGATCATGTTCAGGCACGTGCTGCCCAACGCCATGGTCGCGACCTTCACCTTCCTGCCCTTCATCCTCAACGGCTCGATCGTCACGCTGACCTCGCTCGACTTCCTCGGCTTCGGCCTGCCGCCCGGTTCGCCCTCGCTCGGCGAGCTCCTGCAACAGGGCAAGGCCAACCTGCAGGCGCCCTGGCTGGGCTTCACCGCGTTCTTCGTCCTCGCCATCATGCTGAGCCTCATGATCTTCATCGGCGAGGCGTTGCGCGACGCCTTCGACCCGCGCAAGACCCTGGGCTGAGCGGGACGGCGCGATGAGCTTTCTCGAAGTCCGCGACCTGAGCGTCGCCTTCACCACCGGCGGACGCCGCAACGACGCGGTGCGTCACGTCAGCCTCGACGTCGACCGCGGCGAATCGGTTGCGCTGGTCGGCGAATCGGGCTCGGGCAAGTCGGTCACCGCGCTCTCGGTGTTGCAGCTCCTGCCCTATCCGCTGGCGAGCCACCCGTCGGGCAGCATCACCGTCGGCGGGCGCGAGATGATCGGCGCCTCCAAGGCGGTGCTGCGCGACATGCGCGGCGGCCAGGTGTCGATGATCTTCCAGGAACCGATGACCGCGCTCAACCCGCTCCACAAGGTCGACCGGCAGATCGGCGAGACGCTCGAGCTTCACCAGGGCCTGACGGCGCAAGCGGCGCGGGCGCGCATCCTCGAACTCATCGACCTGGTCGGCCTGCGCGACGTCGAGCGCATCATTCAGAGCTATCCGCATCAGCTCTCGGGCGGCCAGCGCCAGCGGGTGATGATCGCCATGGCGCTCGCCAACGACCCGGCGCTGCTGATCGCCGACGAGCCCACTACCGCGGTCGACGTGACCATCCAGGCGCAGATCCTCAAGCTCCTGAAGGCGCTCCAGCGCAAGACCCGCATGGGGTTGCTGCTCATCACCCACGACCTCGGGGTGGTGCGCAAGATGTCCGAGCGGGTCTACGTCATGCAGCAGGGCGAGATCGTCGAGCACGGCGCCGTCGAGCAGGTATTCGCGAACCCGCGCCACCCCTACACCCGCCACCTGCTCGCCGCCGAGCCCAAGGGCCAGCCCGACCCGGCGCCGGCGGAGGCGGCGGACGTGATGCGCTGCGAGGACCTCAAGGTCCACTTCCCGGTCAGGGGCGGCGTGCTGCGCCGCACGGTCGATCACGTGCGCGCCGTCGACGGCGTCAGCATCACGGTGCGCGAGGGCCATACCGTCGGCGTGGTCGGCGAATCGGGATCGGGCAAGACGTCGCTCGGCCTTGCGCTGCTGCGGCTCGAACGCAGCCGGGGACCGATCGTCTTCGACGGGCACGGCATCCAGGGCCTGCGCTTCAAGGAGATGCGGCCCTTGCGGCGCCAAATGCAGATCGTCTTCCAGGACCCGTTCGGCTCGCTCAGTCCCAGGCTGTCGATCGGCCAGATCATCGAGGAAGGGCTCCTGGTTCACGGCCTCGGCGGCGACCGCGCGGCGCGACGCGCGCTGATCGGCCAAGCGCTCACGGAAGTCGGCCTCGATCCCGCGACCCGGGACCGTTATCCGCACGAGTTCTCGGGCGGCCAGCGCCAGCGCGTCGCCATCGCCCGGGCGCTGG
>JBHHZM010000062.1:0-19109 GCA_046758065.1 Alphaproteobacteria bacterium | reverse complement strand
GCCGCTATACCACCGGCTTCAGGTCGAGGGCGAAGCGCGCCTCGATCCGGCGCTTGAGCTGATCGCGGATCGCGCGGTAGGCCGCCACGCGGACCTCCCGGTTGCCCTCGACGATCGTCGGGTCGAGGGTGTTCCAGAATTCGACCTCGCAGGCCATGGTCCGTGTCATCTCGACCGCCTTGTGCTGGGCCTCCGGCGACAGCGAGATGATGAGGTCGTAGGAGGTGTCCTCCAGGTCGTCGAAGGACTTGGCCCGGTGGCGGGAGACGTCGATGCCGATTTCGTCCATGACCTCGACCACGAAGGGGTCGATATCGCCCGCGCGCACGCCCGTCGAATCGACGTAGATCCGGTGCCCGAGCAGGTGCTTGAGCAGCGCTTCGCCCATGGGCGATCGCACCGAGTTCCGGGTGCAGGCGAACAGGACGGCGCCGGGTAAATCGCGCATCCGCGCCTAGCCCCGGATGTGCAGCACGCAGATCAGGGTGAACAGGCGCCGGGCGGTGTCGAAGTCGACCTCGATCTTTCCGTCCAGGCGCTCGCGCAGCAGCTCCGAGCCCTCGTCGTGCAGGCCGCGCCGGCCCATGTCGATGGCCTCGATCTTGGACGGGCTGGCGGTCCGGATCGCCTCGTAGTAGCTCTCGCAGACGGCGAAGTAGTCCTTCACGATGCGCCGGAACGGCAGCAGGGGAAGGGTCACGGTGGCGGTCGGCTCACCCGCCTCGGTGCGGATGTCGAACACGAGGCGGTTCTCGGCGATCGACAGGTGCAGGTGATAGGGCCCGCCGTCGTCGCCCGCCGGAGCGAAATGGTTCTCCTCGATCAGGTCGTAGATGGCGACCGCCCGCTCGTGCTCCACGTCCGGGCTGCGGCGCACCACCGTGTGCTCGTCGAGGCTGATCTCGACGATGCGCCGGCACTCCGGTCGTTGCCCCGGCGCACTCATCCGCCTGCCCCGCGCGCGAGTCCGCCTCAGTCGCCCGCGCGCCGATTCAATCGGATCGCCACGGACAACGCGTGCGCGTCGAGCCCCTCGGCGCGGGCCAGAGCGACCGCCGCCGGACCGATCGCCGCGAGCCCCTCGGGCCCGCACGCGATCAGCGAGCTGCGCTTCATGAAGTCCAGCACCGAAAGGCCCGAGGAGAAGCGCGCGCCGCGCGCCGTCGGCAGCACGTGGTTCGGCCCGGCCACGTAGTCGCCGATCACCTCCGGCGTGTGGCGGCCAAGGAAAATGGCCCCGGCGTTGCGAACCTTCGCGGCCAGGGCCTCGGGCTCGGCGACCGCCAGCTCCAGGTGTTCCGGCGCGACGCGGTCGACGAGCGCGGGCGCGGCCCACAGGTCCGGCAACAGGATGATCGCGCCGTGTCGCTCCCAGCTCTGGCCGGCGATCTCGCGCCGGGGCAGCGTCGCGAGATGGCCTTCGACCGCCGCCGCCACGGCCTCGGCGAAGTCCGCGTCGTCGGTCATCAGGATCGCCTGCGCCGCGGTGTCGTGCTCGGCCTGCGACAGCAGGTCGGCGGCGATCCAGGCCGGATCGTTTTCGGCGTCGGCGACGACCAGGATCTCCGACGGGCCGGCCATCATGTCGATGCCGACCGCGCCGAACACCTGCCGCTTGGCCTCGGCCACGTAGGCGTTGCCCGGGCCGACGATCTTGTCGACCGGCGCGATGGTCTCGGTGCCGTAGGCGAGCGCGGCGATGGCCTGCGCGCCGCCGACGCGGTAGACCTCCGTCACCCCGGCCAGGCGCGCCGCCGCCAGCACGAGCGGGTCGAGCCGCCCGTCCGGCGCGGGCACGACCATCACCCGGCGCTCGACGCCGGCCACCTTGGCCGGCAGCGCGTTCATGAGCACCGAGGAGGGATAGGCCGCGGTGCCGCCGGGCACGTACAGGCCGGCCGCGGCCACCGCCGTCCAGCGGTGGCCGAGGCGCAGGCCGGCCCCGTCGCGGTACTCCAGGTCCGCCGGCATCTGGCGGCGGTGGTAGTCCTCGATGCGCCGGGCGGCCAATTCCAGCGCCTCCAGCGTCTCGGCCGGGCAGCGCGCCGCGGCCGCGGCCAACTCCGCGTCCGGCACGCGCAGGGTTTCCGCGGCGAGCGTGGCGCGGTCGAAACGCCGGGTATATTCGATCAGCGCGGTATCGCCGCGCGCCCGCACGTCGGCGAGGATGCCGGCGACCGCTTGGCTCACGTCCTCCCGCGGCTCGCGCCTGGCGGCGAGGAAGGCGCCGAAGGCGGCCTCGAAGCCCGGGCCGCGCGCGTCCAGCCTATGCGGCATCGGCCGCCTCGCGGAAGCGCTCGATCCAGCCGTTGATCTCGGCCGCGCGGGTCTTGAGCGCGGCGCGGTTGACGATCAGGCGCGCGGTCACCTCGGAGATGGTCTCGACCTCGACCAGGTCGTTGGCGGCCAGCGTCGCGCCGGTCGAAACGAGGTCGACGATGCGCCGGCACAGGCCCAACCCGGGCGCCAGCTCCATCGCCCCGTTCAGCTTGATGCATTCGGCCTGGACGCCGCGCGCGGCGAAGTGCCGGCGCGTGATCCCGGGGTACTTGGTCGCGACCCGGATATGGCTCCAGCGCGCGGGGTCGTCGCGCTCGACCATGTCCCTGGGCTCGGCGACCGACAGCCGGCAGCGGCCGATGCCGAGGTCGACCGGGGCATAGAGCTCGGAATAGTCGAACTCGATCAGGACGTCGTTGCCGGCGACCCCGAGGTGCGCGGCGCCGAAGGCGACGAAGGTCGCCACGTCGAACCCGCGCACCCGGATGATCTCCAGGCGCGGGTCGTTGGTGGCGAAGCGCAGCCGGCGGGCGTCCTCGGCGGCGAAGGCCGGCTCCGGCTCGATCCCGGCGCGGCGCAGCAGCGGCGTCAGCTCGCGCAGAATCCGTCCCTTGGGCAGGGCCAGCACGAGGGTCTCGTTGCCAGGCAAGGGCGTCTCCAACGTTCGCGCGCGCCGACTCAGCGCCGCCCGTCCGCCGCCGGGTCCTCCAAGGGGTGCGACGGCCGCCAGGGGGTCGGCCAGGGCTCTCCCAGGTCCTCCATGTGGCAGCGGATCTGACTTACCTCAAGGCGGATTTCCGCGCCGCCCGAGAAGACCAGCGTGATCGCGCCCGGCGCGGCGCCGAGCGTCAAAAGGTTCAGGATCTGCTCCCTGTCCCTCAGGTCTACGCCCCGGACCCTTACCTTCGTGACCCGGTCGAAGCACACGCCGCAGTTGACCCGCTCGAAGAACCGCGCGGGGCGGTCCTTCCCGGCGGCCTCGAAGCGGGCGTCGCCGGGCGAGCCCGGCTCGGGCCGGGCCGCGGCCGGGCCTTGAGTGGCCGCGCCTTCCCAGCGGAACCGGTTGGCGACCATGACGAAGCGCTTCTCGGGCTTGAGATAGGCCACGTCCGAGAGCGGCACGAGCGCGTCCTGCAAACAGGCCGCGATCGCCTGCAGGTCCTCCGCGTCGTGGGCCCGCAGCTTGAGGGGGCGGGCGCCGAGGTCGGCCTCGTCGCGTGTCCCTGGGCGTCCCTTCACTTGATCCGCTCGATGTCCGCGCCGCATGCGGCCAGCTTGCCCTCCAACCCCTCGTAGCCGCGGTCGAGGTGATAGACGCGGCTGACCACGGTGTCGCCCTCGGCGGCGAGCGCGGCGAGGACCAGGCTGACGCTGGCGCGCAGGTCGGTCGCCATGACCTCGGCCGCGGTCAGCGACGGCCGGCCCCGGACCATGGCCGAGGCCCCGTGCACGTTGATGTTGGCGCCCATCCGGCAAAGCTCGGGGACGTGCATGAAGCGGTTCTCGAAGATGGTCTCGGTGATCATCGAGGCGCCCTCGGCGACCGACATGAGCGCCATGAACTGCGCCTGCAGGTCGGTCGGGAAGCCGGGGAACGGCTCGGTCATCGCGTCGACCCCCTGGACCCGGCCGTTGCCGGGCCCGACGCGCAGGCCGCGGTTGGTCTCGGCCACCGCCACGCCCGCCTGGCCGAGCAGCTCGACCAGCGCGCGCAGGTGCTCGGCCCGGCCGCCCACCAGATCCACCTCGCCCGCGGTGATCGCCGCGGCCATGGCGTAGGTGCCGGTCTCGATGCGGTCCGCAACGACGCCGTGCTCGGCGCCGCGCAGGCGTTCCACCCCCTGCACGACCAGCGTGTCGGTGCCGATCCCCTCGATGCGCGCGCCCATCTTGTTGAGGCACGCGGCCAGGTCGCCGACCTCCGGCTCGCGCGCGGCGTTGACCAGGCGCGTCTCGCCCCTGGCCAGGGCGGCGGCCATGAGCAGGTTCTCGGTCGCCCCGACCGAGACCGCGGGAAACACGATCTCGGCGCCGCTCAGGCCGTTCGGGGCCTTGGCATGGATGTAGCCCTCGCGCAGCTCGACCTCGGCGCCGAGCAGCGCCAGGGCCTTGAGGTGCAGGTCCACCGGCCGCGTGCCGATCGCGCACCCCCCCGGCAGCGAGACCTCGGCGCGCCCGGCGCGGGCGAGCAGGGGCCCGAGGACGAGGACGCTGGCGCGCATCTTGCGCACCAGCTCGTAGGGCGCGCGCGTGCTGGCCACGTCGCGGGCGGTGAGCTCGAGCACCCGGCCCGCGTGGCCGCCGTTGGCCGCGGCGCCGTTCATGCGGATCTCGACGCCGTGCTGGACCAGGAGGTTGGCGAGCGTCGTGATGTCCACCAGGTGCGGCAGGTTGGACAGCGTCAACGTCTCGTCGGTAAGCAGGCTGGCGGCCATCAGCGGCAGGGCGGCGTTCTTCGCCCCGCTGATCGGGATCTCGCCGTTGATCGGCCGCCCGCCGCGAATTCTGATCTTGTCCATGCGTTGTCCTTCGATCGCCGCCGGCTACGCCCGCGGCAGGGTGATGCCGCGCCGTTTCATGGACTTGCCGCCCCGGTCGGCGTGCGGGGCCTCGCACGCCGCCTCGCCCTCGAGCGGGGCGAGGTCGACGACGATGCCGCGCGCCTTGGCCGTGTCGCGGATCCAGGTGTCGGGCACGATGGGCATGGCCGGGCGGGCTCGCCTTCCGGAAAGTTGCGCGTTTCTACTGTATCGGCCGGGGGGCCTCAAGCCTCGCCGCCGGGCTCGTCGGCCGCGCCCGGCGCGCCGGCGTCCGGGCCCGAGGGTTCGGTTTCCATGGCCCGGCCGCGCGCCTGCGCCTTGCGCCGGCGCAGGTTCTCGCGCAGGGCCTCGACCAGGCGGGCCCGGCGGTCCGCGCGCTCCTGCCGGCCCTTCTCGGACAGGCGCGGGCCGCGCCGGGGTCGCTCGCTCATGGCCGGGAGACTGCGCGGCGATTGCGGCGACGTCAAGGCGGCCGGCGCCGGCGCCGTGCGCGACATCGGCCTTGCCAGGCCGGCGGGCCGGTGGCATGTTTCCGGCGCCTTTTCGGCTATCCACGCCCGCCTTCGCGCCGCGGTAGCTCAGGGGTAGAGCACACCCTTGGTAAGGGTGGGGCCGGAGGTTCGATTCCTCCCCGCGGCACCATTAACCTTCCGAACTCAAAGACTGCTTTCGCTTCCGCGAAACCCGGGCGATCCCGGCCGGCCGAGCGGGCCGGGCTATTTGGTCTCGGCCTCGAACACGCCGTCCCAGGCCGGCGGCGGCGGCTCGGCCCGATAGGCGCGGATGCGCGCCTCGTAGAGGTCGAAGAAGGGCCCGAGATCGAGGCCGGGATCGAGGCCGCGGCAGGCCGAGACCGCCTCCAGCGCGGCGTCCCAGCGCCGCGCCCGGTAGTGCGCCTGCATCTCGCGGTTGCGCTCGGCCAGCGCCCGGAAGGCCGGATCGCCGGCCAGCGCCCCGTCGCCGAGCAGGGCGTAGATGCGCTCGGGTTCGCTCTTGCCGCGCACCCGGATGAGATCCAGCTCGAACAGCGCGAAACGCTCCGCCACCTGCCCGGCCGTCGCCGCGCCGATCACGGCGGCCACGCCGTAGGTCTTGGACTGGGCCTCGAGCCGCGAGGCGAGGTTCACCGCGTCGCCCAGGACGGAGTAGTCGAAGTGCAGGTCGGAGCCGAGGTTGCCGACCACGCATTCGCCGCTGTTGACGCCGATCCCGACGCGCAGCGGCAGGTGCGTGCGCACCGCCTCCGCCGCCTCGCGCGCGCGGGCCCGGTTCAGCCCCTCCAGCGCCGCGAGCATGTCGAGCGCGGATTCGCAGGCGTGCGCGGCATGCCGGGCGTCGTCCAGCGGCGCGTTCCAGAACGCCATGACGGCGTCGCCCATGTACTTGTCGATCGTGCCCCGGCGCCCAAGGATCGCGTCGGTGAGCGGCGTGAGCAGCCGGTTCATGAGCCGCGTCAGCCCCTGCGGGTCCGCCTTGTAGCGCTCGGCGATCGCGGTGAAGCCGCGCACGTCGCAGAACAGGATCGTCATCTCCTTGGTCTCGCCGCCGAGCACCAGCCGCTCGGGATGGCGCGCCAGCTGCTCGACCAGCTCCGGCGACAGGTACTGGCTGAAGGCCCCGCGCACCCGGCGCCGCAGCGTCTCCTCGCGGAAGTAGTTGACGAAGACCAGGAGCACGTAGACCGCCAGGCTGGCGACCAGCGGATAGGCCACGTCCAGCAGCGTGCCCTCGCGCACGTAGAGATACCAGGACCCGGCGGACAGGGCCGCCGCGATCGCGGCGCCGAGCAGCAGGGTGTAGAGCGCGCCGAGCACCGGCACCAGCCCGACCATCAGCAGCCCGACCGCGGCCGTCAGCACCAACTCGGCGCCCAGCGCGTAGTTGGGCCGCACGAGGTAGGACCCGGTCAGGATGGTCTCGAGCAACTGCGCGTGCACCTCGACCCCGGGCATGACCGGATCGAGCGGCGTCGATATCGCGTCGAACAGGCCGGTCGCGGACATGCCGACGAGTACGAGCTTGCCGGCCAGGCTCCCCTTGGCCGCGCGCCCGTCCAAGATCTCCCTGGCGGAGAGGTACCGTGCGGGGTCGTGGCGCGCGTAGTTCACCCAGACGCGCCCGTGCCGGTCAGTCGGGATCTCGACGCCGGCCACGGCGAAGGCGCGTACGCCGGCCGCATCGGTCTTGACCAGGAAGGCGTTCCGCCCGGCCGCCACGCGCAACAGGTCGAGCACGAGCGCCGGAACGATCGTGCCCTGCACGGTCATCGCGCCCGGAACCCGGCGCACCACGCCGTCGCGCTCGGGAGCCAGCGTGAGCATGCCGTGTCCGGCGGCGGCGTCCTCGAGCTCGGCGATGTTGCGCACGATGCCGGGAAAGGCGAACAGGTAGGGACGCGGATCGCCGCCGAGCGTGGCCACGGGCGCCGCGCGCACGGGCCGCGAGGTGTTGCCGAGCGCGCGCGGATAGCCCGACTGGCCCAGCACGGCGCGGGTTCCGCGCAGGACGCGCGCCAGAACCTTGTCGTTGGTGGGCAGCCGCTGCAGCCGGGCGCGCAGATCCGCGTCGAGGCCGGTCAGGGCATCGGCGACGCGGTCGGGCGACATGCGGTCGGGCTCGGCGAAGACGAAGTCGAAGGCGATGGCGACGGCCCCGGCGTCGCGGATCCGGGCCGCCAGGTCGGCCAGCAGCGTGCGCGGCCAGGGCCACTGGCCGAGCTCGGCCAGGCTCTCCTCGTCGATGTCGACGATGGCGACCGGCTGGGGCGGCAATTCGCGCGGGCGCAGGAGCTGATACAGGTCGAACGTCCGCAGGCGCAGGGTCTGGACCGGCATCGGGTCCCAGACGCGGGCCACGACCAGCGCCGCCAGCAGCGCCAGCCCGAGCCAGCGCCCGACGCCGATCCCGCGGACCAGCGGGGCGCGCGGCGCGGGGCGCGGCCGGCGCCGCCCGGGCGCCCGCCGCGCGGCGGCCGGTGGAACGTCGGCCTCGGACCCTCGAATCTCTTGCGCCATATCGGCGGGCCGGCTCCGCCCTGTCTCGCGCCGCAGGCGACGCCCGTGCGCGCGCCGCGCCCTCAGGCGCGCTCGAGCATGCGCCGGAAATTATCCATCGAGGCCCAGTGCCAGTAAACGAGCGCCACCCAGCCCCGGCGGCGCCACTCGAGGAAGACGTCGTCGGGCAGGGCGTTGAACTTCTCCTCCTCGATGATGCGCAGCCCCGTGAGGAGCTGGTTCCCGCCCGAGGGCAGGTCCAGCTTGACCTCCCTGGACTGGAGCAGCTCGCGCGCCTTGACCGCCTCGACGAAGGCGTTGGTGCCCGGCACCTGTCGCTGGAAGGCGGCGCAGAACTCCAGCGCCCGCTTGGTGTGCTCGCTCGGCTCGCCGCCGGCGAACAGCGGCTGGGCGGTCGGGTCGGCCTCCAGGTCGACGAGGAGGTCGCTGGCCGCGTCGATGTAAAGAATCGCCTCGTCCGATTTGGCGCCCTGGCCGCTGGCGAAGGGATAGCGCCGGACATAGGAGGGGATGTACGTCCCCGGGGCCCACCGGCCGGCCTCGTCGACGAAGACGTTGTGCCCCTCGCGGTAGCCGAGCACGGCGAGCGACATGGACGAGTCGTCGTCGGCGAAGACGATGGGATAGTGCGCGGCGGCGAGGCGGAACTCCTGGGCGTGGACGACGACGGCGTGGGCCTTCGCGGCGAACCGGTAGTCGCCCGGCTGCCTCAGGCCCTTGCCGCCGTGCACCGCGCCGTGCAGCGGCTGCGGCTCCTTGTAGAACAGCGGCAGGGCGGCCTGACCGGCCTCGGCGGCAGCCTCCGTCGCGGCCTTCGGCGTATCCGCCCCGTCGCCGCTCCGGGGCCCGTCCTGTTCCTGTTGCATGCGCCACCCCGCCTTCTTCGGTTGGAAGATGTTCCTGGGCATCGGCGGCTATCATCGGCCACCGGGCCCCGGTCGGGCAAGCGGCGCGGCGCCCGATCCCGCCGGCGTCCGAGCGGGCCGACAGTCCTTCGTGTCCGGCTCGAAATGAAGCCCTATCGATCAATGGGTCGGCACAACCCGTTCTTCAATTTGTCATTGCCGGACTTGATCCGGCAATCCATCGCGGTCGCAGTCTCGCCGATGGATGGACCCTCGCGTCAAGCGCGAGGGTGACAACAGGGGCAACGACTGCATCCGCAAGCCATTGAAATCCATCAATTCATTTCGAGTCGGACTCTTACGCGACCGGGACGAAGTCGTCGCCGGTGAGCAGGTCCTGCGTGATGCCCTGGACCACGGCCAGGATCTCGCCCGTGGCGGCGATCGAGACGGTCGTATCGCTCGACCCGCCGTCGGCGGTCGTGAGTTCCGCGGCCGTCAACCCGCCTTCGAGTCCGATCAGGTCGGTGCCGTCCTCGAAGTCGGTGATCAGGTCGCCCGCCGCCAGCGGATCGCCGGTCGCCGCCAGCACGAAGGTGTCGGCCCCGGCCCCGCCGGTGAGCGTGTCGTCGCCCCCGCCGCCCGTCAGCACGTCGTCGCCGGCGCCGCCGGTGAACGCGTCATCGAGGTTGCCGCCGAAGAACAGGGCGCTGTCGCCCGCCTGTGCATCCACAAGCGCGGTGAGCGTTGCATCGTTGGCCCCGAATGCGACGTCGAACGCGAAGTCGGGGGTCACACCCGAGAAAACGAGCGAGACGTTGCCGGCGGTCGCGGTCAAGCCGCCGGCCGCGCTGAGCACGACGATCGAATCCCCGGCCGTGGGCACGAAGCCGTCGATCAGCGTGAACTCGACCAGCCCGCCGTTGAGCGTGGCCTGACCCGAGACCTCGATCAGGTCCGACTGGCCGGCGCCCGTGCCGCCGAGCTCGATGTCGAGCGCGCCGCCGTTCACGGTCAGATCGCCGTCGATCGAGAGCGTGCCCGCCGAGAAGCCTGGCGCGACCGTGCCGCCATCGAGGGTTATCGCCCCGGCGTTGAGCGTGGCGTTCGCCGTGGCTGCGCCCAGAACCCCGGTGCCTTGAACGATGCCATCGGTTCCGACGAACACCGCGTCGGCATTGACCACGCCGAACTCGCCGATGATGAGCGTGCCCGCGCCGCCGGTATTCGGGCCGGCCGGAGCGAGGGTCGTGAAGTCGAAGTCCTCTCCCACCAGGAGAAAGGCGCCGGCGTCGAGAGTGGAGAGCGTCGTGGCGTCCGTGCCCTGGACGCGGACCGTGCCGACGCCGGTGGCCTCGCGGCCGATGGTCGTGACGCCCGTGGGATCGTTGGACACGGTCGCGCCCGCCAGCACGCTCAACTCGCCCGTGCCGAAGCGGCCGATGTCCATGGAGGCGCCGATGTCGCTCGCCAAGGCCCCGGTCGCGGCCAAGGTAATCGACGAGTCGGCCCCCGTGACCGTGACCGCACCGTCGCCCGTCGACTCGAAACCGACATCGAAGTTGGCCACGGTGAAAATATCGGCCGGGTCGACGTCACTCTCGATTCGGACGGTCGCGCCGGCTTCCACGCTCAACTCGCCCAGACCCTCATTGGCGACGATCAGGCTCGCGCCCCTTCCGGCGATCTCGATCGCGGAGTCGGAACCGGTGATACTGGCAAAGCCGTTGGCGTTGGCCTCGCGGCCGATGTTGAAGGTGGCTGCGCCGCCCAGGCCGTCGATCAACAACTTGCCGCCAGTCTCGATGAACAGGTCGCTTTGGGCGGCCCGCTCGGGAATGTTGCCATCGGAGGGCCGCGGGCTGGTGATATTGCTATTGCCTTGCGAGACGTTTGCGGTGGCGCCCTCTCCGATCAGCCGAAGCTCGCCGCTGTTGACGAGGCGTACCTCGCCGTCGCCGGTACGGCTTATTTGGGCCAAGGGACCGAACGGCTCCGCTCCCGCCGGAAGGGTCGCGGCAAGTTCCGCCAGCGTGTTCGGACTAAAGATCTCGATGAACGTAGTGCCCGGATCGGCGCCCTGACCGTCGATCAGCAGCTTGGCCGTGCTGCCGTCGTTGCGCGCGATCTGGAGGACCGGGGCGTTCTGTCCGGGCGTGGATGTGACGAAGACCTGCCCGCCTTCGAGCACGCGCATCTCGCCGACCTGGCCGCCTTCCCGGGCGACGCGCAGGAAGGCGCCGCCGTCGGCCGGGTCGGCGAAGGCGGTGCCGAACTCGTTCGAGACCCGCACGGTCGAACCGGCGCCCTGGACAATCGTTAGATTGTCGGCCGACCCGCTGCGACCGGTCTCCAACAGCACCGTGCCGACAAAGCCGCCGTTCGAGACCGTCAGTTGCCCGGTGCCGCCGGTGCCGTCGAAGCTGGCCCCGACGGTTATGCGGGTATCAATCAGATCCGTCGTGGAAACGGTCAGGCGGGAGCCGACGCCGGTGACGTTCACCGTGCCGATCGTATCCGCGCGCGGCGCGATGAAGACGTCGTCGCCGACCTCGACCGAGCCCCCGGCCTCGACGTTGAGCGTTCCGGTGGTCGCCGCGCCGGGCGTGCCGAAGCCGGTTCCGGTGTCGAAGGCGCCGTTGGCGACGAAAATATTCCGGGCGACGTTGAGTTGCGAGCCGTCGTCCCGAACCGTCACCGTGCCGGTCGAGCCCGCCGCCTCGGCGATGATGACATCCGAGGCGACGTTCGCCACGCCGCCGCGCTCGATGACCAGATCGCCCGTGCCCTCGACCCCGACGCGCAGCGTACTGGTGCCGGTCACGTCGAGGAGTCCGCCGTCCACGGTGACGTGGCCCTGCGCGCCCGGCTGGTTGCCGATCAACATGTCGGGTACGGACATGGACCCATGCACGAAGAGCTCGGCCCGGCCGGTCCCCGTATCGCCGAGGATGGCGAGGTTGGAGACGTCGAGCGATCCGCTGCTGCCGACGACGGCGGTCGCAGCCCCGGCGCCGTCCCGGCCGACGTTCAGGGTGTTGGCCGTGGAATCGCTGTTCAGCACCAGGCGCGAGGCGCCCGCGGCCGCGGCGGTGACGTTGATGTCCGTCGTCGAGACGTCGTCGTTGAAGGCCGCGAAGGACTCGGCGCCGGCGCTGCTCGTGACCTCCACGGTGCCGCCGTTGGCGACGTTGTTCACGAAATCGCGGTAGAGCTGCTTGGCGTCCGTCACCTCGACGGTGAAAAATGAGCCCTCGGTACTGCGGATCTGCGTGTCCGTCGTGATCGTGGTGAACTGGAACGCCGCGCCGGTATCGCGGATGTCCAGCGTCAGCCCGGCGTCGAGCGCACCGAGGATGTTGATGTCCGCGATCGCGAGACCCAGGGTGGCCGCCGCGGCCAGCGTGGCGGCGTCGCCAAAGCGCGCGGTATCCCGCTGGACCAGGTTGACCGTGGCCCCGCCGGCGAACGAGGCGGTCCCGGTCACGCCGATCGCGGCCCCGCCCGCGCCGAGGGTGACGTTGAGCGTCGCGCTGGCGTTCTGGGTGTAGTCGCCCTCGACAACGAAGGTCCCAGGTGCCTGCCCCAGGTTGACGACCGCGCCGCTCAGCGCCAGCAGGCCGTTCCCCAGACCCGAGATCGTGACCGTGCCCGAGCCGCCGCTCAGCGTGCCTTTCGCGCCGACCGTGATTCCCTGCGCGCTCACGCTGCCGCCGTTGACGATCTCGAAGATGCCCATCCCGGCGCCGGTGCCCACGCCGATCCCGCCGGCGACGTCGAGCACCGACATCCCGCTGACCAGGACCGAGCCGGTGCTGTTCGCCTCCTGCCCGACCTCCATGCCGGTGCCGACCGCGACCGCCCCGCCCCCAAAGAGATCGAGCGTGCCGCTGGTCGGCGCGCCGGGCACGCCGAAGCCGGTGCCGGGGTCGACGAACCCGCCGCCGACGGCCACAAAGCCGTCAACGTTGAGTTCCGATCCCGCGCCTCTGACGGTCGCCATCCCGCTCGAGCCGCCGGCGAGGGCAACCGCCATGAAAGCCTCGAGGCCCCCGACCGGGCCTGTCACGTTCACGATGCCGCCGTGGCTGACGATCAAGGTCCCCGTCCCTTGATGTCCGACGTTCAGGGACGGGCCGAACGTGTTGACGCCATCCGAGGGGTTCACCGTGACGATGTCCAAGACCGAGCCAATGCCCTCGACGATCATGGTCCCAACGCCGTCCACTTCGTTGCCGATCGCGACGAACGCGTTCGAATCGGCCGCAACGCTCACTTGCCCGCCGTGTGTGACCTTGAGCGTGCCGGTCCCCGCGGCCCCCACGAGCAGATCGCCCGACATGGTCCAGATGCCGCCGTGATCCACGACGACCGTGCCGACGCCGCGCTCGTTTTGCCCGATGCTGACGCTCTGGCCGGTGACGGTGCCGCCGTAGATCTCCAATGTGCCGAAGGCGGGCGCGTCCCGGCCGAATCCGGCGTTGGCATCAAAGGAGCCGCCGCCGACGGTCAGCCTGCCCGCCACGTCGAACTGTCCGCCCGCCTCGACGTGAACCGTGCCGGTCGACCCCCCGGCGTTGGCGATGTTGTTGAACTGGCCGTTGGCGGTGACCGTGCCGCCGGACTCGATGAACAGCGTGCCCGTTCCCTCGTTGCCGACGGTCAACCCGCCGCTGCCGTTGACGGTGAGCGTCGCGTCGTTGACCGTCACCGTGCCGACGCCCGTCGGCTCCTCGCCGATTATCATCTCGGCGTCGCTGCCCGGCGTGCCGACTGTCACGCTCGCGCCGCCGGTGATGTCCAAGGCGCCCGTGCCGGCCTCGCCGACGACCAGGCTGGTGCCCGCGGTCACGTTCAGCGCGGTGCCGCCGCCGTCGACCGTGAGGCGGCCCTCGCCGCCTTCCTCGAAGCCGAGGACCACGTTGCCGGCGGTCAGGCTCGCGCCGCCGCCGAGGGTGAACTCGGCGAAGCCGCGCTGGCCGATGGCCATGTTCTCCACGGTCAGGCCGGCGCCCGCGCCGCTCACGCTCGCCGTCGCGCGCGAGCCCGCGTCGAAGCCGAGGATGACGTCGGTCTCCGTGAAGGTCTCCCCGGCGTTCAGCGCGAAGAAGCCCTCGCCGGCCACGCCGACGACCAGCGGCTTGTTTATGCGCACGGCGTAATCGCCGTCGGGGTCGCTGTTGTCCTGGAAGAAGCCGTTCGTGGTCGAGAAGAACAGGTGGCTCGCCCCGTCCGGCACCCGCAGGAGCGCCGGATCGACCTCGAAGTCCTCGGGGATATCGGTCGCGAAGCCGCCGAAGAAGGTCGGGCTCGTCAGCACGTCCTCGCCGGCGTCGATGGCGTCCGGGACGCGGTTCGTCTGATCCGAGGCGAGCAGGATGTCGCTGCCGCTGAAGACCCCGACCGTCCCGTCGGAGGTATCGGGAAAGCCGTTGGCGGGGCTATAGTCGCCGAGCGGCTCCAGGACCGCGATGTCGCCCGGAACGAGGCCGAGCGCGGCGAGCGAGAACGCCGTGGCGTTCTGGCTCTGGTCGGCGTTGGTGCGCAGGTAGGTCGCGCGCGGGTCCAGGGTCTCCGTCAGGCTCGCGCCGGCTTCCTGCACGTCGCCCGAGAAGGGCAGGTTCGTGACGTTCAGGTCCACGGTCACGGGCCCGCTCGAGCCGCCGTCCGGGTCCTCGGCGACGACCGTGAAGCTCGCCGCGCCGGTCCCGCTGCCGTCGTGCTCGAACGTGACCTGGCCGGCGTCCACTTGCGCCTGCGTGAAGCGCCCCTGGGGCGGCGGGTCGCCGCCGAGCAGGACGATGCCGTTGACCTCGCCGGTCAGGGTATAGGCGAGCCCGGCCGGGCTGGTCTCGGCGTCCGTGGCCTGAAGGACGGTCCCGGTGACGGTCACGCTGTCGCCGCGCGCGACCGAGGCCGCGCCCGTGCTGACCACCGGGTCGTCGTTGACGCCCGCGATGTCGATCGTGACGGTCGCGGTGTCGCTCCCGCCGTTGCCGTCGGAGATGGCGTAGGTGAAGCTGTCCGTCGCGGTCTCGCCGGCGCCCAGGAAATCGAACGCGCCGTTCGGGTCGTAGTCGAAGGTCCCGTCGGCGTTCAGCCGAAGCAGCCCCCCGGCCGCGGTGTCGAAGAGATGCGCCTGGCCGACGAATAACCGGTCGCCGCTGGCGCCGATCAGCGCGGTGTTGCCGTCGAGCGCCACCGAGGTGCCGAAGCGGTCGGTGCTCGTGACCGTCGGGTCGTCGAAGGTCCGCAGCAGCGCGCCGGTCGCGGCGTCGAAAAGGTGCGCCTGGCCGACGGAGTCCCCGTTTGTGTCGTCGAACGGCGCGCCGATCAGCACGGTGTTGCCGTCGAGGGCCACCAAGGCGCCGAAGATGTCGGCGTCCGTGACCGTCGGGTCGTCGAAGGTCTGGAGCAGCGCGCCGGTGGTGGCATCGAAAAGGTGCGCCTGGCCCACGAAGAACCCGTTGGTGCCGTCTTGCGGCGCGCCGATCAGCACGGTGTTGCCGTCGAGCGCCACCGAGGAGCCGAAGAAGTCGGACCCCGTGACCGTCGGGTCGTCGAAGGTCCGCAGCAGCGCGCCGGTCGTGGCGTCGAACAGGTGCGCCTGGCCCACGTCGGTCCCGCTGGTGTCGTCGCCGCGCGCGCCGATCAGGACGAGGTTGCCGTCGAGCGCCACCGAGGCGCCGAAGCTGTCGGCGCCCGTGACCGTCGGGTCGTCGAAGGTCTGGAGCAGGGCGCCGGTGGTGGCGTCGAACAGATGGGCCTGGCCGACGTCGGTCCCGCTGGTGTCGTCGGACGGCGCGCCGATCAGCACGAGGTTGCCGTCGAGCGCCACCGAGGTGCCGAATCGATCGGACCCCGTGACCGTGGGGTCGTCGAAGGTCCGCAGCAGCGCGCCGGTCGTGGCGTCGAACAGATGCGCCTGGCCGACGTTGACCCCGTCGGTGTCGTCGGCGAAAGCGCCGATCAGGACGAGGTTGCCGTCGAGCGCCACCGAGGTGCCGAAGAAGTCGCGGGTCGTGACCGTCGGGTCGTCGAAGGTCCGGAGCAGGGCGCCGGTCGTGGCGTCGAACAGATGCGCCTGACCGACGTCGGTCCCGCTGGTGTCGTCGGACGACGCGCCGATCAGCACCTTGTTGCCGTCGAGCGCCACCGAGCCGCCGAAGAAGTCGCCGCCCGTGACCATCGGGTCGTCGAAGTTCCGCAGCAACCCCCCGCCCGCCAGCGTGATCTGGGTTCCGACATCGACCGCGACCCCGTTGACCGCCGTGACCGTGAGCGTGTCGCCCTCGACGTCGCCGTCCGCGCCGCTGCCGTTGTCCGCCAGCACGTTGCCGGCGAGCGGCGTGTCTTCGTCGGTCGCGAGCGCGTCGTCCCGCGCCACCGGCGGGTCGTTGACCGGCGCGATGTCGAGATCGACCGTGCCCTCGACGGTGAAGGCCCCGTCGCTGACCGAATACACGAACTGCCCCGCCGCGCCGAAGGCGTCGGTCACCGTGTCGTATTGAAGGCCTTGCAGATCGGCCGCCGACAGTTGCTGCCCCACGCTCACCGCCGTGCCGTCGGCCAGCGTCACCGTTCCCTTGGCCGCATCCGGCAGCGAGACCACCGTGATGGTCAACGGGTCGCCGTCGAGATCGACCGGCGCGGCCAGGCCGAGGGCGGTGTCCTGCGAGTCCTCGTCCACCGTGACCTGCGGGCTGTCCACCTGCGGCGGCGCGTTGCCCAGGTTGACCGTGACGGTCGCCCCGTCGCCGGGCAGCCCGCCCGAGTCGGTGGTGAAATAATCGAAACTCACGAATGCGGGCTTCGCGGCCAGACCGTCCAAATCGAGAAAGTAGAAGACCGAATCCCCGGACTGGACGTCGACCGGCACGTCGGCGAAGCCCGGTCCGACGATCTCGTTGATCACCCCGGTGCCGCCACGGTCGATCAGCAGGAGGCCGACGACGTCCCCGTTCGCGTCGGTCGGCAGGCTGGTGATGGTGAACCGGGTGGTGACCCCGTCCTCGATGTCGGTGCCGTGGATGTTGTCGGCGACGATGTCGTTCTCGCCGATCTGGAACTCGAACAGGAAGCCGGGGTCCAAGCTCGTTCCGGCATCGACGACATCACCGGCCTCGACCCCGAACTGCCAGACGCCCGGCGCGTCGATATTGCTGACGATGTCCTCCAGGGCGAGCATCGCGTCCTGCACGCCCGACTGCGGAAGCTCGAAGAAGTTGACGCCGTCGCCCGCCGACCAGCCGGCCCTCGCGACGGTGCCGCCGAGCCCGCCGCTGCCGTCGCTGGCGTCGCCGGTGGTCCAATTGATGTCCTCGTACCGGAACTCGAAGCCGAAGTCCCCGCCGCCGTTATCGAAAATGCGCAGCTGGAAGGCGTTCGACAGGCTCGTATCGTGCGAAAAAAAGCCGACGTCGTCCCAGGTGATCGTCAGAATGCCGTTGACCGTATCCAGGTCCCAGTAGACGAGATTGGACCCGGTGGACGTGCCGGCGGCGTCGAATGCCGGAACAGTCCCGCCCCTCGTGTCCACGTCGGCGAAGTAGGGGGCGATGATCGGAATCCCCGTGTCGCCCGTGATCGCGAACGGCGTGAACGTGCTCTGGCTGTCGCCGAAGGTGATGTTCCCGTTGTTGTTGATGAAGATGCTGGTGAAGAAGGTCCCGAAGAAGTTGATCCCCTGGGGCCCAAAGACCGGCGTGACGTCGACCTCGACCGAGCCGTCGTCGTTGCGGGCAAAGGTGTTCTCGCCGAACCCGGCCGGGCCGCCCAGACCGGAGACGAGTTCGCCGTTCGTCGGGACCGGCAGCCCACCGGCCGCCGCGGCGCCATTGCCGGCGTCGCCAGCGGCGCTTCCGTTGCCGCCGAGGCTCACCCCGGGGGCAAGAACGACGGCCGGCGCCTCGACGAACGGGGCCGTCACGGCCACGTCGAAGTCCTCCGGCGGGTCGTTGACCGGGGCGATGTTGAGCGCGACCGGCACCTCGACCGTATTCGTGCCGTCGAAGACGGTATAGACGAACTGCCCCGCCGGGCCGCTCGCGTTCGGCAACGGCACGAACAGCAGCCCTTCCAGCTGGGCGGCGGTCAGCGTCTGGTTGAGGCTGACCGCCGTGCCGTCGGCCAGCGTGACCGAGCCCTGCGCGGGATCGGGCAGGCCCGTCACGGTGATCGTCAGCGCGTCCCCGTCGGGATCGACGGGCGCGGCCAGGCCGAGCGCGTTGTTCGGCGAGTCCTCGGCGATCGGAGACGCGGTGCTGTCCACCACCGGCGGGTTGTTGACCGCCGCGGCGGTCGGCGCGGAGACTTGGGCCCCCGAAGTGCCGATGCTCGCGGGGGGCGGCGTGCTCGTGCCCGCGGTAGCCGCCGCGGCGTCTTGAACCCCCGCGGTGCCGCTGCTTGGAAGCGGTGCCGTGCGCGTGTCGGCGGCGGCGATCGGCTCCGTGGTCGTTTCCCGTGGCGCCGCCGTCTGCCCGCCGACCGGGACGTCGGAGGTCGACGGCGGCGGGCTGGTCGTCTGCGTCGTCTGCGTGTTCGAGGACGTGACCTCGGGCTCAGTCGGTTCCTGCTCCACGAACTCGGGCTCGTCGAAGCCGCCGATGCCGCCGGAGGCCGGGGTGGGCCCGGCCTGCGCGACGAGCGGGCCGCCCGTACCGGCCTGCGCCGCCTGGGCTTCCGGTGCCGCGCCAGTCTGCGTCGGCGCGCCCGCCGGGGGCTGCACGGCGCCGGTGTCGCCCACGTCGCCGCCCTGACCGGGACCCTGCTCCGGCTGATCGATCGGCTGCTCCAGTCCGTACTGGAACTGGAACGTGTCCTGGATGGCGCGAACGTCCTGGCCCCGCTGCGCGAAGAGCTGCTGTTCCTGCGGCGTCGGCGGCCGCTGGATCACCGGCGCGCCCAGGCTGGCTATCTCGTACACGGACCCGGGGTCCGTGACGTCGGCGAGCTTCGCCCCGGTGAGCGGGTCTTCGAGCGTCACGTCGGCGGGCGTGCCGCCCTCGGTCTTCGAAGCGACGGTCTTCAGGGGGCCGGCCACGGTCTCGAGTATGCCGTGCCCGACGGTGCCCCGGACCCCGATCGTGGCGACCGGGGTCTTGACGAGCATCTCGCCCGTCGGCGCGATCTGCCCCGTGATGTACGAAAAGATTCCGTGCACGATCGACATGACGAGCGAATTGCCCGACCCGTCGGGGTCGTAGACCATGGCGTCGAGCACCATGCGCGCGTTGGCCGAGAGCGAGAAGATCGTCCCGTCGGCGAAGCCGATGACCAGCTCCGAGGCCAGGCCGGTCTGCAGCACATCGTTCTGGAACACGGGATCGCCCGCGTTGAGGACGACCGGGACGCCGGCGCGCACGGCCTGGGCGGTTCCCGTGATCTGCTCGACCTGGCCGATGGGCGGCGCGCCTTCGAAGGGCGCGGCC
>JBHHZM010000061.1:0-19148 GCA_046758065.1 Alphaproteobacteria bacterium | reverse complement strand
AGATAAAGTTATATGATAAAATGAAATGTTATTTCATAAAATTTTATCTAAACAATAATAAAAATATTTTTATGAGTTTTTTGAAAATTTGTCTCTCACATTAAACAATTGTTAGGGGTTTTATATCAATATTCATTCACGCGAGCCGGATATCCGACCACGCTATGTAACGAGAACTTGGAGCGTTGACAACCGTGACGACTGTGATCATCGACGACCTCGTCCGCCAGTGCGGCGAAAGAGTGGTGCCCGGTCGGGAGGGCCGGGGCATCGCCGATGCTCGGGACGAGAACAGCGCGCCGGGACCGGCCTCGATGGCATCATCCGCAAGATGGAGGAGAAGAGAAATTATCGCCACACGGTGACTGGCAAGCGCATTCGATCGTCGACCGCCGGCCCCGGACGGTCATGACGGTCCGCAGTCGGCTCCCCCCGCCGTACCGCAGAGCGCTGCCAGCACTTCCGAACCAGCGACGTCGTGCAAGTTTCCCCCTTGCACGGCGTCGTAGGTTTTCACCGGGTTCGAATCGACGGACGCTGCCGCATGGTCACGCCCGCGTGGGGGCTGGCCCGCCGTCCATCACGATGGAATCGAGTTCGGGACCTTCCTGTTATGCCGTCCCGGCTGCGCCCGTTTGGGCCGTGGTCGCCTCAAGCTTGCGCTTGTGGGCCGCCTTGCGCCGGGCGAGCGCGGCGGCGGCCAGCTTGCGTTTGCGTTTCTTGGCGTAACGGAAGCCGCCGGCAAGGAGCAGGGGCGGCAGGAAAACGATCAGCACTTTCATCACGCCGGTCACGAAAACCATCTGATCGCCGGCAAGCCGGGAGGCGGTGGTGCAGGCGTAGCGCTCCGAGAAGCTGCGTTTGGAATATTTGCCGCGGCACTGTTCCGCCGCCGTGCCCGTTTGAAAGCCCTGATAGGAGTAGGAAGGTTGCTGGGACGGCACGAACTGGAACCAGCCGGCCGTCAGGATCCATAGCCCGGCGGCGCCGATCGCCGCCCACTTGCGGGCGCGACCGACCTTCTTCCTGTCGTTCCGGTTTTGCATGTCCCTCTTACTCCCTGGAATTCCGGGAAGAATGAGGCGGACGCCGAGACCGGAGTCCCTCGAGGGCAGGGTAGTCCATAGAGGTTAACATGCGATTAACCGTGTCGCGCGGCGACAACAAGACGTAAGGTGTGGCAATCGTCACACATCCTTGCGAGTAGAACGGCTATGAAAAAGGCACTGATCGCCATTGGCGGTGTCGTCGTCGGGATCATCGTTCTGGCGATCATCGCCCCGATGCTGGTGCCGCTCGACACCTATAAGGAACAACTTACCGCGCAGGTGCGGGCGGCAACGGGTCGCGATCTCGTTATTGACGGAGACATCCGACTTTCGCTGCTACCTTCGGTCGAGATCGTGGTCGAGAACCTCCATTTCGCCAATGCTCCGGGCGCCGGCGCGGACGACATGGTGTCGCTGTCGCGTCTTGAAGCAAAACTCGAAGTATTTCCTCTAATCAGCGGTTCTATAGAAATTGCTCGCTTCGTCCTCGTCGATCCCGTGATCAACCTCGAGGTCGATTCCGGCGGCCGCCCCAACTGGGCGTTCGACGTTGCAGGAGGCGCGGCGCCGAGCGCGGCGCCGGCGCAATCCGAAGGCGGTGGGGAAATGGCGCTTGCCGACCTCCGCCTCGGCGACGTGCGGATCGAGAACGGTACGCTCGCCTATCGCGATGCGACCGGCGCCGACTACCGGTTGAGCGAGATCAACATGAAGCTTGCGCTGGCGTCGCTCGACAGCCCGCTCGAGGCCGACGGCTCGCTGGTCTTCAACGGTCAGCGCCTGTCCTTGAAGGCCGGCGTGGTGACGCCGGCGCGGCTCGCCGCCGGCGAGAGGGCCGAGATCAACGCTCGGATCGAGAGTTCGCCGCTGGTTCTTTCGTTCGCCGGCGGGCTGGCCGCCGGTTCCGCATTCAGCGCCGACGGCAGGATCGACCTCGACGTGCCGTCGCTGCGCGAGCTGGCCGCCTGGACGGGCAACCCGATCGAGGTCGCGGGTTCGGGCTTCGGTCCGTTCCGCGTCAAGGGAGTGCTGAGCGCCGGGCGCGGGCGTTACGCGTTTTCGGAAGCCGAGATTTCGTTCGACGAGATTAACGGCAGGGGCGCGTTCGCGGTCGATCTCGCCGGCGCCCGTCCCCGGGTAACCGGCCGGCTCGACGTCGACGCGCTCGACCTCAACCCCTATCTGCCGCCCGAATCCGCCGCTTCCGGCGGTGAAGGAGCGACTGCGGAGAGTACATCGGGAGCGCCCGGGACCTGGAGCGACGAGCCCATCGACTTCAGCGCGCTCAAGGCGCTCGACGCCGATCTCGCCTTCAGCACCGGCGCTCTCGCAGCGCGTAAGGTTAAGATCGGCCGCAGCGTCCTCAAGGTGAACCTCGATGGAGGCAGGCTCGTTGTCGATCTCGCCGAGATGGCGCTCTATGACGGCAACGGCGCCGCCCGCATCGAGCTCGACACGCGCAAGGAGGTGCCGCGTATCGTCAAATCGGTACGAATCTCGGGCGTTCAGGCGCAGCCGCTGCTCCGCGACTCCGCGGGGTTCGAGCGTCTTTCGGGCACGGCGGCGGCGGAATTCACGGTGACGGGCTTCGGCCGCAGCGAGCGCGAGATCGTCTCCAATCTCAACGGCAAGGGATCGGTGACCTTCCTCGACGGCGCCATCGAGGGGATCGACATCGGCGCCATGGTGCGCAACGTCAAGTCGGCCTTCCTCGGCGCCGGCGCGGGCGAGGCGCAAAAGACCGACTTCGCGGAATTATCGGGCAGCTTCGTCATCGAAAACGGCATCTTGCGGAATGACGACCTGAAACTGTTGGCGCCGCTCCTGCGCATTCAGGGCTCAGGCACCGTCGATCTGCCGGCGCGCAGGCTCAAGTACCGGATCGAGCCCAAGCTCGCGGCTACGGCCGAGGGCCAGGGCGGCGCGACCGACGTCGCCGGCATCATGGTGCCGGTGATCGCCGAAGGACCATGGCACGACATCGCCTATCGGCCCGACCTTGCCGGCATCGTCGAAGGTGTCGCCAAGTCGCCGAAGGCGTTGATCGAGACCGGCAAGGGCCTCGTCGGCCAGGGCGCCGGTGGCGTCAAGGGGCTGGTCGAAGGCGTAACCGGCGGCGGACAGGGCGGCGAGCAAGGGACGACGGCTCCTAATCCTCTCAAGATGTTGAAGGGCCTGTTCGGAAACTAAATCAGGGGTATTTGGCTTTTACTTCATGTGTTCTGCGAGCCAAGTGCGTGTCCGTCTCCGCGCGCTGGCGATCTCGGCCGGGGACATGAGACGGGCGATGCGCGCCCGATTTCGTTCGGCGCGGGAACGCTCGTCGTCGAGAAGCGCGTTCGCCGCCGCGAGATCGAGCCATTTGTACGCTATGACGTAATCGCGCGTCACGCCGTCGCCGCGCGCGTACATCAGGCCGAGGTCGTACTGCGCCACCGAAAGGCCCTGTTCGGCGGCGAACCAGAACCAGGCTTCGGCCTTGCCGGCGTCGCGCGCTACGCCTTCGCCGGCGAGCCGCATCAGTCCCAGTTCGAACTGGGCCAGCGGGTGATTCTGCTCGGCCGCGCGGCGCAGCCAGCGGGCGGCCGCAGCGTCGTCGCGCCCGATGCCGATGCCGCGGCGCCGCATCATGCCGAGATAATACTCGGCGAGAGGGTCGTCGCGGGCCGCGGCGCGGCGAAACCAGTCGTGGGCCTGCCCGGCGTCGCGCGCAACGCCGCGTCCCTCGAGGTACATGACGCCGAGCCGCGCTTCGGCGTCGGGCTCGTCGCGGGCCGCGGCGCGACGGAACCAGCGTTCGGCCTCGGCATAGTCGCGGACGACGCCCAGCCCTTCGAAGTAGAGCATACCGATACGGGTCTGGGCGACAGCGAGATCCTGCGCCGCGGCGCGCTCGTACCACTTGTGCGCCTCGGCGTAGTCGCGGACGACGCCTTTGCCGCCCATGTACATGTTGCCGAGGTTGAACTGGGCGTTCGCATCGCCGGCCTCGGCGAGTGTCGCGAAGGCGCGGAAAGCCGCCTCATAGTTGCCGGCCCGGTAGGCGGCCATGGCTTGGGCAATATCCGCGCGCGCAGGCGCCGCAAGGGCGAGACTTAAGACGGCGGCGAGCAGAACGGATTTCACGGCGCGGCGACCCTCCGGCGGGGGAGGGTAGCCGAGGGTTCCGCGTGCCGCCAGAGCCTTGTGGGGCGCGGGGTGTGGCGGTTTCGCGCCCCGGCGTGCTGGCAGACGAATGGTTAGCGGTGGTCGCGCCGCATGAGATCATCGACTGGTGGCGTTGTCGTCGCTGCCGGGTCCCCGGAATCGGCGGCATTCTCGTCGGGACGAGCGGCGACGAGGCTTAACAGCGTCGCTTCCGGCCCACTCGTTGTCGGGGCCATCGCGGCGGCCTCCGGCGGCTGAGCGTCGAGCGGTTCGCCGTTGGCGTCGATTTCGTACTCGGGCGGCATGCCGCCGGCCGATACGGGAACGGAGAGGAGGAAAGGCAGGACGAGGGCGACGGCAAGGACGCCGATGCGTTGCGATACGATCATGGCAGGCCTCTTTCGATCAACGGGACGTATTACAACCCTGTCCTGGGTCTAGCAGGCGATTGCGGCGCGATTGCGACCCCAATGTGGCGCAGGCAAGGCATTTCGCCGGTTTCCACGCGCGGCGCCGCGGGCTTGATCGAACGCCGGCATCGCGGTATTCATTGTTCGCCCCACAGATCGTAGAACAATGACAATTAGTGTGTTAATATAAGTAATTACGTTAGTTAGATAATTCTATGAATTAGTTATAGCAACGTCGTTTAATAGTCTGTAATTACGTAAAAACATAGAAACAGCCATATTTGGGATGGACGCCGCAATTCCGATTTTTCCTTCACCAGTTATCGGCGTCGAAGATGAGACAACCTCACCCGGGATCTCTATCGCTGTGACACGACGGGCGAAGACCCTAACGGTCGGATCCGAAGCGACGCGATCGCGCATTAACCGTGGCCGAGGTCGCGTCGGGCGATCGACGCACCGGTGATCTCGAGGATCAGCTTGAGGCGGATCGCGCGGGCGAAGTCCTCGTAGTCGTCGGCGACCAGCGTGAACGAGCCGGCGCCGCCGACGACGATGGCGTCGTAGTAGGCGTCGAGCGCCGGCTCCTCGTTGAGTATGGCGAGAGCGTTAATCGTAATGCCCGCGGTGAGGGCGCGCCGACGTGCGGCGGCGGGTGAGGGACCCTGGTTCGCCTTGCCGTCTCCCGAGACATCGATCGCGCGCCGTTTCCCCACGAAACGGTTGTCATTCAGGAGGTCGATGGCGAAGCTGACGACGCTGCCGATCGCCGTCGCGCCGCCGATCACCAGACGCGGCGCCGCATCGATGCGATCGGCGAGGAGCGCAGCCGAAGCGGCGTCTCGCACCAGTGTCCAGTTGACCGCGATCGCCTGTTGGTGAGCGCTTGCCCACTGCACCAGACTGACGGCGACCCCGCCGGGCGCCGCCGAACGAATCGCGTTGATCACCGCGGGATCCCGGAAAGCGGCGGCGAGGCCGAACATCTGGAGCTGGAACTCGTCGTAGGAAACGCTCGACGAGGCGTCGATCGCGAGCACCAGTTCGAGGTCCGCAGCTCCGTCTGCGACTGCCGGCTTCGCGACGACGCACCCGAGAAGGAAACAGTAGATCAGGATGCGCAGGGCAAATCGCAACCGGGACGCCATGCGGCGCCCGTCGCCCCGGCGTTGGAAGCGGGCCTGGCAATCGCGGCCGCCCCACGAAGCTCGCGTGGCGCGGCTTCCGGTTTGCGCTGGTTCGATGCCATGGTTAACGACACATGCACGGAATGATTTGCGAGTTTCGAATAACGACGGTAAAACAAATGATTGGCGATATATATTAATGTAGTAGTTCGGAGAAAAATTATTAATGGTTAACGAAAGATTAAATGGATAACGAATTGATGTTTCACGTGAAACGTCGTTTTCCTCCGATCGCGACTTAAGGGGGCAGTCCCGTTCCAATCCGGTGCGGAAACGGAACCTCGGCAGTCCGGGGCCGGGGGAATTATCAGGGAAAAACTCCCGGCCGGGCGTGAGATCGATATGCCTCGAGGTGAAAAGCCTGTGCGAGCCGGTACGGCGGGGAAAGCTGGCGGATGGGGTGGGATTCGAACCCACGAGGGGCTGTTGACCCCTGCCGGTTTTCAAGACCGGTGCCTTAAACCGCTCGGCCACCCATCCACGTCCATCGCATATAGGGGGACTCCGCGGGGGTGCAATGGCCTACGCGGAGTGTTGTGTGATGCCGCCGCGCAGCGCCCCCGGCTCGACACGTCCCCACAGGATCTCGAATCCCGGCGGCAGCGGCCGGCTGTCGGGCATCGACAGCCAGAGCCGGTAGAGCAGGCGGTTGCGTCCGTCGTCGCCGTCCTCGAAGGCGCTTCGCGCGTGATAGATCACGTGGTTGTTGAGAAACTGCATATCGCCCGGTTCGAAGGGCGCGGCGATGCAAAGCTCCTCGGCCACCTCGGCGAGCAGGTCAAGCGCTTCGTCCTGCGCCGGGGTGAGACGCGGGACCCCGGGGATGTGCTGCGCCGCCTCGACGAAGGTGCGCGAATACTGGCTGGTGAAGTGGCCCTCGTGCACCGCGAAGACGGGGAGGGCGTAATGGCGCGATGCGCCTTGCGCTTCCTCGCCCTGACGGCTGCGGTAGTAGTCCCGATACAGCAGTTCGAGCAGATCCGGGCGGCGCGCCAGGATTTCGTTATGCACGGCGACCGAGCTGGCGATCTTGCTGAGCCCGCCCGCCCGCGGGCGCCGCACGCAGAGGAGTGCGATGACGTCGGCGCGGTCGGTATGAAAGCGCAGGGGGCCGTTCGAACGCGCCCGGGCGCGCGACGTAAGCGGCCGTGCGCCATCGGGCAACGGCTCGATCGTCTCGCGTACGGCGCCAAAGGCGCGAGCCTCGTCGCACACCTCGCCCATGATCTCGCCGCTTGCGTCCTGGGGGCGGGCCACGCCGAGATGCGTGCCGATGCCCCAGAAGATTTGTCTGATCTCGTCCTCGTCATAGCGCGCGATCTGGAGGCCGCGCAGTCTGAGAAAGCCGCGACCGCGCTCGAGCTCGTCGGCGACCGCGCGGAGCTCGCCGGCGAAGCGGGGCAGGGGAAAATCGTCGCGCGTGATTTTTCGCCATGCAAGACCGCGAGCCTGAACCGCGCGGAGCGCAGCGTCGATCTCGTCGAGCGCAGCGCTCGAAAGCGGTCGAATCCAGTCGTCGGGGCCGGAGATATCCTCGCCCCGCCAAGCGCAAGGACCCTCGATCGGGCGTCTGTCAGGGCTGCTCATGATCCGTCTTCATCCGATGGACAGCCTGCCTTGTCGCATGGTACGCCGCGGTGGCGGCGCTGCAAAGGCGCTTGCCATCCCAATCGGCATCGACAAAGATCGGCGCCGCTCTCGTTAACGGTTCGGTGATCAGGAGCCGCGATGATTCTCCGGATGACGCGACGATCCGATCTGGCCTTTGCGGTAATTCTCGCTCTCTGTCTCGCGGCGTTTCCCGCGGGGTCCCAGGAGCCGAGTGCCGACCAGGGCGCCCGCCCATCGTTCTCCGAATGGCTCGCCGACCTGCGCGCCGAGGCCCTCGAAGCCGGCATCCGCGCCGAAACCCTCGACGCGGCGCTTACCGGCATCGAACCCCTTACCCGTGTCGTCGAGCTCGACCGCAAGCAGCCCGAGGTCACGCAGACCTTCAGCGAATATATGGCCAGGCGGGTGACGCCGGCGCTGGTTGCGGAAGGCATACAGAAGCTGCGCGAGAACCGCGCATTGCTCGAGGCGGTGAGCCGGCGCTACGGGGTCCAGCCGCGCTTCATCGTCGCGCTCTGGGGAGTCGAGACCCGCTACGGCAAGTATGGCGGAAGCTTTTCGGTGATCGCTTCGCTGGCGACGCTCGCCTACGACGCGCGTCGCAGCGCCTACTTCCGCCGCGAGTTGATCGATGCGCTGCGCATCCTCGATGAAGGCCATATCGCGCCCACCGACATGAAGGGTTCCTGGGCCGGCGCCATGGGTCAGAACCAGTTCATGCCATCGAGCTTCATGCGGTTCGCCGTCGATCAGAACGGCGACGGGCGCCGCGATATCTGGACGACGCCGGCCGACATTTTCGCGTCGTCGGCCAATTACCTGGCCCGCTCGGGCTGGCGCGGCGACCAGACCTGGGGGCGCGAGGTCAGACTCCCCGAGAGCTTCACCGCTGCGCTGGCCGGCCACGCCGTGAAGAAGCGTCTGAGCGAGTGGCAAGAACTCGGCGTACGCCGCGCCGACGGCAGCGACCTGCCGACGCGCGATCTGCTCGCGTCGGTGATCATGCCGGGCGGCGCCGACGGTCCCGCCTTCGTCGTCTACGACAACTATCGCACGATCCTCAAATGGAACCATTCGGATTACTTCGGCATGTCTGTCGGCCGCCTTGCCGATCTCATCGGTTCCGGTTAGGATGCATATATTGTACGATTCCCGATCCAATAACGACTAGATGTTGAACCAGCATGCGCGACGTCGTTCGCAATTCGGGCATTCCCATCATACTGGCCGCACTCGCTCTCGTCCTCGGCGCCTGTGCCGAAGTGGAGCTCGCGGCGCAGACCGCCAAGGGCGTCGGCCGGATGGCGGGTCCGCCGCCGCGCGGCGAGTACAAGGTCGGCAAGCCCTACCGGGTCGACGGCGCCTGGTATTACCCGCGCGAAAATCCCGACTATGACCAGACCGGCGTCGCCTCGTGGTACGGCCGCGAGTTCCACGGCCTGCGCACGGCGAACGGGGCGCTCTACAACATGAATGCGCTCACCGCCGCGCACCGTACCCTGCCGATGCCGAGCCTGGTGCGCGTCACCAACCTCGAGAACGGCCGCTCGCTGGTGCTCACGGTGAACGACCGCGGTCCCTTCGTACGCAATCGAATCATCGACGTTTCACGCCGGGCCGCGCAGCTCCTCGGCTTCTACGAGAAGGGAACCGCGCGGGTCCGCGTGCAGGCCGTCAGCGCCGAGCCGCGTCCCCCGATGATCGCAGAATCGCCTGTTGGCCCGACGATTACGCCGGCGCCGACCGGAGCGGTCAGTCAGGAGCCGTTGCCTCCCGTCAGCGTCGCCTCGGTCGCGCCTCCGTCGGCGAACCCGTCTTCCCCGGACGGATCACTGGCGATATACGTTCAGGCGGCCGCCTTTCGGGAGGTGCGCAATGCGCGACGGCTGAGTACCGCGCTTGCCGATTTTGGACCCACCCGGATGATGCGCGTATGGATCGGCGGGCAGCCGATATACCGCGTACAGGTCGGCCCCACGGCGTCGCTGGAGACGGCGAACGATCTGCTCCGTCGGATCGTCGCCGCGGGCTATCGCGACGCGCGATTGATCGTTGAATAGGGCGTGTCTCTCGGACGCCTTTCCGATGCACAACCCGAGCAAGGATCGCAACCCGTGATTACCGATACGAAAACTCCCCGTCGTCTCCTGCTCGCCGGCCTTGTCGTGTTCATCCTGGCGTTGTGGGTCACGGCGCCGGCGTCGGCGATCGAGACCAAGGCGAAGCAGGCGATACTCGTCGACGACACCACCGGCACCGTGCTCTTCGAGAAGAACGCCGACGAACTCGTGCCGCCTTCGTCGATGAGCAAGATCATGACGATTTACATGGTGTTCGAGCGCCTCGCCGAGGGCCGGCTCAAGCTCGACGACACCTTTCTGGTGAGTGAGAAGGCGTGGCGCAAGGGCGGCTCGAAAATGTTCGTCGAGGTCGGCAAGGAAGTTTCGGTCGAGAACCTGATCCAAGGCATCATCGTGGCTTCAGGCAACGACGCCTGCATCGTCGTCGCCGAGGGGCTGAGCGGCAGCGAGGAGGCCTTCGCCGAAGAGATGACGGCGCGGGCCCGTGAAATCGGCCTCAAGGCGAGCACGTTCAAGAACGCGAGTGGCTGGCCCGAGGAAGGCCACCTGGTGACCGTGCGTGACCTTGCCTGGTTGGCACATCGCACGATTCAGGACTTCCCGCAGTATTACGGGTACTACTCGGAGAAGAATTTCACCTACAACGGCATCAAGCAGGGCAACCGCAACCCGCTGCTCTACAGGAACACCGGCAGCGACGGACTGAAGACCGGGCATACCAAGGTCGCCGGCTACGGTCTCACCGCCTCGGCGGTGCGCAACGGCCGCCGGCTCATTCTCGTGGTCAACGGGCTCGGCAGCATGCGCGAACGCGCACAGGAATCGCAGCGACTGCTCGACTGGGGGTTCCGCGAATTCAACAACTACACCCTGTTGAGCGCCGGGGCGCCGGTGGCCGAGGCGGATGTCTGGCTCGGCGATGTGCCGACCGTACCGCTGGTCACGGAGAAAGATCTGGTGCTGAGCCTGTCGCGCAAGGCGCGTCGCGGCATGAAGGTGACGCTCGTCTACGAAGGCCCGGTACCGGCGCCGATCCCCCGCGGCAGCGAGATTGCCAAGCTGGTCATCACGGCGCCGGACACGCCCCCGCTCGAGGTGCCGCTGCTCGCCGGCGTCGATGTCGGCAAGCTGTCGATGTTCCGTCGCATCGGCGCCGCCATCGGTTACCTGGTCTGGGGCGCGGGGTCGAACTGAGGCGCCGGTGGCCAAGGGCCGTTTCATCACCATCGAGGGCGCCGACGGCGTCGGCAAGTCGACGCAGGCAAGACGTCTCTGCATCGCGTTGCGTGAACATGGCGAGGTCGTCCTCTGTACGCGCGAGCCGGGCGGCAGTCCCGGCGCCGAAGCGATCCGCGGGTTGCTGGTGCAGGGCGAGCCCGCGCGCTGGGATGCGATGACCGAGGCGCTGCTCCATTTCGCGGCGCGGCGCGACCATCTGACGAATACGGTGCGGCCGGCGCTGGCGCGCGGCGATTGGGTGGTGTCCGACCGGTTCGCCGATTCGACCGTCGCGTATCAGGGTTACGCTCAGGGGCTGGGGCGCGAAGCCGTGGCGAAACTTTACGACATGGTCGTCGGCGACCTCATGCCCGATCTCACGTTGATTCTCGATTTGCCGGTCGATGCGGGTCTCGCCCGCGCCGATCGCCGCGGCGGGGATGACGACCGCTATGAACGGATGGACCCCGGGTTTCACGAGAAGCTCCGCAACGGCTTTCTCGAGATTGCCCGAGCCGAACCCGGGCGCTGCGTGATGATCGATGCCTCGGCGGATGCCGACACGGTGCATGCCGCCATTCTCGCCGTGGTGCGCGAACGGTTCGGGCTCGCGGCTGATGACTGAGGCGGCCGCAGGCGAGGGGCCTCTACCCCCGCGCGCCAATCCCGATCTGGTCGGCCATGAACGGGCCGAAGCGCTCCTGCGCGACGGCTATCGCTCGGGGCGGCTTGCGCATGCCTGGTTGCTCACCGGCCCTCCGGGGGTCGGCAAGGCGACGCTCGCCTTTCGCTTCGCACGCTTCGTCCTGGCCGGAGGAGGAGACGGCGATCTGCTGGCCGGGACGGAGGAAGGGCTCTTCGTGCCTCCCGACCATCCGGTGTTCCGCCGGGTCGCGGCCGGCTCGCACGCCGACCTGCTGACCGTCGAGCACTCCTACGACGAACGGCGCAAACGCATGCGCGAGGAGATCGTCGTCGGCGACGTGCACGCCATGGGGCCGTTTCTCAGACTGACCGCGGGCGAAGGAGGGTGGCGCGTCGTCGTCGTCGACAGCGCCGACGAGCTCAATCATACGGCGGCCAACGCGCTGCTCAAGCTGCTCGAGGAGCCGCCGAACGATTCTCTCATCCTGCTGGTCAGTCACGCGCCGGGGCGGCTGCTGCCGACGATTCGCTCGCGCTGTCGCGCGCTTGGCCTTCGCCCCCTCGCAGAGGATATCGTGCGCCGTGTCGTCGCCCGTTGCCGGCCCGATCTCGACGCCGGTGAGACGGCGACGCTCGTCCGCCTCGCCGGGGGCAGTCCGGGCCACGCGCTGCGTCTTGCCGGGCAGGGCGGGGTCGGGCTCTACACCGAGATGATCGAGCTCCTCGCCCGCCCGCCCGCTTCCGATGTCGAGGCACTGCACGGTTTGGCCGAGCGACTCGCCCGTCCGAGCGCCCGGCCGGCCTATCACGCGTTGCTCGATCTCCTTCTGCAGTGGCTCGCACGCTTCGTGCGCGAGCACGCGGCGGGCAAGGCCGGGACCGCCTTCGTTTCCGGTGAGGACGAAGCCGTACGCCGACTGCGCGCCCGCGGCGGCCTTGCACATTGGACGGAGGTATGGGAAAAGGTTGGCCGCCTTGCCGTCCGGGCCGAACGCGTCAATCTCGACCGCAAGCAGGTCGTGATCAGCGCGTTCAACATGATCGAGACGGTGCCCCGTCCGTAACATCCTGTCTTCGGCGACGCTGATCGATACTCGGGAGCCCGGAATGTCGGAGCCCAGCGCCTATTACATCACGACGCCGATCTACTACGTCAACGATTCGCCGCACATCGGCCATGCGTATACCTCGCTGGCCTGTGACGCGCTGGCGCGCTTCATGCGCCTCGACGGACGGACGGTGAAATTTCTCACTGGTACCGACGAGCACGGCCAGAAGGTCGAGAAGGCGGCGATCGCGGCGGGCGAGGCGCCGCAGGCCTTCGTCGACCGGGTATCCAGGCGCTTTCGCGACATGAGCGGGCCGATGGCCTTCACCAACGACGACTTCATCCGCACCACGGAGGCGCGGCACAAGGCGTCCGTCCAGCAGCTTTGGCGCGAGCTCAAGACGCGCGGCGAGATCTATCTCGGGAGCTACGCCGGCTGGTACTCGGTGCGCGACGAATCGTTCTACGCCGAATCCGAGCTCATCGACGGCATGGCGCCGACCGGCGCGCCGGTCGAGTGGGTCGAAGAGCCGAGCTACTTCTTCCGGCTCTCGGACTGGCAGGACCGGTTGCTCGCCTACTATGAGGCCAATCCCGATTTCATCGGTCCCAAGACCCGACGCAACGAGGTCGTGAGCTTCGTCAAGGGTGGCCTCAACGACCTCTCGATCTCGCGCACGAGTTTCAAGTGGGGCGTTCCCGTGCCCGATGATAGCGACCATGTGATGTACGTCTGGATCGACGCGCTTACCAACTACCTCACGGCGGTCGGCTATCCTGATACCGCGAGCGACGAATACCGCAGGTTCTGGCCCGCCGATCTTCATATGGTGGGCAAGGACATCCTGCGCTTTCATGCCGTCTACTGGCCGGCCTTTCTGCTCGCCGCCGGACTCGATCCGCCGAAGCGCGTTTTCGCCCACGGCTGGTGGACCAACGAGGGCGAGAAGATTTCCAAGTCGCTGGGCAATGTCATCGACCCGCTGGCGCTGATCGATCACTACGGTCTCGATCAGGTGCGCTATTTTCTTTTGCGCGAAGTGCCCTTCGGCAACGACGGCGACTTCTCGCATCGGGCGATGGTGGCGCGCATGAACGGCGACCTCGCCAACGACTTCGGCAATCTGGCCCAGCGCGTGCTATCGATGATCAACCGCGACTGCGGCGCCAGAATCCCCGAGCCGGGTCCACTCGTCGATGCCGACGAGTCGCTGCTCGACGAAGCTTACGGGCTTCTCGACGATCTGAGGCGTCATATCGCCGTCCAGGCGTTCCACGGCGCGCTGACCCGGTTCTGGGAGGTGATCGGCGCCGCGAACCGCTACGTCGACGAACAGGCCCCGTGGAGCCTGCGCAAAAGCGATCCGGCCCGGATGGCGACCGTGCTCTACGTGCTCGCCGAAACCATTCGTCATCTGGCGACGTTGGCGCAGCCTTTCACGCCGATCGGGGCGGCGAAGATTCTCGACCAGCTCGCGGTGGCGGAGGAGGCGCGCCAGTTCGCACGGCTCGGTCCGGGCGGCGCGCTGGTGCCGGGAACGCTCCTGCCCAAGCCGGAGGGCGTGTTCCCGCGCTACGTCGAGGAACGGTAGAGGCGCCACCGTCCGGCAAGCGGACGGCGGGCGCATGGACCGATGCTCAGCCGGTCGCCTTGGTCTTGAGTTGCGTTTCCGACATCACCCGGTTCCGACCGCACCCCTTGGCGAGATAAAGCGCTTCGTCGGCGCGCGAGATGAAGTCGGAAAGCGGTTCGTTCCGGCGATACCAGGACACCCCGGCCGACAGCGTGATACCGCCCAGATTCTCGCCGCTCGCCCGGCGCACGATCCTCTTTTCGGCGATCGAGCAGCGGAGCTGATCCGCAAGCGTGATGGCGTCGGCCAGTTCGGTTTGCGGCAGGATGACGGCGAACTCCTCACCGCCGTAGCGCGCCGTGATGTCACGGCCCTTGACGCCCTCGCGCAGGCCGTGGGCAACCAGCTTCAGAACCTGGTCGCCGAGCTGGTGGCCGTAGTTGTCGTTGAACTTCTTGAAATGGTCGATGTCGATCATCAACAGGCAGAGGGGGGTTTCGGCGTCCATGCTGTCGCGCACGGAATCGCGGAGCTTGTTGTCGAAACACTTGCGGTTGGCGATGCCGGTGAGGGCGTCGGTCATCGCCTGCTTGCGGACGTCTTCGAGGTGGGTTTTGAGATCGGCGATTTCCTTTGCCGATTGACCGAGGCGATCTTCGAGAGCTTGATTTTTTTCGGCCATCCGACGGGTTTCCGCCAGTATGCCCGAGACGAGACTGTCGCTATCGTCCTGACCGTCATTGCCGCCGACCGCATCGGAGAAGCTGGCAAGCCTGTTCCCGTAGTGCGCGACATCCGCGTTGGCCGACTTCAGGTGCTCGACGGCCCGGGCAATCGTCGTTTCGACCTTCTGGCTCGCGTCGTGCAGGACATCGCTCACCGGATCGCCGCCGAGGAATTTCTGGAACAGCTCCTCGTTGCGCGCCTGGTTGAAGGGATCGTTCCTGTTCGACAGGGCATCGAGGGTGGAGCTGAGTTTCGGGTTGTCTCCCGAAAAATGGGCATACCAGATCGCGAGGTTGGCCGGCGTCGCGGGAATTGCCTGCTCGGCCATGGCGGCGAATGCGGATTCGGCATATCCGCGCGCCTGATCCAAATTCGGTGAGCTGTTCATCGTTTCCTCACGGAAAGAAGCGGAACCATCACGGTCCAGAGAAACGTTGCGGCGCGTGTTATGCCACCAGAGCCTTGCAATAGTATTAATCCGATTGAGGGAGGGGCGCCGGCCGTCAATAAGCACAATCCGACGTGTGTGTGAGCCTCGAGCAGGGCGTTGCGCCGGGTCGGTGAAGGGCGGAGGAGGGGCAGGGCGGCGGGGCTCCCGTGATGATCGCCGCGGCCGTGCGGCGATCGTCCGGCGGCGAATGCCCGATCTGCGAAAGGGGCGACAACTCCCGCTCGCCGCCCTATGTTCTTGCCGGCCGCGAACCGTCCGAACGGCAACCGCAGGATAAGATGCTCGTCGATAGCCATTGCCACCTCGATTTTCCCGACTTCGCCGACGAACTCGATGAGGTGATAGGGCGCGCCCGTGCGGCCGGGGTCGGGGTCATGCAGACGATCTGCACCCGGCTCGGCGCATTCGACCGGGTCCACGCTCTCGCCCGGTCCTACGACAACCTCTATTGCTCGGTCGGCGTTCATCCCCATAACGTCTCCGCCGAGCCCGACGTCACGGTCGCGGCGCTCGCCGAACGGGCCCGCGCGCCCGAGGTCATCGGCATCGGCGAGACCGGCCTCGATTACTATTACGAACACAGCCCCCGCGAAGCGCAGCAGGCGAGCTTCCGTAATCACATCGCGGCGGCGCGCGAAACCGGCCTGCCGCTGATCGTGCACACCCGCGAAGCCGACGCCGATACGATGGCGATTCTCTCCGAGGAGATGGCGAAGGGGACGTTTCCCGGCCTCATCCATTGCTTTAGTACAAGCCGGGAACTTGCCGACAAAGCGGTGGAAATCGGCCTTTATATATCCCTCTCGGGAATCATCACCTTCAACAAGGCCGAGGCTCTCCGGGACATCGTGCGCGACCTGCCGCTCGAGCGGCTGCTGGTCGAGACCGACGCGCCCTATCTCGCGCCCGTGCCCAAGCGCGGCAAACGAAACGAGCCGGCGTTCGTCGTCCATACCGCAACGCGCGTCGCCGAGATCAAAGGGATCGCGCCCGAAGCGCTCGCGGAAGCGACCACCGGGAACTTCTTCAGACTGTTTCGCAAGGCGAAGGCCGATACACCCGTATGACGGTCACATCCGGACTAGCGCAATGGTATGCCGATCTCTGCGCGATTCGATACGCCGGATCGCGTGTCATCGAATCAGATCCGGCGTCGCTCGGCCGGGCACAACACCAAGAGAAACGGGAATCCGATTGCGAATCGCTCCGTATGACACACGTCAACACGGTGTCGTACGCGCGCCAGACGGTTGTATCGCCAAGATGCGGATGATCGTGGCAGATTGGCACATCTGAATTTTCCATAATCTATCTTATGCGTTTTCTCAATTTCAAAACCTAGAGGATCCCGCAATTTATTTCATGTGAAAATAGGCCCTTCCCCACCTTATTTAAGACGCTTCCTGAGGTTCTGAACATTGAGCGACGCTTCGATGGTGGTCGCCGTGGCGGCGTTGTCGGGCGTCGGGTGATCGCGGGCGCCGTCGCGACGCTTTGCCGGCCGATCGTTCGCAGGCTAATCTCGGCGGTGTCGATACGCTCTTATTTCAACGAGGCATCAACACATGAGCGCGATTTTTCGTCTCCTCGACGTTATGGCGCGGCTGCGCGATCCCGAAGGCGGCTGCCCCTGGGATCTCGAGCAGAGCTTCGCCAGCATCGCCCCCTACACTATCGAGGAGGCCTACGAGGTCGCCGAGACGATCGCCGCCGAAGATTGGGACGGTTTGCGCGATGAGCTCGGCGATCTCCTTTTCCAGGTCGTGTTCTATGCTCAGATGGCACGCGAAGCCGGGCTCTTCGACTTCGACGAGGTGGCCCGGGGTGCCGCCGAGAAGATGGTGCGCCGGCATCCTCACGTCTTCGGCGGCGCGACCGTCGAAAACGCCGCGGCGCAGACCCATGCTTGGGAAGCGCAGAAAGCCGCCGAACGCAGTGCCAAGGCTGTGGCCGAGAACCGCCCGTCCAGCGTACTCGACGGGATCGCCCGCGGTCTCCCGGCGCTCAGTCGGGCGACAAAGCTTCAGGCGCGCGCCGCGCACGTCGGTTTCGACTGGCCGGAAGTAGCGGTGGTATTCGATAAAATCTCGGAGGAAATCAGTGAAGTACGACATGAAATGAAGGTGAAGCATGAACCGGAACGGGTCGCCGAGGAGATCGGCGATCTCCTTTTCGCCTGCGCCAATCTCGCCCGTCATGCCGGCGTCGATGCGGAAGCGGCGCTGCGCCAGGGCAACGCCAAGTTCGAGCACCGTTTTCGCCGGATCGAGGCGCGCCTCGCCGAACGCGGCCGCACGCCTGCCGAATCGACGCTCGAGGAAATGGATGCGCTTTGGGAGGAAATTAAAGTCGGGAACCGCGAATGAGGCGCAAATTCAAACCCGCGCCGGATCGACTTTGCCGACGTTAATGCCCGAAGCCTTTGGCGATGAGGTCGGCGTAAGGCATGTGACCGTGGTGGCGGTGATAGGCCGGATCCTCGCTATCATAAGCCCCTACCCCGCTCCCAGGCATTTCCGGGCGCTGCGTTGACGCGCCGCCGCAGCCGACGAACAGCCCGAAAACCAATAGAAACGCGACTTTCGGCACAGGACATCCCCTTACGTCGACAGGTTTACGGCCTCGGGCTACAGCAACGGGGCCGGATCGGGTCCCGAGCGAGGTGACGCGCTGCGGGCGCAGCCATATGTTACCATTTGCGCGCCCGGATAACGTAAAGGTTAAGCGATGGCGCCGACACGCGAATGGCAGGAAGGTTTCGTCGATCTCTGGCCGATCACGATGATCCAGCGCCGGCCCCCCGGCCACGAAGGTCCGACCCGCGAGCTGCTTTCGCTCGTGCGCGAACTGGAGCGCGCCAACCGCAACCTCACGACCGACTATCGCGCGCCGGATCTCTTCAACACCGACCATCCGGGCGTCAACTGGCTCCGCGCCCAGGTCAACGATACGACGATCGCCTATCTGCGCCGTCTCGGCATCGACTACCCGGTCAACTGGCTGATTCAGGGCTGGCCCAACGTCAACCGCTTCGGCGACTACCACGACGCCCACAACCACCCGCGCGCCTATCTCAGCGGCACGTATTACGTCAAGGTTCCCGTAGCGCGAGAAAAACTTAAAAATCGCAACGACTTACGGCCGGGATGTATTACCTTCTACGACCCCCGTCCGGGGATCAACATGACGGCGATCAAGGGCGATCCCTACGTCGATCCCGAATATACCGTGCGACCCGAGCCCGGCATGCTGCTGATGTGGCCCGCTTTCCTCAACCATTTCGTTCATCCCAACCTGTCGAAGCAGCCGCGCGTCAGCATCAGCTTCAACATCGTTCTCAAGTGGTCGGACGATTACCTTCCCGAACAGGGCTGAACGCCCCCGGCCCCGGGCGCACTATCCGCCGCTAGGCTTCCCTGAGCAGCGTCAGCAGCGCCGTGTTGTCGAGGCGGCCGCCGTCGCGCGCCAGAAGCCGGGTGTAGAGTTGTTCGATCAGGTGCGTGCCGGGCACCAGCGCGCCGTTGCGACGGGCTTCCGCGAGGACGATGCCGAGGTCTTTGTGCATCCACTGGGCGGCGAACCCGAAGCCCGCGAACTTGTTCTCGATCATGGTTCCGGCGCGGTTGTCCATCTGCCACGATTGCGCCGCGCCCTTGGAAATGACCTCGATGACCCGGGCGGCGTCGAGCCCGGCGCGTTCGGCGAAATGGAGCGCCTCGGCGAGGCTCTGGATGATGCCGACGCAGCATATCTGGTTGCACATCTTGGTAAGCTGGCCCGCGCCCACCGGCCCCATCAGCGTCACCGCGCGGCCGTAGCAGGCCATCGCCGGTCGGGCGCGTTCGAAGACCGCCTCGTCACCGCCCACCATGATGGTGAGCGTGCCGGCCTCGGCGCCGTTCTGCCCGCCCGATACCGGCGCATCGAGAAAACCGATGCCCTTGTCCGCCGCGGCCTGTGCCACCTCGCGCGCAACTTCGGCCGAAGCGGTGGTGTGATCG
>JBHHZM010000060.1:0-19330 GCA_046758065.1 Alphaproteobacteria bacterium | reverse complement strand
TCGTCAGGAAGTAGTTGGTCACATCGGCCCAGCCGACGGTGTAATCCTCGGTGATACCGGACCAGGCGATGCCGTCCAGTTCGCCGGTCTGGACGGCCACCTCGGCGTCCTCATAGGCAAGGTTCACGGGCACGACCCCGAAGCGGGTGAGGAACCTGCCGGCGCTTGGGAAGGTATAGACGCGCAGGCCCTTGAAGTCCTCGAGGCTGCGGATCGGCTTGACCGTATTGAAATGGCAAGGGTCCCACGACCCGGCGCTCAGCCAGGTGACGTTCTCCACTTCGCCGTATGCCTCTTGCCAGATTTCATTCAGGCCATAGCGGTGGAACAGCGTGGGAACATCCAGGCTGTAGCGCAACCCGAAGGGGAAGTAACCGCCGAACACGGACACATCGACAGGGGCCGCCATCGAGTCTTCGTCGCTCTGGACGGCGTCGATGGTTCCCTTCTGCATGGCCCTGAACAGCTCGCCGGTGGGCACCAGCTGATCGGCAGTGTACAACTCGATCACCATCTCGCCGTTCGCCACCTTGTTGAAGGCGTCGATCGACTTCTTGATGACCTGCTCGGACAGGGCGGGACCGGCATAGGTCTGCAGCCGCCACTTGATGGTGGTTTGCCCTTTCACGTAAGGCGCGGGAAACGTCGAGGCCGCCGCCGCGCCGGCGGTTGCCAGCCCTGCTTTCTTGAGAAAATCACGTCTTTTTGTCATTCTACCAGTCTCCCTTCGTGGTGTTACGTTGCATTCTACGGCGTTTTTTTTACCTCGCCTGTAAAGGCTATGGATAAGCGTCGGTTCCGGAAGTAATTGACCAACGCGCCAGTTCGTCTGCGATCTGCGCAGCATGGTTCAGCATTTGAATAGGGAACATGAAGCGCGAAATTCAAGCAACCACCGGAGTTCAATCGGTTGCTTGGGTCAAACCCGACAGGTCGGATGCTCGCGCATCACCGGAGAAATGTCGGCTCGATACGCGTTGTTCGAAACAACTTGCGCCAGCCCGGGAATGCGCGCCGCCCCTTGGCGGTTTGTCCATGCCCTCGTTGATTATTCTGTGTCCGCCGCCTCCCTTGTCCGTATTCCCCGTCCCCTTTGACATACTGTCGTCGTTCCGGCTTTTCGTCAACCGGCCGTTCAGTCCGATCTGCCGCCACGAGCGCGAGACCCCGGCGACGCGCCGGGTGTCGGTGTTCTGGTTTTGGCGGCGGGGAGAAGGCGGCCGAATACACTTTAAACAAGCCGCCAAACTATCCAACAAGGTGGGACCACCTCAGATGTCTGATTGAAAGTCCTCGAATTTTCCACCGGCGCTGCGTGGAATGTCATCGACATAAATAATTCTGAAATCGAAATCGTGAAGGAGTTCTTCACCAAGAACGCCCCGCAGGGCCTCTTCCCTGTCCGCCGACAGTGGTTGTTTGGCGACGAGCATTACCTCAATCCGTTCAGGAGTTCGCTGGATCAACTGAAACTGTGAAAGTTCTGGAAAGTCTCTTGTCAGACGGCCGGAAAAAACCGGCCAGGTCTTTTCCCCGGAAGGCATCAGGAGCAGGTTACGGGTCCTGCCGAGAATACGGGACAATACCGGAAGGCCTCTTCCACAGGCACAGGGTTCGCCTACCTCAGCAAAATCGCCGATCTCATATCGAACAAGCGGCATGGCGAAATTATGCAGGTCGGTCACAACAATGCGTCCGACCTCGCCGGGTCGGCAGGGTTTGCCCGCATCGTCGAGGATCTCGACCAGCAGACTCTCGCTTTGTACATGATAGTGAGGATGTTCCGGGCATTGTATTGCGATCATGCCCACTTCCATGGCGCTGTAGGCGTCGCTCACCTCTAGTCCCCAATCCCGCTTACAGTTCTTGCGTATCTCAGGTGTCAATATTTCACCCATGGTGGCGACGCTTTTTAAATGGGGAAACTTTATGCCGGTTTTACGGCAATGATTGAGAATCGCCTGTAAATTCGTTGGATAGGTCAGCAGGTAACCGGGCTTATTATCGACCAGCCAGTCGACCTGTTTATCCACGGTTTTATTGACATCAAAGCTCACCATCGGTCCCGACCGATATCCCGGCACCCAGCCGACCGGGCGATCCTTTCCATCGGTCGGCCTCGGCCTGGTTATCTTGACGGTCTTGGCGGAAAAATCACGTTCGTGCCACAGGTGATAGCGCAGGTTTAAAGCGGCGAAGAACAACCCGGTGATACGGGTCGTCTTGACCATGATCGGGCGCCCCGTCGAACCCGACGAGTGAATTTGACCCAACGGGCCGTGCTCCTTGGGCAAGGAATTGCTAAACAAGGCGCTACCGGCGTCCTGGATATCACGGCGGCTTAGTATGGGAATGTCGCGCCAAGCCTCAAAACCGAGATCACCGGGCCGAAGACCGGCAATGGCACCAAGCCTGTCATGATAGAACGAAACCGATTTCCTTGCGTGAGCAAGAAGCGGCTGAAGCTGGTGAAGCTGCATTTTCCGTAGGACTTCTTCCGGCCACCATTGAGAGCGTTCAAGCTGCTGTTGAAGAGCGAGAATCGTTGCCTCACGTGGACCCGGAATGGCGGGCCAGCCGATGCCCGGAACAGCAGACACGGGGACATGGAGACGGAGTGATTTCGGCTCTTTTCCCACGGCGTACGAGCGCCCTCTCCTATCGGAACTTTGAATTATTTATTTTTCTTCACTTTCGATACGGCATTCCTGGCCATTTTAGCGACCTTATCCACGCCCTTGGGTGGAGCCTTACAGGCATCCCCCAGGTTTTTTTCAGGGGTTCCAAGTCTTTTTCGTAATGACGCCGGCGCTCGACGGAGGTGGTGTAAACCGACCTTCCCCAGATGACTCCTCAAACAGGACCCGATGGTAGCCGAAGATCGCGCCTCGGGGAACGTTGAAACGAGTTTCTGGCCATATGGTGGATGATTTGCCATCCAGACCGCCACCAACGGCCAGATTGAGCCTGATTTCTCGGATTCTTCGACGTTTCAGATGGAATCGAGAGGTTTCCGAGGAGCGCCGCGATCAGATAGATCAGGTGATGAAGGTGGCGGTGTCGCGGTACCCGCGCGGCCTTTGCCCGCGCGACCTGGAACAGGCCGTTGAGGCCCTCCATGCCGGCGTTGTCGCGGGTCGAGGTTCAGCGCTGAAGGATGCGCTCGGGAGGCCTTTCGAAGGTTTCGAGCGCCTTTCTGACGGGTTCCAGGAGGGCTTCGCCGGCGAGGCGGGTGCCTGCTCCGGTTCCGCCCGCGCAATCCGATCTCTCGACGTCCGTTTCGAACGTGTCAGCACGAGCCCCTTCCCCCTGTCCTCGGATAACCCGCAAAATTCCCAACAATGGACCCTTGACTCCGTATCATGGTACGGAAGGTAGAGTTCTATTCGAGGTGATCGCAATGAACCGCATGACCATCAGCAAAGCGGCCCGCGAGGCCGGCGTCGGCATCGAGACCATCCGTTTCTACGAGCGCAAGAGGCTGATCGAACAGCCGCCGAAACCGGAAAGCAGCGGCTTCCGGGACTACCCGATGGAGACCGTCCATCGGATCCGGTTCATTCGGCAGGCCCAGGAGATCGGGTTCTCCCTTCGCGAAATCGAAGAACTGCTGTCGTTGCGGGCCGACCCCAAGGCCGATTGCCGCGACGTGCGCGAGCGCGCGACCGTCAAGCTCGAGGACGTCAACCGCAAGATCGCGCGGCTCGCGCGGATTCGCGGCGCGCTCGAGGACCTGATTGCGGCTTGTCCGGGACGCGGCGCGCTCCGCGCCTGCTCCATCCTGGCGACCCTCACGGATACGGAAGAGGGGCGCGACGCTCATCGAAAGGGCGAACGATCAGATTGAAAAAGCTTCTCCTCTCCACCGTCGTCGGCCTTGCCGCGACGGCGGCACTCGATATGCCGGCTCAGGCGCACGGCCCCCTGTTCAGCCCCGCTCCCGAAACGATCTTCAAGGGCGGGACGGAGCTCACGCTCGGTCTTCACACCGAAGAAGCCACCGGCATCAGCGAACACGAGACGGAGTATGACGTCTCGGTGGAGGCCGAATACGGGCTCACCGCCGACTGGGAAGTCGGAGTCGAGGTTCCGTACACCAAGCGCGATCTCGACGGCGGCGGCGAGGCCGACGGCATCGGCGACATCACCCTCGACACCGAGTACCAGTTCTGGGGCCTCGATCTACCGGGGGCGCAGTACAAGGCCTCCGCGCTCTTCAAGGTCAAGCTCCCGACCAGCGACGACGATGGCACGCCGCGGCTCGGCAGCGGCTCGACCGATGTCATCGGCGGGATCGCCACGGGCTACGAATCGCGCCGCTGGTACTGGTTCGCGAGCGGCGTCTACCGGGCCAACACCGAGGGCGCGGGCGACCTCGAGAAAGGCGACCGGCAGTTCCTCAACGTCGTCGGCGGCATCCGCCCGATCCTCACCGAGTACAACGAGCCCGACACGGTGCTGATGCTGGAACTGAACTGGGAAAGCGCCGGGCGCGACGACCTCAACGGGGTTGATCTCGCGAACACCGGGGGCTGGGAGCTGTTCGTCTCACCCGTGGTCTGGTGGACCTACCGGCAACTCGCCATCCGCGGCGGCGTGCAGATACCGATCGCCGACGGCCTCAACGGTCGCCAGCCGTCATCCGACTACCGGGCGCGTCTCGAGTTCGTCTACCACTTTTGAAAACGGCGTTTGGAGGGACCTTCAGCGTGCGAGCCATGGCGATACCGACCGGCACGACGATGGCGATCCTGTTCTCGTTGTTCGCCCTGGCTCCGACACGCGGATGCGAGCGGAGAGGACCCAGGCCGTCCGTTACGATGCCAAAGCGTACTGTTTTTTTCCGGCGCACTGATCACGATTTTGTGACTGGACCCCGTACTATGATACGGAGGCCATATTAGGCCCAGACATTGCAAAGATAAGGAGGAACCCGCATGAGCAGGATCATTCGCACGGCGGTCGTCGCGCTTGCCCTGCTGCTGCCCGCGGCGGCGTTCGCGGCCCAGGCGAAGTACGAGCTGCAGGTCGACGGACTGGCCTGTCCGTTCTGCGCCTACGGCATCGAGAAGCAGCTCACGCGCACCGACGGCGTCACGGCCATCGACGTCGACATCAACGCCGGGACCGTCACGGTCACCATGGCCGACGGCGCCAAGTTGGCCAGGGACCAGGCGAGCCGGATCGTCGAGGACGCCGGCTTCACCTTGCGCGATTTCACCGAACTGCCGGCCGCGGACTGACGCAGTGTCCGGGCCTGTCGTCCATCTCCGGCGGCGTTCGACCTGCCGGGCGGGCGGGCTCGCGCTCGCCATCCTGGCGGGCCTCGCGGGCGTGGCGCGCGCCGCGCCCGAGACCTTCAACACCGCGCTGCCGGTGCCGAAAGGCGAGTTCATCTTCCGCGAGCAGTTCCTCTACAAGAAGGCGAGCGACGACCCCAGCCCCGCCGACCGGGAGGTGACGGTCGGCGGCGGGATCTCCGTTCTCGGCTACGGCGTGACCGGGGACTTCGCCGTCTTCGGCGTGCTGCCGTACCTCCACAAGTCGCTCGACGTGACGACGGCGGGCGGCCAGCGGGTCACCCGCGATACCGACGGCATCGGCGACGCCCGCCTGTTCGCGCGATACACCGTCTTTCACGACGACGCCCCCGGGCGGACCTTTCGGGTCTCGCCGTTCGCCGGCGTGGAGCTGCCCACCGGCGACGACGACGACAGCGACGCTCTCGGCACCCTGCCGGCGACGCTTCAGCTCGGCTCCGGGTCGTGGGATCCCTTCGTCGGGATCGTCGCGACCTATCAAACGCTGGCCTACGAGGTCGATGTGGCGACCAGCTACAAGGCCAACACCGAGGCCAACGGCTTCGCGTTCGGCGACGAGGCCCGATTCGACGCCTCGCTGCAATACCGCCTGTGGCCACGCGTGCTGAAAGGCGGCCTGCCCGGCTTCCTCTACGGCGTCCTCGAAACCAACCTGATCCATCAGGACAAGGACGAGATCGGCGGGGCCGACGACCCGAACTCGGGCGGCGTGACGCTGTTCGTCTCTCCCGGCGTCCAGTACGTGACGCGACGGTGGGTGCTGGAGGCCATCGTACAACTGCCGGCCTTCCAGGATCTCAACGGATCGGCGCTCGAGGACGATTTCACCGTCCGGGCCGGCTTCCGGTTCAACTTCTGAAAGGCGCGCGTGGTGTTGATAAGGAAGATTCTCAAGATCGTTCTGGGTATCGTGGTGGTCGCCATCGGCCTCGCCGGCGCCGGTTGGCTCGCCTTCGTCCCTTCCGCCAAGGAGCCGGGCTACGAATTCGTCAAGGCCTGGGGCGAGAAGGGCACGGGTCCCGGCGAGTTCAACGATCCCACCGGCATCGCGATCGCCGGTGATGAGGTATTCGTCGCCGATTCGCGCAACGGCCGGATCCAGGTGTTCGACCTCGACGGCAACTTCAAGCGGCAGTTCGGCGAGGCCGGCAAGACCCCCGGCGCGCTCGGCCGGCCCATGAACCTGACCATCCATGATGGTGAGCTCTACGTGCCTGAATACTTCAACGACCGCATCCAGGTCTTCGGCCTCGACGGCACGCCCAAGCGGATCATCGGCGGTCCCGGCGACGGTCCGAGCCAGTTCAACGCCCCTGGCGGGGTCGCCGTCGCCGCGAACGGCGATCTTTTCGTCACCGATTTCTACAACCACCGCGTCCAGCGGCTGAAGGCCGACGGAACCTTCGTCCGCCAGTGGGGAACCACCGGCGAGATCGGCGTTACCGCGGGCGCGTTCAACTATCCGACCGACGTGGCGCTCGGCGCCGACGGCACGCTCTACGTCGCCGACGGCTACAACGACCGCATTCAGGTCTTCGACGGCGACGGCCGGTTCCTGCGCAAGTGGGGCGGGCCGTTCGCGATGGACATCTTCGGCCCGTTCAACGGCTGGTTCGCGGTGACGACGAACGTCACCGTCGCCCCCGACGGAACCGTGTTCGTCGCGGATTTCTACAACGACCGCGTCCAGGTTTTCGACGCGAAGGGCACCTTCCTCACGGCCTTCGGCGGAAAGGGCGAGGGCCCCGGCCGGTTCCGCCACGCCATCGCCGTCGCGGTGGCCGACGACGGCTCGGTGTTCGTCGCCGACTTTCTCAACAACCGCATCGAGAAGTGGCGCCCCAGGCGATAGAGCGACGAGGGGCGACCGGGAGGGCCGGCGAGAGCGAGAGCGAAGGTGAACCGCAAGAACGCAATCCGGCTGGCCTTCGCCGGCGACGTCCTGTTCCTCGCCAACATGCTGGTCATGCGGCGCGAAGGTCGGGCGGATACCTGCCTGCCAGCGGACCGGCTCGGGGCGATCCCAGGATAGAAGGACGCCATGACGCAGGCAGCGGAAACACGCCAGACAGGAGACATCGAGAGCCTTCAGCTCAAGATCGGGGGGATGAGCTGCTCGTTTTGCGCCAATGCGATCGAGCGCGGCCTCGGACGCGACAAGGGCGTCGAGGAGGTGCATGTCTCGCTCGCGCACGAGGAGGCTCTGGTTCGTTTCCGGCCCCGGGAAACCAGCGAGACGAAGATCAAAGACACGCTCCGCGCGCTCGGCTACATCGTGCGCGACCCGCGCAAGGTGGGCGCCTTCGACGAGCAGATCGTACTCAAGCGCAAGGAGCGCAGCGACCTCATCTCCGCGGCGTTTTTCGCGATCGTCATGTTTCTCGCCATGGCGGCGACGTGGCTGGACTTGTGGCAGATGCAGGACTGGCACGCCTGGGCTGCCTGGGCGTTTGCCACCTACGTCTTTCTATGGAATGGGCGCCGCATCATCCGCATGGCCTGGGGCGCCGCGTGGCGCGGTATCGCCAATCAGCACGTTCTGCTCTCGGTCGGTGCGATTGGCGCATACCTCGGTGGCGTGCTCGGCGTCCCGGTGCCAATCCTCGGGTGGTACGGCTTCGTCGGTTTCCCGCCGGTCGACTTCTTCGGCGTCGTCGTCTTCCTTACCACCTATCACCTGCTCTCGGGCTACGTCTCGCTCGTTGTCCGGACGAAGGCGTCCGAGAGTGTCCGCCGGCTGCTGGAGATGCAGCCGCCGACGGCCCGGGTGGTCCGCGACGGAAAAGAGCAAGAGGTCGCGATCGAGGAGGTTTCCATAAATGATCTGGTGCGCGTCCGCCCGGGCGATAGCATTCCGGTCGACGGTGTGGTCGAGGACGGTGCGAGCGCCGTCGACCAGTCGATCGTAACGGGCGAGCCGATCCCGGAGGAGAAGGCAGTCGGCGACGAGGTGATCGGCGGCAGCGTCAACCAGACCGGCACGTTGCTGGTGCGCGTGACGCGCACCGGAGAGGACAGCTTTCTGCGCCAGGTCGCGCGACACGTCGAGGAAGCGAAGGCGATGAAGCCCGGCATCATCGTCCTCGTCGACCGCGTCCTCCTCTACTACGTCCCCGTTGTGCTCGGGATCTCGGCCGCGGCTTTTTTCTTCTGGGGCTTCGCCCCGCTCGCCTGGGCCGATGAGATGCGATGGGTGACCGCGATCTACGCCGCCGTCACGGTGCTGGTGATGGGTTATCCGTGCGCCCTTGGCATGGCCACGCCGCTCGCCCTCATCCGCGGCGGCGGCATGGCCGCCGAGCGCGGCATCCTCATGCGCTCCGGCGAGGCGTTCCAGATCCTCAAGGACATCACCCATGTCGTGCTCGACAAGACGGGCACCATTACTGAAGGCGCCCCGCGACTCGTGGACGTCGCGACGGTTGGCGATCTCGACCGGCGGGAGGTCGTGCGCCTCGCCGCCGGTGCCGAAGCCCCCTCGGAGCACCCGCTCGCTCGCGCCATCGTCGATGCCGCTGAAGAAGAGGCGATTGACTTCCCCAACGGCCGGGACTTCCGGGCGACGGCCGGACAGGGCGTCGAAGCGGTGGTGGACGGGCGTCAGGTGTTGGTCGGGACGCCACGTTTCCTGCGATCGCGGCACGTCGACGTTGCACCCGCCGAGACAATCCTCGACGAGCACGAAGCGCGGGCCCATACGGCGGTGCTGCTCGCCGTGGACGGAAAAGTGGCCGGTGTCCTCGCCATCGCCGACGCGGTCAAACCAGACGCCGGGGACGCCATCGCCGAGCTGAAGACCCGCGGGATCACGCCGATCATGCTGACCGGCGACAACCGGCGCACGGCCGAGGCCGTCGCGCGACAAGTCGGAATCGAAGAAATCTATGCCCAGGTCGTCCCGCACGACAAGGCTGACCGGGTCCGCGAGTTGCAGCGAGGGGGCGCCCGGGTCGCCATGGTCGGCGACGGCATCAACGACGCGCCGGCCCTCATGCAGGCCCATGTCGGCATCGCCATCGGCGCCGGCACGGACATCGCCATCGAGTCCTCCGACGTGGTGCTGATCGGCAAGCGCCTCGGGGCGGTGCCGGAGGCGATCGCGATCGGCGGGATGAGCTACCGCAAGACGGTACAGAATCTCTGGCTCGCCTTTTTCTTCAATGGCGTCGGCGTGCCGGTGGCCGCCGCGGGCATCGTCCATCCCGCCTGGGCCATGGCGGCCATGGCCACGAGCGTCAGCCTGGTGCTGGCCAATTCGTTCGGCGGGCGGCTGTTGAAGCGCGGATCCGTGTCACGCGCACCTGATGCCCCGACCGGTAAGGAAACAGGCCTGGAAGGTAGCGACGACGAGACCCATGTCCTGTTCTCGGTGCCCGACATTCATTGTCAGGGCTGCGTCGAAACCATTCGGGCGGGACTCTTGGCGGAAGACGGCGTCACCGCTGCCGAGGGCGACGCGCAAGCCAAGACCGTGATGGTCCGGTACCGCGCATCCGTCACGTCTCCCGAGCGCATCGAAACCGCGATCGCGGGCCTCGGCTATCGCGTTGCCTCCGGGGAGATCGATTGAAGTAAGCCTGGGCTTCGTTTTGATAAAATCATTCATTGGATCGGGGATAGGCCAAGGTCTCCAAAATCCTCGGTTCCCGGTCTCGCTTTTGAGAGCCTCCCAACGTCGCAGTGCTTGAAACCTCCTTGTCGTCGGGGACCCGGCGCCATAATCAGGCTGCGCCGGGCGATCACCACGTCGTGGTTGCTCGCGAAGCTTTATTGCCTCGGGCGCGTCGCATCCCCTGCGGGCCCCCTTCCAGACTATTCCGGAACCCGGCCCATGGCCGTGCTGCGCGTTACGCTCTGCCGCCTGAGAGCTTGGATCGTTGCGCGGCCTCAGCCCGCCTCGACGTGATCGTCGGACAAGCACTTTGAGTGGTCTGCCAGGACCTCGATGACACGGCACTCGGCGACCCGGCCGCCGCGGCACTGCCGGATCATCCGTTCGAGTTCCGTCCTGAGCGCCGTCAAGCGGGCGATGCGGCTCTCGACGGCCTGAAGCTGCACCCGCGCCATCCGGTCCGCCGCCTCGCACGACCGGTCGGGATCGTCCGCCAGGCCCAAGAGCGCCCTGATCGCGTCCAGCGGGAAACCGAGCTCGCGGCCGTGCCGGATGAAGGCCAGCCGCGCCACGTGACCTGGCCCGTACCGCCTTTGATTTCCGGGCGTGCGATAGGGTTGGGGCATAAGGCCAATCTGCTCGTAGTAGCGGATGGTCTGGACCTTGCAGCCGGTCTCGCGCGCCATGTGTCCGATCGTGAAATCTACGGCGGTCATGTCCTTTTTCCCTTGAACCTCTAGTCGCTGTAGCTCCTAGGTTACAAATAGCACCACCGGCCGGCCCGTTCCAAGCACGATTTTCCGCGCTGCTCTGATCGCGGGCCGAAAGCTGGCGGCCGCTTCGTTGTGCCTTGAGATTGCGTGAGAAAAAGGAAACGACATGTCCCAGCAGCCCGCGGAACGACGCGATCACGCTGGCCCGCACGTCCCGGCGCTCCCGGAGAAGGAAGCCTGTTGCGGCGGGGCCGGCGCGGCGAATGAAGGCGATGACGTACACGGACCTGTCGCTCGTCACCGCTACCGCTACGCGTTCAAGGTCCGGGGCTTGGACTGCGCCGAGGAAGTCGCGATCCTGAGACGAGAAGTCGGGCCGCTCGTGGGGGGCGAGGACCGGCTCTCCTTCGACATTCTCAATGGCCGCATGATGGTGCTCGAGGACGCCGACCAGTCGTCGGCCGAGGAAATCTGTGAGGCGGTCCGCCGAACCGGCATGAATGCCGTGGCATGGCGCGAAGACGACGAAGCGGGCAAGGCGGCGGGCAAGAGGCAACATCGCGTGCAGGCCTGGCTCACGGTGCTGAGCGGACTCTCGGTGCTCGCCGGATTGGCTTTGCACGTCTGGCTCGCGGGCGGCTTCGCCGATGCGCTCGGGCTCTTTGCCGGGCATGACGGACAGGCAATGCCGGTGCCGGAGGCCGTGGCCTACGCACTCGCCATCGGCTTCGGCGGGCGCTACGTGGTCGTGAAGGCCTGGTACGCCGCTCGCAGCTTGCGCCCAGACATGAACCTCTTGATGGTCATCGCGGTCGTCGGCGCGGTCGGCATCGGCGAGTGGTTCGAGGCGGCGACCGTCAGTTTCCTGTTCGCTCTCTCCTTGCTGCTGGAGAGTTGGAGCGTGGGGCGAGCCCGGCGCGCCATCGCTCGGCTCCTCGACCTCGCACCGCCGACCGTGTTCGTGAAGCTCGACTCCGGCGCGGAGAGGGAGATACCGGCTGCCGAGGCGGCGGTCGGGTCCCGCTTCATCGTCAGGCCGGGGGAGAGGATCCCCCTCGACGGGCGGATCGTTTCGGGAGCGAGCGCCGTCAACCAGGCCCCGATCACGGGAGAGAGCGTCCCGGTCCCGAAGGAGACGGGTGCCGACGTCTTCGCTGGCACGATCAACGGTGAGGGCGCCCTCGAGGTCGAGAGCACCAAGGCGGCCGAGGACACGACGCTCGCGCGCATCATCCGCCTCGTCGAGGAAGCCCATGGCCGGCGTGCCCGCGCCGAGAAGTGGGTCGAGAAGTTCGCCCGGGTCTATACCCCGGCGGTCATCGTGCTGGCTATTGCCGTGTTCTTGCTGCCGCCCCTTCTGTTCGGCGGTGCGTGGGACGCCTGGTTCTACCGCGCACTCGTGCTGCTCGTGATCGCCTGCCCCTGCGCCCTCGTGATCTCGACGCCGGTCAGCATCGTGTCCGCCTTGGCAGCGTCCGCCCGCCAGGGAGTGCTGATCAAGGGCGGCACCTATATCGAGCAGCCGGCGCAACTCAAGGCGATCGCTTTCGACAAAACCGGAACGCTCACGCGCGGGCAGCCATCTGTGACGGGCGTGATCCCGCTCAACGGACACACCGAGGAAGATCTGCTGCAGCGGGCCGTCGCCCTCGAGGCGCGTAGCGCGCACCCGCTGGCGCAGGCGATTGTCGATTACGCCGGGCGCCTCGGCGTAGAGCCGAATGCGGCCGACGACGTACAAGTGCTGCCGGGCAAGGGTGTGACAGGCCGCTTCAGGGGCGAGGAGTTCTGGCTCGGCTCGCACCGCTATCTGCTGGAGCGCGGCCAGGAGACGCCGGACGTCAGCGCACAGACCGACGCCCTCGAGCGCGACGGGCGCACTGTCGTGGTGATCGGCAACAGAGCACACGTCTGTGGCCTGATCGCCGTGGCCGACACCGTTCGCCCGGGCACTCGCGAGGTGATTGACGCCCTCCACGGGCGCGGCATTGCACATTTGATCATGCTGACGGGCGACAACCGCGCCACCGCCGCGGCCATCGCCCGCGAAGTCGGGGTCGACGAGGTCCACGCCGAGCTGCTGCCCGAGGACAAGGTCGCGGCCGTGGAAAAGTTGGTCTCAAAATACGGTACGGTCGCCATGGTAGGCGATGGCGTGAACGACGCGCCGGCAATGGCAAGGGCGAGCTTCGGCATCGCCATGGGTGCCATGGGCAGCGACGCCGCCATCGAGACTGCCGATATCGCGCTAATGACCGATGACCTCGCGAAGCTGCCGTGGCTCGTCGGCCATTCCAAACGGACCCTCGCGATAATCCGTCAGAACATAGGGTTTTCGCTGGGCGTCAAGGCAGCCTTCGTCATCCTGATCTTCGTCGGCTTCGCCACTTTGTGGGGGGCGATCGCTGCCGATGTGGGCGCCTCGCTGTTGGTGGTGGCCAATGCGCTTCGGCTACTTCGCGCAGGATCCTCCGCACGAGACCGCTCAGCGGAACACACAAGAACGACGGACGCGCTGGTTGCAGGGCGTCTGACCCACGGTCACTGATTATAGATATACCCCCGATGGCCGATCGTCCTCAGATTTTCGGGGCGCGGTTTCGTGTCACGACTGGGCCGGGCGGCTTCAGAGGGAAACCGCTGATCTGCAAGTCCTTGGTGGTGCTTGCCGGGCTTGTCCTGCTTCTGGTTAGAGTCCGCACCGCATATGCGCATGGGATCCTGCAAGCCGACGAAAGCCCATGGACGGCGTGGCATCTCACGCCGGACATCACGCTTGGCACTGTCCTCATCGCCTGCCTTTATGCTGCCGGCCTTTGGCGTCGGCGCTACAGGACGGAACGTATGCGCATCTGGCGGCACGTCTCCTTCTTCGCCGGGCTTGCCGCGATCTTCCTCGCTCTCCAGTCGCCTATAGACCCGATCGCGGAGCGCGTCTTCCTCGTCCATCAAGTCCAGCACCTGTTGCTTCGCATGATCGGGCCGATGCTGCTGTTTCTCGCCGCGCCGCAAGGACTGCTCGTCGCCGGCATGCCGGACGCGGCGCAGCGCCGTGTTCTGACGCCCATCGTCAGGAATGCTTTCATCCGCGGCGTTTTTGGTTTATTCGCGCATCCGGCTGTGGCGACGATTCTGTTCATCAGTGTGCTCTACTTCTGGCAGATGCCGAAGTACCACAACCTGGCGCTTCTCAACGACTATGTGCATTACCTGATGCACGCGACCATGTTGCTCGCGGGGCTCGTGTTCTTCTGGCGCGTCTTCGACTCCCGCTCCGCGCCTTTGGGCACTCGCTACGGGGTACGTCTCATGATGCTGTGGGTCTTGATTCTGTCGAACATCCTCATCGGCTCCTATCTGGCTCTCAAGCATAATGTCCTCTACCCCGCCTATGACGAATTGGGCCGGCTGTGGGGCATTACTGCCCTGTCGGACGAACAGATAGGTGCGGCGACGATTTGGATACCGAGCAGCATGATGGGCCTCGTGGCGGTCCTCGTCGTCATCCACATGTGGGGGCGACATGAGACCATGGTCGAGAGCCGCCGCCGCAGCCCTTTTGAGCGCTCGTCCGGGCGGCCCGACCTTGCCATGACGGCTGCCGAGCTGATCGGGCGGCAAGCGCCGAAGAACCGCGCCATGGCGCTGGGGTTCGCCGCTTTCGTGATCGCCGTCTTCTCGGCCGCAATTCTGATCGGCGTAGTCAGCCAAATGATGGGGCCCTGAAACATTGGGTTCACAGACGACCCGCGTCGGCTGCCCGGGATACGCACGACACCCGAATTCGGGGCGGTCCGCAGCCCGTGGACAACGCGGGCTCGCGGCGAGCTGAACCTTTTGTGTTTGGGCCCCTATCAATGTCGTGTTAGATTCCAGCCATGAATCGGGGCCTGATTCAAAGCATCTGTGCGGCTCTGGTGGTTGCAGCGTTCGTCGTCGGACTGCCTATGCAGGGAACGGCCATGGTGTCGGCCGCCACCGCTTCGCCTACACCTTGGTCGGCAGGTGCCGATGTCCCGATGACGGGCGGCTGCAACTGGTGCGGCGACCAGCCTGCCGCGGACATCCCTTGCCCGGTCGTTTTCTGTATTGGGCTGTCGGCGATCATCGTTGCCGATCTGCACTCGGCGAGTCTGATGTCGGACACCCCCCCGATCTGGCTCGAAGAGACGAGCCTCGGGCTGTCCTCGGCTCCCGACCCCTACCCTCCCCGAACACCCGTCCAGGCCTAGAACGTCGCGGTGGGCTCCCTAGCGGAGCGCCGCCGACGTCGCCTTCGTCACCGACAATATCGGCGACGGGATGCTTCACCGCCACGTCGCCGAGCATTTGGCGGGTGGGATGGCGGCATCGTCCGCGTGGCGTGACGCAGGCCAATCACAGCGAAGCGAAGGGATTTTATGGGAATGATGGACAACATGATGGACGGCGGCGTGATGGGCGGCTGGCTCATGGGTGGGCTCGGCATTCTGGTGATCGGCGTGCTGCTCTTGGCTGCGGCCGCGTTGATCAAATACCTGTTCTTCAGCGGGCGACGGGACGATTAGCATGCCTGATCAGCGCCATTCACGAGGCAGACCATCCCCGCTAAAGAGGCGGGACCTTACGCTGCGCAACCGACCGGGAGGCGCAGCGGCCGTGGACCTTGACGCCGCTGCCACGTTGAATTGGCCTTCGTCAACGATAGTCGGCGTAATTCCCGATGACCCCGCGCAAGTGTCGCAAGACCGAACCATCTACGCCGAGAAATGTGCGTCCTGTCACGGCTGGAAACTCGAAGGCGAACCGAACTGCCGCGCCAAGAAACCCGACAGCAAGCTACCGGCGCCGACGCACGACGAGACCGGGCACGCCTGGCATCACTCCAACGAACATCCCATCCGAATTACGAAGGTCGGGATAAAGCCGCCGCTTGCACCCGAAGGCTGCGAGAGCGACATGCCCGTCTTCGGAAAAATCCTTACCGACCAGCAGATCAGGGCCGTGCTCGTTTTTGTCAAGGACGAGCGGCCACCGGAGGTTCGCCACCGTCATGATCGCCGGGATCAGGGAGCCAAGCAATGACGGAAGAGACGACGCTCGTGCGACCGAGCGACCGAAAAATGGGACTAACTGGCAAGCCGGTGCGGCTCCTTTGGCTGTTGCCGGTCTTGGCGTTCGCGGCAATCGCGGGCCTGCTGCTTTGGGGTCTCGATCCCGGCCGCGACCCGTCGGAGATTCCGTCGGTGCTGATCGGCAAACCCGTTCCCGAGTTCGACTTGCCACCCGTTCAAGGGCGCGAGTCCGGCCTGTCGACCGCGAACCTCAGCGGCGAGGTCTCGTTGGTCAACGTCTTCGCCTCGTGGTGCACGGCTTGCCGGTACGAGCACCCGCTGTTGATGCGGCTCAAGGCGGAGGGGGTCGTTCCCATCCACGGCCTCAACTACAAGGACCGGCCTGAGGACGCCGCTGGCTGGCTGGATACGCTTGGCGATCCCTACACCCGGACCGGAGCGGACATCGACGGCAGGGTCGGCATCGAGTGGGGCGTCTACGGCGTGCCCGAGACCTTCGTGATCGACCGGGATGGCCGGATTGCCTTCAAGCAGATTGGCCCGATCAATGCACGGATCCTCGACGAGACGATCCTGCCGCTGGTCGAAAGGCTGCGGCAATGACGCCGCCGTCATCGCCGGCGCCGACCGTTCGCCCGCAATGCGCTTCGGCGCGTCGGCCCGGGCAAAGGGGGACGCGGCCGTGAAGAGGGTTCTGGTTGTCGCAACTGCGGCTGCTGCCCTGACCATGCTTGCCGTGGTGCTTTACGAGTACGCGGCGCACAGATCGGCACCGCGCGTGACGGTCGTTTCCGTTCCGCCGCCCGGCGAGGTGGCGCCGGCAGCTTTGCCGTCCTTCGAGTTCATACCGCTGGACGAGCCGCGCTCCCTGCCGGAACTGCGCTTCGTCGACGGCGACGGCAGCGCCCTTTCCCTGACCGATCTTCGGGGGCGGCTGGTTCTGCTGAACATCTGGGCAACGTGGTGCGCGCCGTGTCGCAGAGAAATGCCGACCCTCGACCGGCTACAAGCCGAACTCGGAGGCGCGGACTTCGAGGTCGTCGCCCTCTCGATCGACCGCCAGGGCGTTCCGGCCGTCAAGGCATTCTATCAGGAACTCGGGCTCGAGGCGCTTCGCATCTACGTCGACAAGTCCACCAAGGCGTCGCGCGACCTCGGCATTCTCGGCATACCCACGACGCTGCTGATCGGCCGCCAGGGAAGGGAACTCGGCAGAGTGGTCGGTCCCGCCGAGTGGGACAGCCCGGAGGCCGTGGCGCTGGTGCGGCGCTATCTGGAGCGGCCTTCCGCCAGGGATGTCAGCTCGCGAGACTCCCGTGAACAAAGGGTCGAGCCCGACTAGAACCGGGCCTTGACCTTCCAGTGACTGGAAGGCTTAAATAGCCACGTAGTAGCCTGAGGAGACATTTTCGTGAGCACGTCGGAACCACCGAAAATCACCGAGTCTCCCTTGACCCGGGATCTGTTGCTCGCCGCTAAGTACTACCTGGGCCGGCGCCGTAGTTTGATCGTTTTGGCCGGTGCGCTCCTGGTCGCCGGATTGGCGTTGAATTGGAGCTGGCTGGTTGCGGCCGGCCTCGCGCCAATTGTTCTGGCCCTCGCTCCCTGCGCGGCGATGTGCGCGCTCGGCCTGTGCACGAACAAGGCGGGCGGCAAGTCGTGCTCGACGGGAACCGGGGCCACCGATCAGGCTCATCCGCGGACCGAAACGCCGCAGGCCATGGAGGACGAATCCCGGGCGGTCGAAGGCATTTCCGCCACCACCACTCCGCCAGAGGCACGGCGGTCGATCAGCCCTGTTGCCTCTGATTCAAACCACTCCGAACTCTTGGACAAAAGGAGAAGCTGAAATGCGCAAATCCCTGAAGACCCTCTTCGTTGCGTCTGCGCTCGTGGCTGGCATTGCCGTCGCGCCCGCGCTCTACGCCCACGAATCCCAAGGCTCACAAGGCTCGATGATGGGGTCTGGGATGATGGGCCAGGGAAACATGATGGGCGGCGGCAACATGATGGGCATGATGGGGCAGATGAATGAGATGATGGAGAACTGCAACAAGATGATGCAGGGCATGATGCAGCAGGACAAAGGCGAGCCGCAGCAGTCGCCCCAAGAGCCCGAGAGTAAGGAATAGGCGGTGGTAGACCCGGGGCTCGCCGAATTCATGGGCCTTCGATCCCTCCGCCTTTTAGGCGAAGACTAGGCAACATTATGTGCTGGTTGGTAACCGTCTCGTTGCTAACGGCGTGTGCCCAGAACCCGGGCCACGCCAACATTGCCGCTTTCTCGGCGACGGCCATTGGTCGGCAGCAAAAGTCGTAGCAGAGAGAAGGAGGCATGCCATGCGTATCAATCGTTTAACCGTCGTCGCTGCCGCGACCTTCGTGGGCGTTGCCCTTACGGCGTCTTCGCTGGGCCCGCTCCATTCCACTTATGCCTGGGCGCACGATCGGTCCCAAAGTGATCGGCCCCAAAGCGATCCGTCCTCACAGCCGACCAATCGCGGGCCGTTTTCGCTCGTCGATCATCGAGGGAGGACTGTTACTGACAAGGATTTCCTCGGCAAATTCATGCTGGTCTATTTCGGCTACACCCATTGTCCCGATTTATGCCCGATCGACCTTCAGGTCATGGTCGAGGCAATCGAAATTCTGGGTGAGCAGGGCGAGAAAGTGCAGCCGATTTTTATCACCGTCGATCCGACCCGCGATACGGTCGAGGTGATGGCCCGCTACGTTCGGCGTTTCCATCCGCGGCTAATCGGTCTTACGGGCACGCGCGAGCAGATCGATGCGGCAGCCAATACCTATCGTGTGCGCCGAATAAAATTCTTTCCCCTGGATCTCGATGACGAAGACAAGAGCCTAAGCGCGGTAACCAGGGATGATTCCCGGTACGTCGTGGACCACACCGCCACGTTCTACCTCGTTGGCCCGGATGGCAGCGGGCTGGTCCGCTACGCACACGGCATAACGGCCGAGGAGATTGCGGAAGACGTTCAACGTTTCATTGAAGGTCAGCCATGACAAGGATGACGAGCATGAAGGGTGGTGACGAAAGTCTCCGGGTGAACAGGCCGCGGCTTCATGCGAGGCGTGGGCTATGGACCAACCCCGGACCTCAAAGGAGAGAAAGCTACATGCCCAAGAACCGTAACACTTTGATCGTCGCGGCGGCGGTCCTAGTCGGTGTGATGGGCGCGCCGGCGCTGCTTGTCCTTGACCATGAACCGGCCGCCGCCCACCAGCAAGGGAAAAAGCTGCACCTGGCGGACGCGCCACCGGACCAGCAGGTCGAAGCAATCACCTATTGCGATGGCACATATCGGGTGATCACGACGGACGGCTCTCCGGTCGAATACTCCGAATTCGATCTTCGCTTCAAGACGGACTCGGGCACCGACGGACCTCCGACGGGAATACCCGTGGTGATAAACGCAGGCATGCGGGGAGACAGGGGCTTTGTCGTCTTTTCCACCCCCGGCGAGATCAGTACGTTCATCAAGATGGCGTGCCAGAGCGAGATGTGATGAGATCGGATCAATTCTGTTTCCCGGGCGGCGCGGCGATCCGCCAGGAGGCGCGCGCGGCGCGATGCGGGGACATCGGGCAAGCGCGCCGACGCCGCGGGCG
>JBHHZM010000059.1:0-19345 GCA_046758065.1 Alphaproteobacteria bacterium | reverse complement strand
AGTACGAAGGCCCGATCGCGCTGATGAAGCTCGCCCGCGCGCTCGACCCGGCGCACCGCCGGCAGGTTGAGCGCCCATTACGTCGCGAGCGTGATCGTGCCGCTGGCCGACGCGGTGATCGACATCCATTCGGGCGGCAAGACCCTGCGGTTCACGCCCTCAGCGGTGGTGCACCGGCTGGCCGACGCGACGCTGATGGCGCGCACGCTCGACGCGCTCATGGCGTTCGCGGCGCCCACCGGGCTGGTGCTGACCGAGCTCGACGCCGAGGGCATGCTCGACACCGAGGTCGAGGCGCGCGGCAAGCAGTTCCTTTCGACCGAGCTCGGCGGCGGCGGCACCGCGGGCGTCGAGACCGTCGCCATCGCCGAGATCGGGGTGCGCAACCTGCTGTGCCATTTCGGCCTGATCGACGAGGCGCCGCGAAGCCGCGCGGCGCGCGGCCTGCCGCCGACCCGGCTGATGCACACCCCCGATCCCGATTGCTACGTCGCCAGCGACGACCGCGGCATGTTCGAGCCGCTCGCCGGGCTCGGCGACGAGGTCGCGGCGGGCGATCCGCTCGCCCGCGTCCACTGCTTCGAAACCCCGGGGCGTGCGCCGGTGCCGTACCGCGCGCCGCGCGCCGGCCGGGTGATCTGCCGCCACCACCCCGGGCTGATCGCGCCCGGCGACTGTCTCGCGGTGATCGCCGAGGACTACGCGCCGCAATAGATCGGCGACGCCGCGCTGCGAGCGACCAACCGCTTGGGATTCTTGAGTTATCCTCGCGAATCCCGCCAACGCCTCGCGGTTTGTCGGAAAACTTTACACCTGCCGGGCGCGGGTCGAGGGCCGGGATCGGCCGAGCCCCTGCACCATAATCCATTGATTATAAATCATATATTTTCGAGAGCGGCAAGGTCCGACCAGCAACGGCGCTGAAAACATCGCGCGAACCGGAGAACAAAGCCCGAATTGAGTGTCGGGTTTTTTTACAGTTTACGGAATCCCATACGCCCATGAAACCATAACATATTGAAAACAATAGATTCCCCTTCTCTGGCATGAAAATTGCAAGGAATTAGTTAAGAGAGAAACCTGGGCGCAAAGGGAGCGGCGATGACGGCGGGTTGGGTTCGGAACCTTCGGCGCTTGGCTTTCGCGACCGCGATGACGGCGGTTTGGGCGGTCGCCTTGCTCGTTTCGGGGGCGGCGTATGCCAACCCGCATCCGAAGCTCCAACTCTATTGCGAAGGTTGCACCTACGACCCGATTACGGAGAGCTGGATCGGCGACATATCCCCCGGCGAGACCGACAGGATCTGGGCCGTGGTCAATCTGTACGGACCCGGCGGCTTCGCCCCGATCACCGACGTGCACCTCTTCACGTTCTTCACCGATACGAGCCTGACCTCGGGGATCTTCGGCGACGGCCTCATGGGCGGCGCGGCCGCGGTCCCGGGATCGTTCACGGTCGTCGACCCGATCGACGGCGAGACCTTCCCCTTCGTCGATCGCAGCAATGACCCGACCATCGTGTCCATCGGATCATTCAACATTGCCGTCGATGGATTTCCCACGCTGCCCGACGGCAAGAGCCTTCCGCCGCACGGCGTGCACACCGAATTCACGGACTATTTCGACATCTTCCTCGGCGACTTCACCACGCCGGATTCCGAGATTCTCGATTTCAACGGGGTCAATCTCGGCGCGGATACCTTCTTCGGGTGCACGACGCCGGATCCGTCGTCGTGTCCGGCGAACATCAAGGTGATCGACGTGACCGCACCGCTGGCGGGCTTCACAGGCAGCCTCCACTTCGACCTCGTCGGCCTGGCGAACGGCCTGGGCAAATTCGCCCCGTTTTCGCACGACCTGACGGACACGCCGAGCGTAGCCGAACCCGGTACCCTGGCGGTGTTCGCGACCGGGCTTCTCATCCTGGCGGCCGCCGGTCGTCGTCGGGTCAAGTTGGCAAGCAAAGGAAAAAATGGTGGGCGCGGCTGGGATTGAACCAGCGACCCCTACGATGTCAACGTAGTGCTCTCCCGCTGAGCTACGCGCCCTTGGGCCGACGGCTTCCCGCTATTAATACGAGACGCGACCGCTTGGCAAGCCCCGCGCGCCGTCGGGCGCGCCCCGGTCTCAGGCGGCGAGCAGCTTGTCGACCTCGTCGACCAGGGTGCGCAGGTGGAACGGTTTCGACAGCACCTTGGCGCGCGGCTTGACCATGGTCTCGGCCTCGACCGCGACCGCGGCAAAGCCGGTGATCAGCATGACCTTGAGGCCGGGGATCTCGCGGCTGGCGCGCTTGGCGAGGTCGATGCCGTCCATCCCCGGCATGACGATGTCGGCGAGCAGCAGGTCGTAGTCGGTATGCTCCAGGAGCGGCATGGCGTCGAGCCCGTCGGCCACCGTGGTCACCTCGTGCCCGGCGCGGGTCAGCGCACGGGCGAGGAAGCCGCGCATCGAATCGTCGTCTTCGGCGAGCAATATGAGTGCCATCGTTCCTCGTGCGCGGGCGCCGCAGCCGGTGGGCTGCCGGACGGCAGCCGTCGCGAGCTTTATTTTCACCCGCGCGCCGTGGCGACGCAAGGGTGACACATCAGGAAAATTAGTCTAAACGCAGCCTGTAAAGCGAATCTAAATGCCCGATGAGCGTGAACCCCGCCCCGACCCCGGCAGGTTTCGAGATTGTCCCGGCGGCGGATCCCGTCGTCCCGCTGGTGCTGAGTTCGCCCCACAGCGGCCGGACCTACTCGCCCGACTTCGTCGCCGGCTCGCGGCTCGACGCGCAGGCGATCCGGCGTTCCGAGGACAGTTTCGTCGACGAACTCTTCGCCGGCGGACCGCCGCGCGGCGCGGCCCTGCTCAGGGCGCTGTTCCCGCGCGCCTACATCGACGTCAACCGCGAGCCCTACGAACTCGATCCCGCAATGTTCGAGGACGCGCTGCCGCCTTACGCCAACACCGGGTCGCTCCGGGTGCGCGGCGGCCTGGGCACGATCGCCCGGGTGGTCGCCAGCGGCGAGGAAATCTATCGGCGCAAGCTGGCGTTCGCCGAGGCCGAAGCGCGCGTCCGCGACTGCTACCGGCCCTACCATTCGGCGCTCCGCCGGCTGCTCGACGAGGCCCGGGCGCGCTTCGGCCGCGTCGTGCTGCTCGACTGCCACTCGATGCCGTCGGTGGGCGGGCCGATGGACCGCGACCCCGGCGCGCCGCGCGTCGACTGCGTGCTCGGCGACCGCCACGGCAGCGCCTGCCATCCCGACATCACCGCGGCCGCCGAACGCACGCTCCGGGCCTCGGGCTACGTGGTGCAGCGCAACACGCCCTACGCCGGCGGGTTCATCACCCGCCACTACGGCCACCCCGAGACGGGCGTTCACGCCCTGCAGATCGAGATCAACCGGGCGCTCTACATGGACGAGACGCGCTTCAGCCGCGGCGTGAACCTGGCCGTCGTCCAAGGACACATGAGCGAACTGATCGGGGCGCTCGCCCGGGCCGCCCCGGTGGCGCTGGCCGCCGAGTAGCGACGGAGCGCCGGCGTGGCGGGGACAACGCCGCGAACGCCGCCCCGGGTCCGCGACTCGCGGGACGCCGATCTTTCCGCGGTTCAGGCGATTTACGCGCATCACGTGCGCCACGGCCTCGCCTCGTTCGAGGAAACGCCGCCCGACGTCGCGGAGATGGCGCGCCGTCGCGATGCGCTGCGCGAACGCGGGCTGCCCCATATCGTCGCCGAGATCGACGGCGCGGTGGTCGGCTATGCCTATGCCGGGCCGTACCGAACGCGCCCCGCTTACCGCTATACCGTGGAGGACTCGGTCTACGTCGCCCCCGGCACCGCCGGGCGTGGAATCGGACGCGCGCTGCTCGATACGTTGATTACCCGCTGCACCGCGCTTGGCTACCGGCAGATGGTCGCGGTCATCGGCGACAGCGCCAACGACGCTTCGATCGGACTGCACGAGGCGCTCGGCTTCCGCCGCGCCGGTTGCCTGCGCTCGGTCGGCTTCAAGTTCGACCGCTGGGTTGACAGCGTGCTGCTGCAACGCCCGCTAGGCGACGGCGACGCCGACCGGCCCTGACGGACCCGCCGCCTGGCAGAGGAAAGCAAGGCCGCACCCCCAAAGAGGGGGTGCGGCCCAAGTATAGGGAGGAAAGCCCAAGACGGGCTCTACGGCATAAACCCAATCGGGGAGGGAGGCTCATACCGCACTGCGAAACATAATGGACGCGTCGCGTCCAGGCAAGGGAAAATCGCACGCAATCAGTACTCGTATCGCATTTTCGCGACTCCGTCGCCTCCATGCCAAAATTCGAAGCCGGCAGAAATATGGCGTTACAGCAAACAATTATTGCAGTGCAATATAAGCGAGCGCCGCGCATGACGGGCTATACGCGGCCCCCGGTTTGCGCCCATCATGGGCGCCGCGGCGGGGCGGACGTCCCGACCCCCGCGCCAGCGCCCGAGACCGCGTGACCGTCATGCCGAACCCGCCGAACCTGCCGAAAGCCCGGCCGAGAGAAGGTCAGTTCGTCCGCCTCGCCGGGACCGACCGGCCCGCACTCGAAATCGTCGTCGACGGGGCGCCGGTGTCCGCGCTCGCCGGCGACACGCTGCTCACCGCTCTGCTCATCGCCGGGCATCGGCTGCGCGAGTCCGAATTCGGCGACGGACCGCGCGCCGGTTTCTGCCTGATGGGCGCCTGCCAGGACTGCTGGGTGAGCCTCGCCGATGGCCGCCGGGTCCGCGCTTGCACCACGCCGGTCGCCCCGGGGATGCGGGTCGAGACGCGATCGCCCGGGGCGACGTGAGCGCGCCGCGCGTCGTCGTCGTCGGCGCCGGTCCGGCCGGCGCACGCGCTGCGGAAACCCTGGCGCGCCACGGACTCTTTCCCGTGGTGATCGACGAAGCGCCACAAAGCGGCGGACAGATCTATCGCCGGCCACCCGCGGGCTTTCGCCGCCCCGCCGCGGCGCTCTACGGCTTCGAGGCCGCGAAGGCGCGCCGCCTGCACGCCGCGTTCGACGCGCTTGCGGACGCGATCGACTACCGCCCCGAAACGCTGGTCTGGAACCTCTCGCGCGGTGTCGCGCACACGCTCCGTGACGGCCAGACGGACGAGCTGGCGTTCGATGCCCTGATCCTCGCCACCGGGGCGATGGACCGGATCGTCCCTTTTCCCGGCTGGACCACGCCCGGCGTTTTCACCCTGGGCGGCGCGCAGGTCGCGCTCAAGCATCAGGGCTGCGCCGTCGGCCGGCGCGTGGCGTTCGCCGGCGCCGGGCCGTTGCTCTATCTCGTCGCCTACCAGTACCTGAAGGCCGGCGCGGCGCTCGCCGCGGTGATCGACAGCGCCCCCCTGTCCGCCAAGGTCCGCGCGCTGCCGGGGCTTTGCACCGGCGGCGCGACTTTCGCCAAGGGGCTGTGGTACGCCGGCCGGCTGCGCGCCCGCGGCGTTCGCATCGTCAGCGGGGCCGTGCCGCTGGCAGCGCTGGGCGATAGCCGGGTAACCGGGCTCCGCTACCGCGAGCGCCGGGACCGCGTCGGCGAGGTCGCCTGCGACGCGGTCGCCACGGGTTACGGACTGAAGCCCGAAAGCCAGCTCGCCGACCTCGCCGGCTGCCGCTTCGCCTTCGATGCGCGGGCCGGCCAGTGGCTGCCCGAAAGCGATCGCGACGGGCGCAGCGGCGTCGCGGGCGTCTATCTCGCCGGCGACGGCGCGCGCATTGCCGGGGCCGACGCCGCGGAAGCGCGCGGCGAGCTCGCCGCGCTTGCGCTGCTTTCCGACCTGGGCCGCGCCGTACCGGCCGCCCGCGTCGCGGCGCTCAGACGCCGGCTTCGGAGACTCGGGCGCTTCCGCGCCGCGCTCGAGGCCGCCTTCCCGCACCCGCGCGGGCTCGCCGCGGCGCTCCCTAACGAAACGCTTCTCTGCCGCTGCGAGGCGATTACCGCCGGAGAACTGCGCGCGGCGGCGCGGCTTTCGGGCGCGTCGGAGATCAACCGCGCCAAGGCCGCGAGCCGCGTCGGCATGGGGCGCTGTCAGGGCCGAATCTGCGGCCTTGCCGCCGCCGAGGTTCTCGCGGCGACGTGCGACGCAGCGCTCGAAAGCGTCGGCCGCCTGCGCGGTCAGGCCCCGGTCAAACCGGCGCCCCTGCCGCTCGAACCGACGGCACGGGCGCGATGACGCCGCAGGAGGTCGAAGTGCTGATCGTCGGCGGCGGCGTCGCCGGCTGCGCCGCGGCGCTTCATCTCGCCCGGCGCGGCGCGCGCGTGACGGTGCTCGAAAAGGGCGCCGCCGGGGCGCAGGCAAGCGGCGTCAACTTCGGCGGGGTGCGGCGCAACGGACGCCATGTCGTCGAGCTTCCGCTCGCGAATCGCGCGCGCGCGCTATGGCCGCGGCTCGGTGAGATCATCGGCGCCGACTGCGAGTTCGCCGCCACCGGTCACGTCAAGCTGGGCATGAACGACGCCGATATGGCCGAACTCGAAGCCTACGCCCGGACCGCGAAGAACCACGGCCTCGAGATCGAAATCCTCGGTCGCGGCGGATTGCGCCAACGCTGGCCCTGGCTCGGCGAAACGGTCGCGGGCGGCGCCTTCTGCGCCGATGACGGCTGCGCCAATCCCCGCCTGGTCGGCCCGGCCTATGCCCGCGCCGCGCGCGCCGCCGGGGCCGAGATCCGCGAGAACTGCGAGGCTATCGACTTGGCGCACGACGGATCGCGCTTCACGGTGCGCGGCCGCGACGGCCTCGAACACCGCGCGGCGACGCTGATCAACGCCGCCGGCGCCTGGGGCGGCAGGCTCGCCGCGCGCTTCGGCGAGCCGGTGCCGATCGAGGCCATCGCGCCGCAGATGGCGGTGACCGAGCCCGCGCCCTATTTCATCGCGCCGGTGCTCGGCATGTGCGGCGCCGGCATCTACCTCAGGCAGATCCCGCGCGGCAACGTGATCTTCGGCGGCGGCGACGGCGACGCCGACCTCGATATCGGCCGCGCCTCGGTGAGGCCCGAAAATACCGTCGCGACCGGCGCGCTCGCCGTCAGGTTGATCCCGCGGCTCGCCGGCGTCCATATCATCCGGGTGTGGAGCGGGGTCGAGGGCCGCATGCCCGACGATCTGCCGGTGATCGGCCCGAGCCGCACCACGCCCGGGCTGATCCACGCCTTCGGCTTTTCGGGCCACGGCTTCCAGCTTGGACCCGCGATGGGCGAAGTGCTCGCCGAACTCGCGCTCGACGGCGCAACGCCGACCCCGATCGACGCCTTCGACATCGGACGCTTCGCCGCGCCGCAATAGCAAAAGAACCGCCGTCAGTCCGGCGGCGCGCCTTCAACCGCGATCGTGTCGACGCGTTCGGGATAGAAGCAGAGGCAGCCCTCGATCAGGGCGCATTCGGGTAAGGGCGCGGGATAGCTCCAGGCGACGTTCTCGACCACGCGCCCGTCGATCCGCGCGTTGAAATAGACCGCCCGTCCCTTGTAGGGGCAGACGCTGCGCGTCTCGCCCGGTTCGAGCAGCGCCATGCGCACGTCCGCGCGCGGGATATAGTAGCGCGCCGGCATTCCGGTTTCGAACAGGAAGCGCGCGCGCCGCGTTTCGGCCAGCGTCTCGCCGCCGAGGGTGACGCGAACGCCGCGCGAGCTGTTGAGCACGTCGACGCGCACCCGAGGGTCGCGCGGATGGCCGAGGACCTCATCGTCCTCCTCGTACCAGGCGTCCATGCGGTCCCAGTAGAAAGCGACGTATTCGGCGATCCCGGCGACTTCGGGAAAAGGCGTCTCGTAGCTCCACATCGCGTCCTCGGCGCGCTTCCCGCCGACCTCGAGCGTCCAGTACGACGCCTCGCCCTTGAACGGGCAGAAGCTGTGGTGGTCGCTGCGCGTCGCCAGATCCATGCGCAGGTCGTCGCGCGGAAAGTAGTAGACCGGCAGGTGCCGGGTCTCGAGCATGAGCCGCGCCCGCGTGCTGTCGGCGACCGTCTCACCGCCGAAGACCACGCGCACGCGCCGCGAGACCGGTTCGAAATCGACGCGGTAATCGGGATTGTCGGCGAACGCCGAACGCCGTTCGTCCGTGGTTGCCGCCTGGGCCATGACGCCTTCTCCGCCTCGTTGGTCGCTTCGAGCAAGGGTGCGCCGATCCCCACTCGAATGCAACCGCCTGGCGGGCAGCCTAATAGACGTCGAGGTACTCGCTGGTCTCCCAGTCGCTGATGTGTTCGTGGAAACGCCCGAGTTCGAAGCGTTTGACCGCGCTGAAGACCTCGACGAACTCCTCGCCGAGCGCTTTGACGTAGACCCGATCGCGGGCGAGCGCGTCGAGCGCAGCATCGAGCGTGGCGGGCAGGGGTGCGAAGCCCGCGTCCGCCTCGCTGACGCCCTTGCTGGTGCGCTGCAGCTTCTTTTTCTTGTCGAGGCCGAGAAGCCCGCCGGCGAGCGCCCCCGCCGCCGCGAGATAGGGATTGGACAGCGCCGACGGCACGCGGACCTCGATATGCGTCTGCTCGTCGCCGGTGGCCTTGACGCGGACCAGCGCGGTGCGGTCCTCGATGCCCCAGCTTATGTTCGACGGCGCGAAGGTATGGGGCTTCAACCGGCGATAGCAGTTGGGCGTCGGGTTGGCCAGCGCCATCATCGCCGGGGCGTGGTCGAGAACCCCCTGGATGAACCAGCGGCAGGTGTCGGACAGGCCGTCGGCCGTCTTCTTGTCGAGGAAGACGTTCCTGCCGGTCTTGCGGTCCCACAGGCTGATGTGGAAGTGGCAGCCGCAGCCGGCGCTGTCGGGGAACGGCTTGGTCATGAAGGTGGCGTGCATGCCGCCCCGGTGACAGATCTCCTTGACGGCGTTCTTGAAGGTGAACGCGGTGTCGGCGGCGGCGAGCCCCTTGCCGGCGCGGTAGTTGATCTCGAACTGGGACGGCGCGTATTCGCAGTTGTGCGTGATGATGTCGATTCCCGCCGCCGGCAGGAACTCGAGCAGATCGTCGATCACCGGCATGTACTGGTTACGCACCACGTTGAAGATCTGCAGGCCGTCGAAGGGCGGTTTCATGGTCTCGCCGTCGAGCACGTAGAACTCGAACTCGTGGCCCATCATCGCCTCGAAGCCGAGCGCCGCGGCGCGCTCGAGCAACTGGCGCAGCACGTAGCGCGGCGCCGCCCTGAGCGGCTCGCCCGGCGCCCATTCGGTGTCGCAGATGACCTTGACGGTGTCTTCCAGCCAGGGCACCGGCCTGACCGTCGAAAGTTCGGGGATGAGCTGCTGGTCGCGGTACTTGACCTGCTCGTGGTAGAGCGCGCCGGGGACCACCGACGACGCCGTATCGAGCGCCAGCGTGCCGCCGTAGAAATTGAGGCCGCGTTTGGCATAGCCGGCGACGGCGTCGATCGGCACCACCTTGGCGCGCGAGGTGCCGTGCATGTCGGGCAACTCGAAGCGGACGTGCCGCACCCCCTGCTTTCCGAGGTCCCTGACGAACCTGTCGATTTGCGCCGCGGACGGCCGCTTGATCCTGGTCATGAACTCCTCCCTCGTTGACGTCTCCCGCTACGCGCGAACGCCGCCTCGCCGCGGTCCGCGCCGTCCCTCGACCCTGCCTCAGGAACGGATCCACGACGGCCTGCGGCCGCCGAGTCCAACCATCGGCACCCCGGTAATCATCGCGATGTCGTGGGTCAGCGCCCTCAGGTCGTCGGGGTCAAGATCCCGCACTTTCGTCTTACCACAGGCGCGGGCGAACAACTGCATCTCCATGGTCATCGAATTGAGGTAGTTGGCGACCCGCTCGGCCGCTTCCTCGGGGTCGAGGCGGGCGACGAGTTCGGGCACCTGGGTGGTGATGCCCACCGGACACATCCCGGTCTGGCAGTGGTTGCAGGCGTCCGGCGTGGTGCCGAGCCTTTCGTAGTCCTCGAGGTGGATCGGCCGGTGGCAGTTGAGCGCGATCAGCACGGCGGTGCCGATATAGAGCACGTCGGCGCCGAGCGCGATGCACTTGGCGGCGTCGGCCCCGTCGGCGATGCCGCCGCCGACGATCAGCTTGATCTCGTCCTTGAGCCCCATTTCGGTCAACGCCTCGGCGGCCTCGACCACGGCAGCGACGGTCGGAATGCCGGTGTGGTCGAGCTGGATCTTGGGCGAGGCCGCGGTGCCGCCGGTCATGCCGTCGAACACGATGGCGTCGACCCCCGCCTTGGCGGCGAGCTTGACGTCATCGTAGATGCGCGAGGCGCCGACCTTGACGAAGATCGGGATCGCGTAGTCGGTGGCCTCGCGCAGTTGTTCGAGTTTGGTCGGCAGGTCGTCGGCGCCCAGCCAGTCGGGATGGCGGCAGGGGCTGCGCTGGTCGACGCCTTGGGGCAGGTCGCGCATTTCGGCGACCTCGTCGGACACCTTGAGCCCCAGCAGGATGCCGCCGGTGCCCGGCTTGGCGCCCTGGCCGACGACGATCTCGATGGCATCGGCCTGGCGCAGATCGTACGGATTGTAGCCGTAGCGGCTGGGCAGGTACTGGTAGACCAGCTTCTTCGAATGGCCGCGCTCTTCGGGGTGCATGCCGCCGTCGCCGGTGCAGGTCGAAATGCCGCAGCGGGTCGCCGCCATCCCGAGCGCGCGCTTGGCGTTGACCGACAGCGCGCCGAAGCTCATGCCGGCGATCATGATCGGGGTGTCGAGTTCGAGCGGACGCTTGCAGCGGCCCTCGCCGATCGCCACACGGGTGTCGCAGCGTTCGCGGTAGCCTTCGAGCGCGACGCGCGACAGCCCCGAGGGCACGAAGACGAGGTCGTCGAACGACGGCAGATCGGCGCGCTTGGTGGCCTGGCCGCGGATGAGATAGCGGCCGACCTCGGCCTTTTCCTGGATCTCGGCGATCTTGCCCGGGGTCCAGACCCCGCTCGGACTCAGAGTATCTCTTTCCATGTCTCGAAGTCCTCTTTCTTGAAGTGATGCAGCGTGCCGTCGCACACGAACTTCTTGAACGAGGACGGTGCGCGTATGCCGTAACGGTCGAGCGTGGCCGCGAGATCGTCCTTCTCGTCCGCGCTCAGGTCTTCCTGGCTGAGGCCGTTGCCGAGTTCGCCGACCGTACCGCCGACGTAGATCGCGCCGTCGTAGATCGAATCGCCCAACGCCTTGTGGGTGTTGCCGCAGATGACGATGCGCCCCTTCTGCATCATGAAACCGGTCATGTAACCGGCGTTGCCGCCGACGATGAGTTCGCCGCCCTTGAGGCCGATCGCCGAACGCGGGCCGACGCTGCCCTTGACGACGACGCGGCCGCCGCGCAGCGACGGCGCCGCTGCGCTCGCCGCGTTGCCGTCGACCACCACCTCGCCGTCCATGAGATTTTCGCCCACGCCCCAGCCGGCGCCGCCGCGAATCTCGGCGGTGACGTGATCGCAGATGCTGACCGCGTAATAGCCGACGTCGCCGCGGTAGATCAGATGGACCGGATCGGTGATGCAGACGCCGAGATTGTGGCGCGCGTCGGGATTGAGAATCTCGACCTGCGCCACGCCGTCGGCCGCGGCTTCACGCAGGATGCGGTTGATCTCGGTGGTCGCCTTGCCGCGGCAGTCGAGCGTGACGCGATCCTCTACAGCGGCCATACCCGGACCTCCCCGGCGCCCGGCTCCCAGACCGCGAGATCGGCGCCGACGCCGTGGCGAATGGCCGCGCTGTCGGATGCGAAGACGACAAAATCATCGGTCTCGGCCACCACCATCGGCTTGTAGCCGAACTGGTCCTTGACCAGTCCCACGGCGTCGGCGGTGACGGCGACGTAGGTCATGGCGCCGTCGACCTCGTCGATGGTCGCGGCGAGCGCGTCGGCGAACCCGGCGCACCGGTCCATATGCGCGGCGACGATCACCGCGAGGATCTCTGAATCGTTGCCCGTGGTGAAGGTATAGCCCTTGCGTTCGTAGCTCTGCCGCAGCCTGAGATAATTGGTGATGTGCCCGTTGTGCATGATCGCGATGTCGCGGAAGGTCCGCGCCGAAAGCGGCTGGGCATGGGAGAAATCGACCCGGCTCTCGGTGGCGTTGCGCGTCAGGCCGATCGCCGCGGGTCCGTCGTAGTCGGTGAGCCGGAATCGCTTTTCGAGATTGTCGACGCCGCCGAGGTTCTTCACCACCTCGACGTGCTTGCCGATGCTGGCGACGGTGACGCAGTCGTCGAGCGCATCGACGCCGTCGACCAGCGCGCGGTCGTCGCCGGCGTAGGCGATCGCGGCGCGCACGTAACCGTCGTGGTCGGCCGCCGACCGGACGCCGCCGACCTCGTCGAGGTATTCGATGATGCGCGCACCCCATCCGGGTTTCTCGTAGTTCACCCCGACGTACAGCAGGCCGTCGGCGTTGGGCTGCCACAGGACGACGCCGGTCGAGTCCTTGCCGCGGCGGAAGATGCTTTCGAGGATGCGGTAGGCGACTTGGCCGGTCTTCTCCCGATGCTCGGCCGTCTTGTAGATCACTCCACCGATGCCGCACATGGCGCGCCCTCTTTCGTGCCGTCGCGTCTCCCGCCCGCGGTCAGGTCGCGGGCGGAAACGGCCTGACCTTCGCGTCGAGCTGACTCCAGGGGATCGCCGCGTCGATCCAAGCGTTGATCCGGTCGCCGGCCATCATCAGCGCCTCCGCCACGGCGACGAACTCGCGGTGGGTCTTCGCGCCTTCGCCCTCGAAATAAGCGACGAGGCGATGGAGCAGGCGCACCGTGGCATGGAGTTTCCACTTGGCGAGTCGGGCCGCGTGGCGGGCGAGCAGCGCGGCGGCCATCCGGTTGAGCGCCCGGGACGGAAGCGCCTTGTCGAGCGCAAGCTGGCGCAGCACCTGGACGTTCTCGCCCAGCCAGAAGGTGTTGAAATTGGCGTAGAGCATACAGGGCATGTTGCCCATGGGCGGCAGCGCGTGACGGCGCAGCCGCGCGACGTCCGCCGGCTCCCGACGCCACGCCCCGGCAAAGAAGCGCTCGAGATCGCCGAGCATTTCCTCCGTCGTCGGCGCAGCGCTCGTCGTTGCCTTATTTTTCGCCGCCTTTTTCGCCCTTCCCTGCGCCGGCGCCTTCGCCGCCGCGGACTTTCGCGGCCGCGTCGCGCGGGTCGGTTTGCGTGTCATCGTTCCGCCCCCTTCACGCCAGCCTGAACGTCGCGGCGACCGGCCCCGCACGCAGTACCTTGCGCCCCACCGGCCGGAGCTTGCCGAGCCCTTCGACCACCCGGGCGAACACGCTGACGTGACCGAACGGCCTGGTATCGCCGTAGAAGATGCATATCGTCTGCCGCCCGGGGTAATAGCCGATGTCGCCCGGCTTGACGTCGAGGATTTCGTTCTCCGGGTTGCAGAAGAACGGCACCATGACGATGAGCTCTTCGCCGGCGAACTTGGCGTGCGCCGTAAAGACCTTGGCGGGGAGCGCCCGGGTGAACGCCCGACAGACGTTCGGCGCCTTGTCCTCGATCAACTCGGCGACCACCCGGCTGCCGCCGAAGTCCATGGTGAAACGACGTCCCATGTCTCGTCTCCCGGCCCTGTTCCCTGTGGCCCGTTGCGTCATGAATTGCCGTAACCATTGGTAATACCAGAAAAAAATTGTAACACGAGAACATTCGTTATGTCAATGTAACGAGCACTATACCGCGTTGCCGACGTTCCCTTTCTCTGGTAATATCAGTTTATCGAATGAAGGGCGGAACGGGCGCATCCCGCGATGACTTTCGGTCCGATCAAACCCAAGAAAGTCGTCGATGTGGTGTTCGAGCGGCTGCGCGAACGCATCGACGACGGGACGCTCGTACCCGGCGACCGCCTGCCCAGCGAGCGCGCGCTGGCCAAGCAGATGCAGGTCAGCCGCCCGGTGGTGCGCGAAGCGCTCAACCTGCTCGTCGGCCAGGGGCTGCTGGAGATTCGCCCGCGACAGGGTGTCTTCGTCAGGATCGCGGGGACGGCGGCGCTCGGCAGTCCGCTCGTCAACCTGATCGGTGACAGTCTCGAACGCGCCACCGAACTGCTCGAGGTGCGGCGTGAGCTCGAAACGTACACCGTCTCGCTCGCCGCCGAGTTCGCCACGTCCCGGGACATCGAGGATCTCGCCGCGATCATCGCCGAGCTCGAGCGCGTCCACCGCGAGCGCAAAACCGGCGAAGAGGTCGATGCACGCTTCCATTGCCGGATCGCCCAGGCCGCCGGCAGCACGGTGCTCACCCATCTCATGGCGACGTTGCACGACGCCCTCGCGAAGGCCGCGCTGGTCGTCGCCTCGCGTCTCAACGCTTCGAGGCATTACCGCGACACCATCTTCAGCCAGCACTGCGCCATCTTCGAGGCGATCCGCGAGCACGCGCCCGAGCGCGCCAGGCAGAGGATGCGTGAACATCTCGATTTCGTCATCCGCGAGCTGCGCTACTACACGCGCAAGAACGCCGACTCCGCGAGATCCGAGGTGGTTGCTCATTCCCCCACCGCCCGACGCCGGCGCGCTTCGAAGACGATGTAGCCGACGAGCGCGAGCAGCGCCGCGCCCGCGGTGGTCAGCGTGCCCAGCGTCGGCACCAGCGGCGTGTAACCGGCCACCATCTTGGCGTAGAGCCATTCGGGCAGGGTGCTGTCGGCGCCGGTGGTGAACAGCGAGATCGGGAAATTCCCCCACGACAGCAGGAACGAGAACAGGGCGCCCGAAAAAATGCCCGGCGCGAGGATCGGCAGGGTCACCTCGCGCAGCACCTGCCAGCGGCTGGCGCCGAGATCGAAGGCCGCTTCTTCGAGCGCCGGATCGAGGCTGTAGGTCTGGATCGAGATGACCAGCGTGGCGATCGGCACGATCCAGACGAGGTGTGCGAACACCGCGGTGCGCCAGTCGGGGATGATGCCGAGCGCGTTGAACCAGAGCAGCAACGCAAGCCCCAGCACCGCCTGGGGGAAGAAGATCGGCAGCAGCACGAGCTTCTGGTAGAGCTTGCGTCCCTTCCAGTCGTAGCGCGCGAAGGCGAGCGCCCCGAAGAACGCCAGCACCACCGAGATCAGCGCGACCAGCGCGGCGATCGTTACCGAAGTCTCGAACAGGTCCCGAACCGAAAGCGAGGAGAACACCTTGCCGTACCACTTGAAATCGTAGCGCGGAATGGGAAAGCGAAAATACCGGTTGGCCGAAAACGAGGCGAGCGCACCACAGAAGATCGGGAGGTAGAGGAACACGACGATACACGCCCCCCAGACCCGGAACAGAGCGCGCATCAGACGCCGATGCCGCCCCGGCATGGCCTAGCGTCTCCCCAGAATAGCGTCGAGGTCGATCCGGCGCAGCACATAGGCGACGAGACCGCCGACGAGGGCGATCAGCAGCACCGAAAGCGCCGAACCGCGCGGCCAGTTCTGGCCGTAGGTGAAGGCCGATTCGATATCGTCGGCGATCATGATGACCGCCTGACCGCCGAGAATCTTGGCCTCGGCGAGCGAACCCATCGACAGGATGAAGGTAAGCAGGGCGCCGATCAGAATCCCCGGCATCGACAGCGGCAGCTCGACTTCGCGGAACACCTGCAGACGGCTCGCGCCGAGGTCGGCGGCCGCGGCGCGCACCTCGTCGGGCACCATCGAGATGCCGAGCACCAGTGGGAACAGCATGAACGGGAGATAAACATAGACGAGACCGAAGACGATGGCCTCGACGTTGTAGATCAAGCTTCCCACCTCGATGCCGAAATAAGCGCCGAGCGCGCCCGAGAAGACTCCGTTCTTGACGAAAAACAGCACCCAGCCGAAGAGCCGGATGTTCTCGGAGACGAAAAGCGGAATGACGAGGACCAGGGTCAGCAGATTAGACCACTTGCCGAACACCTTGGCCATGGCGTAGGCCAGCGGGTAGCAGAGAACGAGCAGCAACAGCACCGTCGTCACCGCCAGACCGAGCGACCACAGCGCCGAGCGGTAGTAGGTCTCCTCGACAATGTAGGCGAAATTCTCGAGCGTCGGCAGATGAAGAAAATCGAAGGTCTTGGGCGGCATCAGACTGTAGCCGACGATGACCAGAAGCGGCGCCGCGAAACCGGCGACGAGCAGCGTCATCACCGGAATCGAGCACCGCGTCCCGGGTTCGCTGAGCCACGCGCGGAACCGCCGGCCTGCTGTTCTTTCGGCGCCGCTCGTCACGCTCACTCTCCCACCAGAATGCTGTCCACGGCGTCCCAGCCGATGATCACGCTGTCGTCGAGGTTGCCGGCGTAGCGCTGGTCGCGCAGTTTCTCGACAATGAAGACGGCCTCGCCCACGCGCACCTGGTACTGCATGCGCGAGCCGAGCGAGTATTCGTTGTAGAGCCGTCCGCTCAGGTGGTTTTCGGCGTCCCCGGGCGAATCGAGGAAGCGCATCGATTCGGGACGGATGACGAGATGGCCGGTGGTGAAGCGGGCGGCGCCCGGCGGCGCGGTGAAGCTGCTGTCGAGCGCCGGGCAGATCACGCGGCCGTCGGGTCCCGCTTCGACCTCGAAGACGTTGACCTCGCCCATGAACTCCGAGACAAAGCGATTGCTCGGGCGGTTGTAGATTTCGTCCGGCGTGCCGACCTGCACCAGCCGCCCGGCGCGCATGATGCCGATCCGGTTGCTCATCACCATCGCCTCTTCGAGCGAATGGGTGATGTAGACGAAGGTCTTGCCGGTTTCGCGGTGAATGTCCTTGAGCTCGACCTCGAGCGCCTTGCGCAGCAGGTAGTCGACCGCCGACAGCGGCTCGTCGAAGAACAGGATCTCGGGGTCGAAGGCGAGCGCCCGGGCGAGTGCCACGCGCTGGCGTTCCCCGCCCGAGCACTGGTTGACGTTCTTGTTGTAGTAGTCGGCGGGAAGCTGCAACTGGCTCATCAACTGCTCGCAGCGAAGGCGACGCTCGGCGGGCGCGACGCCTTTGATCTTGAGCGAGAACTCGATGTTCTGGCCGACCGTGCGGTGGGGAAACAGCGCCAGAGACTGGAACACCATGCAGGTCGGCCGCTTGTTGGCCGGCACGTCGTTGATGCGTTCGCCGTGCAGCAGGATGTCGCCGTCGCTGGGCTGTTCCATGCCAGTCAGCATACGCAGCAGCGTCGTCTTGCCGCTGCCGGAAGGCCCCACGACGGTGAAGAACTCACCGTCGTGGATATCCAGGGTGACGCCTTCGACGGCCTTGAGCAATCCGAAATGCTTGGTCAGGCCGACCAGGCGCAGGATCGGCAGCGCGTCCGTCGCCACCCCGGCCCTCCCTTTTGCCGACGACCGTCGTCGGACTAGCTACGCGCGCGCTTGGCCGCCTCGTAAATGTCGTTCATGCGATCGTAGTCGGGGTTGATCTCGTAGTCGACCGAGTTGGCCAGTTCCTCCTCGAGCGAATCCCACTGGATGGCGTCGAGCTCGTCCTTGTTGAACTTGGCGAGCACGTCCGGCCGGCCCATCTGTGCCACCGGGTTGTAGGTTCCCTCGGCAAAGGCCACCACCTTGGAAGTGTCGGGTTCCTGGACGTACTCGAGGAAGTCGTGGGCGAGCGGTGAAAGCCGTGGATTGTTGACGGTCGAAGTGATCTCGATCCACACGATACCGCCCTTGCCGTTCATCGGTCCCCGTTTCGGCGTGATGCCGCGCACGTTGCGCGCGCCGTCGAAACGCGCCGGCGACGCGGTGTAGGTACCGCCGGTGAAGTAGGCGTCGATCTCGCCGTTGATCAAGGCGAGATTCATCTGCACCAGGTCGTCGGTCAGCAGCTTGGCATCCTTGAAGACCTTGTAGGCAACCTTCTCGAAGGCGGCGATATCGGCGTCCGAGTGCTTGGCGAACGGATCGACGTCGGCCGCGATGCTCATGTGGAAGATGTTCCAGTTGTCATAGGTGAGCAGGCCGTACTTGCCCTTCATCTTGGGGTCAAGAAACAGCTTGAAACCCTGGTCCTCGGCCGTCGCCCGCGAAATCTTGTCGGTGTTGACGACGAAGTTGAACGGCCCGAAGCGCTGAGACATACCGATAAGCTCTTTGCCGCTCTGGTCCATCGCCCACTTAAAAGGCGGGTGGAAGTGCGGCATCATCTTGGAGAAGTAAGGCTCGAAACGCTCGCGCGGCAGCGGCTTGATCAGCCCTTCGGGGTACATCTGCTCGCGCGCCCACGGCTGGTTGACGTTGATGATGTCCCAGACGTTGACCTCGCCGGCACGCAGCTTGTTGATCATGTCGGGATCCGAGGTGCCGCTCTCGGCCTGGACCTTGGCACTGTGCCGGCGACGGAAAGGATCGAGCACGTCGTCCGTGTTGTAGCCTTCCCAGCACAGGATGTTGAGTTCCTTCTCGCGGGCCGCGCGGGCCGCGCGCGAGAGCAATGGACCGGCGCCGGCGAACGCCGCGGTGGCGCCAGCGTATTTGAGAATATCTCGGCGCGTCGGATGACAGAACATGATAGTCCTCCTCTGTTTGTTCGTTTTTCCGGCTCACCCGTCACGATGAGCCCGGAGCCGCCGCGCGGCCATTTTACCCCCCGGCCACGCCGCTCCTGTTTCCGCGCCGTGTCAACGGTCGTGGAAACCGTGATCGCTTCGCACCCGGCTATCTGGTTTATCCAGACCGCAGCCGCGAACGACATGCCGGGGGACTGTCCCGATATTTCCGGGCGGCAAGGGCGATGGCGATCGTGGTTTCCTGTGGTGCCTCCCTCCGTGACACGCGCGCGCTGTCGGTCAAGTGTTCCGCCACGTCGGGAAAAAATCAACACGAAACCGCCGCGCTTGGGCAAATCGTCGTAATCGTGCGCTTTTCCGCAGCCCGGGCGGCGGCCCTCCGCGGCTGTCGCCGGACCCGTGGTGGCCCGACCCGGCCGACGGCGATGGAGACTTACGGCATTCTGGTCTTACCACATATCGGGAGCCGCGTGAGACGACTCGAGGGGTATGCCGTCTCGGCCCAAGTCCGGATTCCTAGCAGAGTCGCGCCGCGCACATGCGATGCCGCTCGTGACTTTGGCGAGAAATCCGGCCTAAGCTCGGACCGAAAGCCTTTCCGGGAGAACGGACGAACGTGGGACGCCATCGCATCGCGATCATTCCGGGCGACGGGGTCGGCGGCGAGGTGATCGCCGCCGGTCTCGACGCCCTCGCGGCGCTCGAAACGGCCTGCCCCGGCCTCCAACTCGCCATCGAGCGCTTGCCCTGGGGGTCCGACCATTACCGCGCCCACGGCCATATGATGCCGCCCGACGGCCTCGAGACGCTGCGTTCCTTCAACGCCGTCTACTTCGGCGCCGTCGGCGCTCCCGACATTCCCGACCACGTCACGCTCTGGGGCTTGAGGCTCGCCATCTGCCAGGGCTTCGACCAGTACGCCAACGTCCGCCCGGCGCG
>JBHHZM010000058.1:0-19358 GCA_046758065.1 Alphaproteobacteria bacterium | reverse complement strand
CGGGGTCGGCAGATGCGCCAGACGGAGGCGCGGAAACCGGGAAAGCTGCATCGGCGAACTCCTGAAAAATTTAGCACTACGATACGCGGAAGCGGCGCGGCGGCGTCATTGGCCGGAGAGCCTAGGGGCGAGCGAGGCGATTGTATTTCCACAGCCCGATGGCGATGCCGACCATGATCAACCCGCCCACCATCACCGGCAACGGCTCGGCGCCGAGACGCTCGAACCACTGGGTATAAAAATGGATCGAACCGAACACCGCGGCGGCGTTGACGACGAAGCGCCGGTTGCGTCGCGCGCCCCATGCGCCGACGCCGATCAGCGCGAGAGCCCAGAGGACAACGAAGATCGTATCCGGGATGAACAAGGCGGTTTCCCGCCAGCGTTCGTACTTTTCCAGGAAAGCGGCCGGATTGTCGGAAGGCGCGCCGACCATCCAAAGTTCTCCGGGATAATCGCCCCACAGCGACCCGACCCACAAGCCCATGTTCACCAGGATGAGAGACATGCGCGCGTAGACCAGCGCCAACCGCTGGTAGTCGGCGGAAAAACGCTTCGAGAGACGGAACGCCGCCAGCGCGAGCAGCGCGAAGACCGCGATGGTGATAGTCGCCTCGCTGACGATCACCATATAGGCCGCTTCCATGTACCCGGCGCTGCTGCCGAGCGCGGCCGCCAGCGCGAGCGGCGAAGCGGCGATCAGCAGGCCGCTGCGGGCGAGCACGCCGAGCGCCATGACGATGATCGCCACGAGCAGGAAGGCGACGACGTTGCCCTCCCAGAGAACGACCAGGCCGCCCGCAACCGACAGCGCGCCCACCATGACGCTGGCGGCGCCCAACAGCCGCCACTGTGCCTGGCGGTAGCGGATCAACGCCAAACCCAGGGCGGCCAGAACGGCGCCGACGAGTATCGCGTTGGTCGCCGACGGCGCCAGCGCCACCAAGCCGACGGCGATCGCGACGACCCCGAGCGACAACAGGACGTTGATTCCAAGCGAACCGGTTTCCCTGGCCGCCAGAGACTTCAGGCGCTCGGCCTGCTCGCCGGTCAGTTCGCCGTTTTCGACCAGTTTATCGACATCGAGGACGATCTTCATCGGCCTTGCCTTTCGATGACGCGCTTACGGCCTCAGCTTGTAGCCGCTTTCGAGCAGCCGGTGACAGATCAGCCAGAGCGCGAGGTTGAGCACGCACATCACGGCGATGCCAATGGCGAGCGAACCGTCGGCTTCGCCGATGAAACCGTAGCGGAAACCGTCGATCATGTAGAAGAACGGGTCGAACCGGGTCAGCGTGTGGAGCGCGCCGGGCAGGCGCTCGACCGAGTAGAAGGTGCCCGAGAGAAAGGCGAAGGGCGTGATGACGAAGTGGGTCACCACCGAGATGTGGTCGAACCTTTCGGCCCAGATGCCGCCGATCGTGCCGATCATGGCGAGCGCCGTGGACGCCGCCACGGCGTGGAACAGAACGAACCCCGGGTGCTGCGGCACGAGCGTGACGAAGGGCTGGAGGGCGAGCGCGAGCACCACGCCGGTGACGAGCCCGCGGGTCAGGCCGCCGAGCAGGAAGGCGCCGGCGATCTCGGCCGCGGTCAGGGGCGGCATCAGGAGATCGACGATGTTGCCCTGGAGTTTCGACATGACCAGACTCGACGAGGTGTTGGCGAAGGCGTTGGTGATGATCGACATCATCACCAGCCCCGGGGCGAGGAACTCGAGGTAGGGCACGTCGCCGACGACCCGCATGCGTCCGCCGAGCGCCAAGGCGAAAATCGCGAGCATCAGGAGCGTGGTCGCCGTCGGCGCGATCAGCGTCTGCGCCGGCACCTTGAGAAAACGGCGGACCTCCTTGTGATACAGCGTCCAGGCGCCGTACCAGTTGACGGAACCGACGATGAGATGGGCGGGCTGCGCGCTCACGACTTGATCTTGTAACCGACGGCGATCAGCCGATGGCAGACGAGCCACAACGCGATTCCCAGCACGACCGCAACCGCGAGTCCGGCGGCGAGCGAGCCGTCGGCCACGCCGGTAAAGCCGTAGCGGAAGCCGTCGATCATGTAGAACATCGGATTGAGCTGGCTCGCCGTGCGCCAGGCGTCGGGCAGCCGCTCGATCGAATAGAAGGTGCCCGAAAGGAACATCAGCGGCATCACCGTGAAGTTGGTGACCGCCGCGAGGTGGTCCCACTTCGCCGCCCACAGCCCGGTGACCAGACCGACCATGGCGAGCAACAGCGACGCGGCGAGCGCGAAAAACAGCGCGAAAGCCGCGTGGCTCGGGATCAGCGTGACGAAAGGCTGCATTGCCGCGATTAGTATGGCGCCGGTCATCATCCCGCGGGTCGCGCCGCCTAGCACGAGCGCCGCCGTCACTTCGCCCGGACCGAGCGGCGGCATCAGGATATCGACGATGTTGCCGAGCAGCTTGGCCTGCACCAGCGAGCCGGCGGCGTTTTCAAACGACGCTTGCACGATGGCCATCATCGCGAGTCCGGGGGCGAGGAAGTCGATCAGCGGCACGCCGGCCATGTCGCGCACCGTGCCGCCCAGCGCCAGCGAGAAGATCGCGAGGAACAACAGGCTCGTCGCCGTGGGCGCGAGAATCGAGCGCACCGGCGTCTTGAGGAAGCGCCAGACCTCGCGCTGGTAGAGCGTCCAGGCGCCGTACCAGTTGACTCGACCGATAGGGCGGGGACCGGAAATCATGCGTCCGACAGCCAGGAGCGGATAAGAAATGCGCGCGTTGGCGCGGGGGCAAGATAGTGTGAAGCGGGCGGCCCGGCAAGCGGCGCGCGCGCGCCCGGCGCATGACTCGCGGCGCGCGATGGCCCATACTCGCCCGCCATGACCGTCGCCCTGTCCAGCCGACGTCGCGCGCCCCTCGTCCTGGCCGTTCTGCTCGTTCTGGCCGGCGCGCTGGCGGCCTGCGCGCCGCATATCGAGGCCGCCGGCCCGCCCACCGTGGCGCCGGCGCTCGACGACCACGACGTGCGCGCTGCCGACGGCGCCCGCCTGCCTTTGCGCGTCTGGCGGGCGGACGGCGCGCCGCGGGCGGTGATCGTCGGCGTGCACGGTTTCAACGACTACTCGAACGCGTTCGACCGGCCGGCGCGCTATTGGGCGACGCGCGGCATCACCACCTACGCCTACGACCAGCGCGGCTTCGGAGAAACCGCCGCACGAGGCCTCTGGCCCGGGATCGACACCATGGTCGACGACCTGCGGACGGTCACTCGCCTGGTGCGCGCGGCGCACCCGGGAACGCCGCTTTATCTCGTCGGCGAGAGCATGGGCGCCGCCGCCGCGATGGTGCTGATGGCGAGCGCGGACAGACCCCGGATAAACGGCATGGTGCTGGTCGCGCCGGCGGTATGGGGGTGGCGCAGCATGAATCCGTTCTATCGCGCTGGGTTATGGCTGAGCGCCCATCTCGCGCCCTGGGCCGAGGTCACCGGCCGCGGCCTCGGAATCAAGCCGTCGGACAACCGCCCGATGCTGGTCGCGCTCTCGAAAGACCCGCTGACGATCAAGAAGACGCGGATCGACGCGATCTATGGCCTCGTCAACCTGATGGACGCGGCCTTTTTCGCCGCCGATCGTTTGCGCACGCCGACGCTGGCGCTCTACGGCGAACACGATCAACTCGTCCCCCGGACCGCGACGTTCGAGATGCTGAAGCGTCTCGCCGCGCCGCATCGCGTCGCCATCTACCCCAACGGCTTTCACATGCTGCTGCGCGATCTCGAGGCCGAAACGGTGCTCGCCGACATCGCCGTCTGGATCGCCGATTCCACCGCCGCCCTCCCCTCGGGCCACGAGCGAACGGCGGTACAGCTTTTCGCTCACGATTGACCCCTGAAAGGCGGGCGCCGACTCGGGAATCGGCGCTAATGCAGCGCCGTCATGCTCTCGGGCAGGAAGGTGACCAGCGCGGGAAACGCCGTCCCCCGTAGTCGTTCAGGGCTTGCAGGCGGCGAGAATCGCCTGGCCGTCGGCGGCGGACTGGATGCCGAGTCCTCTACCGTACGGCCGGAATCTCGTTTCAACGTTCCGAAAGGCCCCATCTCGGGTATCGCAACCAGGGGCGCAGACCCATCGAGAGCATCAATCTGTTCGTTAGCCAAGAAGGCTTAAGGCAGTATTCCTATGAGTTTGGTCACACCAGATCACACCGCGACGACCGACGATGGCATTGGCCGGGGTCTTGAAGAACCCTTCAACCCGGTACGACGATCCCGCCCCGATTACCGATGGTGGTCGCACCGAACCGCTCCGCAAAACAATCCGGCAGGGGACGATCGCCCGGCACACTGAGCCACAACCGCAGCAGGTGGCGGCGGCGTTCCGGCTCCGGCCAGTCCTCAAACCCCATTCGGTCATGCAGCAGGCTGTGATTATGGACGAACTGCATGTCGCCGGGTTCCAGCATCATGGCAAGACCCAGATCGGGATCGTTGGCCAGTTCGTCGAACATATCCAGAGCTTCTACATGATCCGGGGTCAGGCGCATGGCATCGAGGAAACGCTGTGCGGAATCAATATATTGCCGCTGGTACATGACGTTGAGATAACCCCGATGCCAAGTGAAAACCGGGATTTCAAAATACGGTTTCATGCCTTCGGGTGTTTCGCCCCGCCGGTCGGTGGCAATGGGATCGAACAGGCGCGGCAGCAAATCGGGCCGCCGTTCCAGAAAGGCGTTATAGATGCTCGCGGCGCTGACCAGCATGGACTCGCCGCCCGACTTTGCCTGGCGCAGACAGATCAGTCCGACCACGTCGCAGGAATCCGTATGAAAGGTCTGGCGTTCACTGGTCTGATAGATGCGCACGGTATTGTCTGAGCCCTTGGCCCCCACATCCCGCACATGACCCAAATGATCGCCCGCGGCGTTCTGAGAGCGGGCATGACCGATATGCGATCCCAACCCAAAAAAGATGCCGGCGATTTCCTGCTCTGTGTACCTGTCGACGTTCAGCCCGTGCACCAGGGCAAAGCCTCGGCCGTGCACCAGCTCCTGTTGCAGTGTCGACAGGGCTGCTTCCAAAGATGGCAGCGCGAAGATTTCTTTCGTTATGTCGGCCATCGCTATGCCGCGGGATACAACCTTGGCCGTGGCCTGCTCCAGATCGGCAACATGACCCGGCGACAGGGTCACGACCCATGCCTCCGGGTGGTTTGCCAGATCGCGGCCAAGCCACGCAGCGGAAATATCCTGGCGCGGCGGCAGGACAAGCCGTTGGTCAGGCATGGATTCCGATTCCGTTTCGCCAGCCCACGAATCATGCGGCGGTCGTGAATAATTGCGGTTAAGTCAGCAACGTACCCGCTTCAACAGTTATCTCCGTTTTTTGCCGTTGCCCACCAGTGGCAGGCTCGACTGCAAGTTCGAAGCTTAGGGACGGATGGCCCCCCGCGGCTTCTCGTAGACCCGCCGCTGTGGCGACGTGAGGTTACTCAGGAAGCTTGGTGTAGAACGCGAGCTTCTCGGAATGCACGCCGTCGTTACCGACCTTGATCAGACCGGCACCCTGGAACGCCGTCCCCGGGATCGACCACCAGCACCACGCCGTCAGGACGCCGCCGTCCTCACGGGTCGTGACCTCGGTCAGCTCCATGAACGGTCCCGAGTAGTCCTCACCTCGCATTGAGGCTACAGCCTCCTTCATTCCGGCGAGGTACCCGGCGAAGTCCGCCTTGCCGACCTTGCCTTCGTTCGGGTCGTCCAGCACGTAACCATCCGACAAGGCCCCGATGATCTTGTCAGCATCTCCGATCGTCCAACCGTCCGCGTAAGCTCCAAGATGGTCAGCCGCGCCCATGGTGTTCCCCCCTTTAGCATCGTTGTCGTGTAGGTACCCTAACAACCGCGACACTTCGTAGTCCAGCGCGCATCACTTAACCCGGATTATTCACGCCGCGCCGTGAATAATCTGGGCTAGAAGTCCCCCTTGAACGGCAGCCCCAGGAACGCGTCCCGGCTTGGCCACGGCGGCGCTGTTCTGGCAGGATGCGCGCGCGGTAGCGTCGGTATCCAGACCAAGCGGGGCGCCCATTCATGCTGCGTATGTTTCTATCGATCAGCGCCCTGCTCGGCGGCGTCGTTTTTCTCGGGCTCGCCAACGGCCTGTTCTTTACCCTGCTCGGCGTGCGCATGTCGGTCGACGGCGTATCCGAACAGATGATCGGGCTGGTCGGTTCCGCTTATTTCGCCGGCCAGCTCGCGGGCACCGTATTTTGTGCCCGCGTGATCCGCCGGGTGGGGCATATCCGCGCCTTTATCGTCTTCGCGGCGGTTTCGGCGATCGCCGCCCTGCTTCATACGCTCATTCCCGTCACCGCCGTTTGGCTGCTGTTGCGCGGCGCAATGGGCTTCGCGCTCGCCGGGTTGTTCATGGTCTCCGAATCCTGGCTCCAGTTCCAGGCGAGCAACGAAACCCGCGGGCGCACCTTTGCCCTTTACGTGCTCGCCCATACCGCGGGCATCGGCGCCGGCCCGCTGCTGATCAACCTGGCCGAACCCGTGGGTTACGAGCTGTTCGCGATTTCATCGATCCTGTTCACGGTCGCGCTTTTGCCGGTGGCGCTCACCCGCATGGGGAGCCCGGTACTGGAAGAAACCGGACGGTTCGGCTTTCGCGAGCTGCTCGCCCTTTCGCCCCTCGCGGTGGCCGGATCGCTCGTTACCGGCCTGGTCTCCAGCGCCTTCGCCGCGCTCGGGCCGGTTTACGCCACCCGCCTCGGCCTTACGACGCTCTACATCTCGTTTTTCATGACCGCGATGCGGCTCGGCGGGTTTTTCGTGCAGTACCCGATCGGCGTGCTCTCCGACCGGTTCGACCGCCGCCGCGTGATGGTGACGCTGAGCTTCGCCGGTGTGGCGGCGTCTCTGGCGGTGGTCGGAGTCGGGGCCGTGGTTCCGGCCGCCATCCTCATTCTGAGCCTGGCCTACGGCGCAGCCTCGCAGCCGATCTACCCGCTGGTCGTCGCCCACGCCAACGATTACGTCGAGCCGCGGGATTTCGTCGCCGCCAGCGCCGGCTTGCTGTTCGCCTACGGGATCGGAGCGACGCTCGGCCCGATCGTCGCCGCGGCGGCGATGGACGTCACGGGCCCGTCGGGACTGTTTCTGTTTACTGCCGCGGTGCTCGCGGGCTTCGCCGCGTTTATCCTCTACCGCATGCGGCGGCGGTCGCCGCTGCCGACGGAGCAGCAGGGCGCGTTCGTTCCCGTCGCGCGCAACACGCCGACGGCAAGCCGGCTCGATCCGCGCGCGCACGCCGAGCCAACCGAGGAAACGGCGCGTCCCGACGAGGCGGGCGGGACGGCGACCTGATCCGACCGGGTTCCCCGATCCCCGGCCACGGCATCGCCGATGCACGTTAACCCGGGATTAAGCATTTCACCCTAGATTGTGCGACTGCGGGAAGACGCAAGCCGCCACCTCGTGGAGGAACCGCGTTTTCCGCGTAGGGCGATCGATCTTTTCCCAGAGCGCCCCGCCGGACGAGACGGCGCACCGGACCGGCGTTACCGACAGGAGCGAGGCGTATGTCGAGTTCAATCCGTATCCACCAGCTGGTCGAAAGCGAGGATTCGCACAAAATCCCCGACGACCGCGACCTGGCGGATCGCATCCTGCGCGCCTGCAACGAATTGCAGGAAGCGATGGATACGGCGGTACTCGCAGGCCTCATCGTCGAGCCCAGCTTCGCCCGCATCGAGGGCCGCCTCACTCGCGCGGGCGTCAAGGTCGATTCGTTCGCCTGCAACGTCAAGGTGTTCCGCAAGCTCGCCTGATCGTCGCCGGAAGTCGCGCGAATGCGATACGACACGGGATTACGGGGCCGGAAGCGCCCCCGTCGTCGACTCTGCGACAGCCCCAAAGCGAATTGTCGCCGTCGGCCCGGTTCAGCGGTGGGGGCCGGTACGCTCCGACAGCATGGTCAGCCGCCCCTTGCGATTCACCGCCTCGGGCCGGCCGCGCTTCGCACGCCGGGCGATGGCCTCGATGTGGGCGATGAGTTCGCGCTTGTCGAACGGCTTGGTGAGATAGTCGTCGGCGCCGAAACCGAGACCCTTGATTCGATCGTCGGGCGCGCTGAGGCCCGAGAGAATCAGGATCGGCGTTTCGACGTTCTTTTCGCGCAGCCGCTTGAGGACCTCGTAGCCGTCGATGTCGGGCAGCATGAGGTCGAGGACGATGAGGTCGTAGTCGTACTCTTCGCCGAATTCGAAGCCGTCCTCGCCGTATTCGGCGATGTCGCAGGTGAACCCCTCTTCCCTGAGGATCAGCTCGATGCTGCTGGCGGTGGAGGCGTCGTCTTCAACCAGGAGAATCCACATGGCGGCCCGATCCCGTTCGTTGCACGCGGGTTAAATGACTAACCAATTGTTTACGGGCCCAGGGTAAAAAATGGATTAACCGCTGCGACGACTTCGCTGCTTGCATGCGCGCCGGCGATCGCCCAAGCTGCCAGCGACAAGGACGGGGCCATGAAGCTGTGGGACATCAGTCCGCCGATCCGGCCCGGAATCCCGGTTTGGCCGGGCGACACGCCCTACGTCGAGACGCGCACCCGGCAGCTCGGCGGCGACTGCCCCGTCAACGTCTCGAAGTTCACCATGTCGAGCCATACCGGCAGCCATGCCGACGCGCCGCTCCATTACGATGCAAACGGCGCGCCCGCAGGCGACGTCGATCTTGCGCCCTACATCGGCCGCTGCCGGGTGATCGATGCGACCCGCGCGGGCCCGCGTATCGAACCCGGCCACATCGCCGCCCACCTTGCCGGCGGCGGCGTCACGCGGATGCTGATCCGGACTTACGAACGGGCGCCGCAAGAACACTGGGACCCGAACTTCAGCGTTGTGGCGCCGACCGCCATCGATCTGCTCGCCGCGGCGGGCGTGATTCTGGTCGGCGTCGATACGCCATCACTCGATGCCCAGGACTCGAAGACCATGGACGCTCACAAGGCGGTGCGGCGTCACGGCATGGCGATCCTCGAGGGCCTGGTGCTCGACGACGTGCCGCCCGGCGACTACGAGCTGATCGCCCTGCCGCTCAAGCTCGCCAACCTCGACGCCGCGCCGGTGCGCGCCGTGCTCAGGAGTCGTGAGTCATGAGCGGACTGACGCGCGCGATGCTCGCCGAACGCGACGCGTACGATCCGCTGGCGCGTTTTCGCGACGCTTTCGTCCTTCCCGACGGCGTGATCTACCTCGACGGCAATTCGCTCGGACCGCTGCCGCGGGCGGCGCTCGGACGGCTCGAGACGGTGAGTCGCCACGAATGGGGCGAGGGTCTCGTGCGAAGCTGGAACCGGCGCGACTGGATCAATCTGCCCCGGCGGGTCGGCGACAAGATCGCCCGTCTCATCGGCGCCCGTCCCGGCGAAGTAGTGGTCGCCGATTCGACCTCGGTGAACCTGTTCAAGCTGCTCGCCGGCGGGCTTAGGCTGCGCCCCGGCCGAACCGCCATCGTCTCCGAGACCGGGAATTTCCCGACCGATCTCTACGTCGCGCAGGGACTGATCGAACTGCTCGACGGCAATCAGGAACTGCATCTCGCCCCGGCGGATGACCTCGTCGCCGCGGTCGACGACAACACGGCCGTGGTCATGCTCACCCACGTCGATTACCGCTCGGGCCGCATGCACGACATGGCCGCGATCACCGCCGCGGCGCATGCCAAGGGCGCCCTGATGCTGTGGGACCTGTCGCATAGCGCCGGCGCCTTGCCGATCGAACTCGGGGCCTGCGGCGTCGATTTCGCCGTCGGCTGCGGGTACAAGTACCTGAACGGCGGGCCCGGCGCGCCGGCCTTCCTTTACGTCGCCGGGCGCCTGCACGACGCGATGCGGTCGCCGCTGTCGGGCTGGATGGGACACGCCGATCCCTTCGCCTTCGACGCCGGCTATCGGCCCGCCGAAGGGATCGCCCGACAACTCTGCGGCACGCCGCCGATCCTCAGCCTCGCCGCGCTCGACGCCGGGATCGAACTCATGCTCGAGGCCGACATGGCGGCGGTGCGCGACAAATCGACGGCGCTCGGCGAGGCGTTCATCGCGCTGATCGAACAGCAATGCGGAAGCTTCGGTTTCGCGTTGGCAAGTCCGCGCGACCCGGGAACCCGCGGCAGTCAGGTGGCGCTGCGCCATCTCCAGGGTTACCCGATCACGCAGGCGCTGATCGGCCGCGGCGTCATCGGCGACTTCCGCGCTCCCGACATCCTGCGCTTCGGTTTCGCGCCCCTCTACCTGCGCCACGTCGACGTCTGGGATGCCGTCGCCGCGCTGCGCGAAATCATGGCGACCGGCGCCTGGGACGTTCCCGAGTTCCACGCCCGCGCCGCCGTCACGTAACGCGCCGCGCATCGCCGGAGCGTGAAGGAGCAAGACAAGACCATGAGCACAGGGAAGAAAGGCGCCGGCACCGCGCCGAAACTGCCGGAAGGCGCGCACACCGAGTTCGACGCCGACATGAGCTACGGCGACTATCTCCGGCTCGAGGCCCTGCTCGCCTGTCAGCGCCCGCGATCGGACCACCATGACGAGATGCTGTTCATCGTCATCCATCAGGCGACCGAACTGTGGCTCAAGCTCGTTCTGCACGAACTCGAAGCGACCGTCGCGCGCATCTGGGCGAACGACCTGTCGTCCGCCTTCAAGATGCTGGCGCGGGTCTCGCGCGTCCAGTCGCAGCTCATCCAGTCGTGGGACGTGCTCTCGACGCTAACGCCCGCCGACTACATGGCCTTTCGCGGAGCGCTCGGGCAGGCTTCGGGCTTCCAGTCGTACCAGTACCGGGCGATCGAATTCATCCTCGGCAACAAGAACCGGACGATGCTCGAACCGCACCGTCACGATGCGGCGGTCCACGACCGCCTCGCGCGGCTGCTCGAGGCGCCGGGGCTCTACGACGAGACCGTCCGCCTGCTCGCCCGTCGCGGCTTCGACATCGATCAAGAGCATCTCGCGCGTGACTGGAGCGAGCCCTACGCCGCCCACGATTCGGTGCGCGACGCCTGGCTCGCGGTTTATCGCGATCCGGTGCATCACTGGGAACTTTACGAGCTGGCCGAGGAACTGGTCGACCTCGACGACTGGTTCCAGCAATGGCGCTTCCGCCACGCCACCACGGTCGAGCGCATCATCGGCCACAAACGCGGCACCGGCGGCACCGCCGGCGTCGCCTACCTCAAACAGGCGGTGGGCAGCCACTTCTTCCCCGAGCTCTGGGACCTGCGCACGGCGCTCTGACGCCGCCGGCGACCGGCTTGTACCGCTGTTCGCCGCGCGTATGATGGCGGGCCGCAACCGGCGCAAAGAGAAAGAAGCATGGCCGCCAAACCCGTCGTTCTCGTAACCCGCAAGCTGCCCGAGGCGGTCGAGACGCGGCTGGCGCGGGATTACGCGCCGCGGTTCAACGCCGACGATCGGCTCTACGACAGCGACGAGCTGATCGCGCTGGCCGAAGGGGCCGACGCCATCCTGCCCTGCCACACCGAGAAGTTCACCGCCGCGGTGATCGCGCGCCTGCCCGCGAGCGTCAAGGCGATCGCCAATTTCTCAGTCGGCGTCGATCACGTCGACCTCGAAGCCGCCCGGGCGCGCGGCATCGTCGTCACCAATACCCCCGACGTGCTCTCGGACGCCACGGCCGAGATCGCCATGCTGCTGATGCTGGGCGCGGCGCGCCGGGCGAGCGAAGGCGAGCGGCTGGTGCGCGCCCGGGCGTGGCGCGACTGGAGCCCGGCGTTCATGGTCGGCCGGCAGATCACGGGCAAGCGCTTCGGCGTCGTCGGCATGGGACGCGTCGGACAGGTCACGGCCAAGCGCGCGCGCGGCTTCGACATGGTCGTGCACTACCACAACCGGCGGCGTCTCGATCGCACGGCCGAGGCGGGCGCCGTCTACCACCAAAGCGTCGAGGCGCTGCTGCCCCACTGCGACGTGCTGTCGCTCCACTGCCCGGCGACGCCCGAGACGGTCAGGCTGCTCGACGCCGAACGCATCGCGCTGCTGCCCGACGGCGCGATCGTGGTCAACACCGCGCGCGGCGCCATCGTCGACGACGAAGCGCTGATCGCCGCCCTGCGCTCGGGCAAGCTCGCCGCCGCCGGGCTCGACGTCTACAACGACGAGCCCGACATCCACCCCGCCTATCGCGATCTCGAGAATGTCTTTCTGCTGCCGCACATCGGCAGCGCCACGCGCGAGACCCGCGACGCGATGGGATTCCGGGCGCTCGACAACCTCGACGCGATCATGGCCGGGCGCGAACCGGGCGATCGGGTCGCTTGACGCTCGCGGGGAAGTCCGAGCCTACGGCCCGTAAATCTGGCGCGGCAGCCAGAGGATGAGTTCGGGAAAGACGATGCAAAGGGCCAGCCCCACCGCCTGCAACAGCAGGAACGGCACCGCCGAGCGGAAGATGATGCCCATGGTGATCTCGGGCGGCGCCACGCTCTTCAAGTAAAACAGCGCATACCCGAAGGGCGGGCTGAGGAACGACATCTGCATGTTCACCATGTAGACGACGCCGAACCAGAGTGGCACATCGGCGGGCGCCACGCCCGGCAGACCGAACAGACCGTTCCAGGACAGCGTCGTCATGATCGGCGCGAATATCGGCACCGCGAGGAGGAGAATGCCCACCCAATCGAGGAACATGCCCAGCACGATCAGGAGCAGCATCATGATCAGCAGGATGCCGTAGGGTCCCAGCCCGGTGCCGATCAACGACTCGGTAACGAATTTCTGGCCGCCGTTGACGATGTAAAAGCCGACGAAGATGCTGGCGCCGAAGATGATCCAAAGCACCATGGCCGACGCCCTCAATGTGGTGAGCGCCGCACTCCTGAGACCCGTCCACGACAGCCGCCGGTAGAACGCGGCGACGACGATCGCGCCGAAGGTGCCGATACCGGCTGCTTCCACCGGGGTGGCCACGCCGGTGAAGATCACACCCAGCACCAGGATGACGAGGATGATCGGCGGAATCATTCCCCCCAAGAGCCTGAGCTTCTCGCGCAGATCGACACGCTCCTCATAAGGCAGCGCGGGCCCGGACGCCGGATTCAGGTAGCTGCGTGTGGTGACGTAGAGGATGTAGACGCCCGAAAGCAGAAGCCCGGGAATTACGGCGCCGATGAACAGCTCGCCGACCGATTGCTGGGCGATGACGGCAAACAGGATGGCGAGAATCGAGGGCGGAATGAGAATCCCGAGGGTTCCGCCAGCGAGAATCGAGCCGCAGGCCATTTCGGGGTTGTACTTGCGTTTCAACATGGCCGGCAGCGCGATGATGCCCATGGTCACCTCGGCGGCGCCGATGACCCCGACCATGGCAGCGAGGATGGTCGAGGCGATGATGGTGGCCGCGGCCAGCCCGCCCTTGAGGCCGCCGAGAATCTTGTAGATGACGTCGAACATCTCCTCGATGAGGCCGGCGCGTTCCAACATGGACGCCATGAAGATGAACAGCGGAATGGCCGACAGCTGGTAGTCGGTCATGAACGGGAAGATGCGTGACGGCAGGATGTTCAGCATCCGCGCGTCGCCAAAGACGTACAGGAAGATGCAGGCGAGCCCGCCCGTGACGAACGCCAGGGGCAGTCCCGCCATCAGCAGGATCACGAGGGAGCCGAACATGAAGACGGTGAGCCAGCCGATGCCGATTTCGAGGCCCATGGCTCAGCCCGTCTTCCGTCTGAGCAGAAGAATGTCCTTGATGAGTTTGGAAACCCCCTGGAGCAGGAGCAGAAGCGCCCCGAGAGCGATGGTGATCTTCACCGGCCAATACTGGATCGCCCACTCGGTGAAGGAGACCTCCATGACGTTGATCGAATCCCACATGAAGGTCCATCCCGTCGCCAGAAGCGTGCCCCCGAAGATGAAGAAGAAGACCGAGGTGACGATGTCCGTGATGACCTTGCCGCGGTCCGGAAGAAGCAGATAGATCACGTCCACCCGGACGTGTGCGTCCTCGCGCAGCGCGTAGGCCCCCGACAGCAGATATTGCATCCCGAACATGAGAAACATGCTCTCGTGCGCCCAGTTGGTGGGCGAGTTGAACACGTAGCGGGCGATGACCTCGTAGAAATAGACGAACACGGCAATCACCGACCAATAGCAGACGAACTCGCCGCTCCAGCCGCTCACGGCATCGATAACGTCGGTAACCTTGGAGTGAACCCTGCCCGTCGGGACCTCTTGAGTACCTCTGACGGCTGGCACGGCCGCCGTTCCCTTTCGGAGTGTCGCGGGCTCGCGCTCGGCGCAGCGCCGCACCAGCCTGGGCAAGAGGAACGCGTCGACCAACAGCAGCACACAGATGGCCACGGCGAGACCGCCCGAAATCAACTGCCACTGATCGAAATTCGCCGTCGCCGCGGCCAGCTGCTCCCGTGTCGCCGCCAGCACCTGTTCGGCCTTGGCCAGCTTCTCCGTCGCTCCTTCCGTGGCCTGATCGACCGCGTTCTGAAAGCGTTCGACGTCGAACTCGGCCCCCATCAGATCGTTTTGCGCGCCGGACACCCGGTCTCGTGCCGCGCGCCCGCGGAGGTTGCCGAAGAGAATGGCGAGAAAGAGCGGGATGTAGGCGCCGCCCCAGGCGCTCATGACGTAGAACCGGTGCAATCCGACGTAACCGCCGCACAACCACAACAGGTAGCCGGTGGGCAAGGATATGCCGTTGCCGGCTTTCCGCCGGCTTTGGCGCCGCACGATGAACATGGCGAGCAACGGGAACAGGACCAGGCCCGACCAATAAAGCCAGTGCGGCAATATGAACGTAAGGCTCGGCATGATGACGACCGTCTCCGGACCCTCAACCGCTGTCGGCACAACGAATTAGCCCCGAGGAAGGGGCGCCGCAACCGGCGCCCCCTCCAATCGCGTGATCCGCGGGCTCGTTGAGGGCTACAGGTTGAGTGTCTGGCCCTTGATCATTTCGGGCGTCACGTAGCCCAGGCTGCCCGACATCATGTAGTCGAGCTGGATCTTGAAGACGCGGGCGGCGTTCTTGTCCTTATTCGCCCATTTGAACCACAGCGGGACGGCCAGCTTCGTGAACTTCGCGACGTCATCTTCGGACAGCCGGGTGACGACCGTGCCCGCCTCGTCGAATTTCTTCCAGGCGTCCTGATCGGCCTTCTGGATGCGGGCGAAATGCATGTCGGAGTAGACGTGCACCTCCGCCTCGACGAACTGCTTCATCTGGGGCGACAGCGCGTTCCAGGACTTCATGCCGACCGTCAGGTCCATCAGGTCGACGGGCTGGTAGATGGACATGAAGCCCGGCGGACCCATGGAAATGTACTTGGTCACCTGGTGGAAGCCGAGCGCGTAGTTGATCGCCGGACCGACGTAGTCGGCAACGTCGATCGTGCCCTTATCGAGCGCCGGGAAGATTTCCGAGCCCGGCAACAGGGTGGTCTTGGCGCCCGCGGCCGAGAACAGCTCGGCCACCATGCCTCCCGGCACGCGCATCTTGCGGCCCTTGAAGTCCGCTATCGAACGGATCGGCACCTTCGAGTGGATGATATTGGGGCCGTGCTGAATATGCCCGACATAGAACATGTCAAACTTGGCGAACAGCTCGCGGGCGATGTCGCGCCCCCCGAGGCCGTAAAAGAACGTGTCCCACTGGCCTTCGGTGCGCAGCCCGAGCGGGTACGAACTAAAGAACACCGACGCCGGCATTCGGCCCGCCCAGTAGAGCGTGAACGGATTCATCGCATCCAACACACCGTTCTTGACCGCGTCGAACAGCTGCCAGGCACCAACCACGTCCTTGGCGCCAAAGGGCTGGAAGGCCAGCTCGCCGCCCGTCCTCTCGACAATGCTGTTGCACCAGTCCTTGAAGATCTCAAGTCCGATGCCGCCCGGCCACGAGGTTTGGATCCTCCATGTCGTGGTCGCCGCTTTCGCCGTACCGACATAAGGGAATCCCAAACTGCCCGCCGCGCCCAGTGCGGCCACGGCGCCCCCGGTCGCGGCGGCGCCCTTCAGGAATTTCCGCCGGGCCTCGACAACGCCTTCCACGGCTTCGCGGAAGCGCGGCTCCTTGCTCACCTTCTTTGCCATTGTCTGTTTCCTCCCATTAGTCCGAATCCTTTACGGCATTCCTATTTGCTTAACCATTCGTGCCGAAGGATCGATGCGATAGAGTAGGCCGGCCCCGAATCGTGGTCAACACCGCCCGCGGCGCCATCGTCGGCGACGAAGCGCTGATGACCGCGCTGCGTTCGGGCAAGCTCGCCGCCGCCGGGCTCGACGTCTACAACGACGAGCCCGACATCCACCCCGCCTATCGCGATCTCGAGAATGTCTTTCTGCTGCCGCACATCGGCAGCGCCACGCGCGAGACCCGCGACGCGATGGGATTCCGGGCGCTCGACAACCTCGACGCGATCATGGCCGGGCGCGAACCGGGCGATCGGGTCGCTTGACGCTGGCGGCGCCCCGGTCTCAACCCCGTGAACGCCATGCGAAAAGGGTTGCGAAGGGGCGGAAAATGTTGGAATCTTGCGGCCCTAACCGCTCGCGGTCGCACGGGCGAACAACATTGCAGCAGGATCGTAGGGGCAACGCCCCTGCCGGGGAGACAGAGGAACGTTGCCGCATCCTTTCCTCGATACCGAAACGCCAGTAGCCTGTCGCTTCGCGCGCCAGGCATAAACCCTATCAGGGAGGACAGAGTCATGAGCACGGAGATCACGAAAAATCAGAAAGTGGCGAAGGACACCGTAACCGACCGCGCCAAGAGCCGGCGCCGGTTCCTCAAGGGCGCCGCCGCCACCGCGGCCGGCGCGACGGCTGCCGTCGCGTTCCCGCAGGTGTCGAGGGCCCAGACGACGACCCTCAAGATGCAATCGTCGTGGGGCGCCACGAGCCCGTTCCAGGACATGGCGCGGCAATACATCGATCGCGTCGAGGGGATGGCTGGCGGACGCCTGAAAGTCGACCTGTTGCCCTCGGGCGCCGTGGTGAAAGCGTTCCAGGTACAGGACGCCGTCCACAAGGGCGTGCTCGACGCGGCGCATACGGTGGTCGCCTACTGGTACGGCAAGAACAAGGCCGGGTCGCTGTTCGGCACCGGACCGGTGTTCGGTTGCAACGCGGCGCAGATGATGGCGTGGATTCAGTACGGCGGCGGCAAGGACATGTACAGGGAGCTCGTGCAGGATATTCTCAAGCTCAACCTGGTCGGCTTCTTCGCCATGCCGATGCCTACCCAGCCATTGGGTTGGTTCAAGTTCCACGTCAAGTCGATTGACGACCTCAAGGGTCTCAAGTACCGCACGGTCGGTCTCGCCACCGACATCATGCAGGGCCTGGGCATGAAAGTGACCCAGCTTCCGGGGGGCGAGATCATGCCGGCGCTTGAGAAAGGCGTCATCGAGGCGTTCGAGTTCAACAACCCGACCGCCGACAGTCGGTTCGGCGCCCAGGACGTGTCCAAGCACTACCACCTGGGCAGTTATCACCAGGCCCAGGAATTCTTCGAGATCATCTTCAACAAGGACAAGTTCGAGTCGCTGCCGAAAGAGCATCAGGCGATCCTCGAATACAGCGCCGAGGCGGCGAACACGGCCAACTACGGCCTCGCCATGGACATGTACTCCAAGGACCTTCAGAAGCTGATCCACGAGGATGGCGTCAACGTGTACCGCACCGCGCAGTCGATCATGAATGCGCAGCTCGATTCCTGGGACAGGGTGCTGGCGAAACTGACCAAGGATCCCTTCTTCAACAAGGTGGTCGAAAGCCAGAAAGCGTGGTCGCATCGGGTCGCGTTCTACGACATCCTCAACGCGGCAGACTACAAGCTCGCGTTCGAGCACTACTTCCCGGGCGAAATGCCGGAATTCACGTGATTGGACGTCGCGATCGATTCGTAGTGTACGGTCTTGTTCGCGCCCTCGTCATGCTCGGACCCGGTTCGGGCATCGGAAGAGGTTCACCGGCTGTCATGGCCGGCCGGTTCAAACCCGGCCATGACGGGCGCGGGCTCGAAGCACCAAGGCTGCATCACTAGGAGCAATCGCGGGGACAACGCGAATTTCGACAAGGAACGGGGCGGCGCCACCGTGCGCCGCCCCGCTCACGTCGAGAACCTGAGCTTGCGGGTTTAGGAATTTCCTGATGTATCGGTTCGTTTTTTTCGTCGACAGCATCACCACCTGGATCGGCAAGGCGTTCTCCTGGTGCATCATGCTCCTGACGCTGGGCGAGGGTTACGAAGTCTTCGTTCGTTACGTATTACGCGATCCCACGTCCTGGGCGTTCGACATCAGCTACATGATGTACGGTACCCTGTTCATGATGGCGGGGGCTTATACGCTGGCCCGTGACGGCCATGTCCGCGGCGACGTGCTTTACCGGCTGTGGAAACCGAGAATCCAGGCGACCATCGAGATCGTCCTTTATTTCCTGTTTTTCTTTCCCGGCATTCTGGCGTTCATCTTCGCCGGGGCCGACTACGCCGGCGAGTCGTGGTTCTACCAGGAACTCAGCGTGATGAGCCCGGCCAACGTGCCGATCTTCCAGTTCAAGACGATCATTCCGGTGGCGGGCGGGTTGCTGTTCCTGCAAGGGATCGCCCAGGTCTGCCGCTGCATCATTTGCCTCAGGACCGGCAAATGGCCCGCGCACCTCGAAGACGTCGAGGAAATCGAATCGGTGCTCGTCCATCAGCACGAGACCGCGTTGCACCCGCAGCAAGCCGGTAATCCACACGAAGAAGGTGGATCGAAATGACCGACCCGGAAGTCGCCATCCTGATGCTGGGGATCTTCATTTTCACGATCCTGCTCGGCTTCCCGATCTGGATCACGCTCATGGCAATGGGCATCTTCTTCGGTTATTACGCCTATTACGACCCCGAGCGGATGCACACGATCTTCGACAACCGCATCTTCGATCTGCTGGTCAACCAGACCTATTCGGTGATGGCCAACGACGTGCTGGTGGCGGTGCCCCTGTTTTTGTTCATGGGCTATATCGTTGAACGCGCCAACATCGTCGACCGCCTGTTTTTCACGCTCCAGATCGCGGCCCGGCGCTTGCCGGGGTCGATGGCGATCGCGGCGCTCGCCACCTGCGCGCTGTTCGCCACCGCGACCGGCATCATCGGCGCCGTGGTGACCCTGATGGGCATGCTGGCCTTCCCGGCGATGCTGAAGGCGCGCTACGACACCAGCTTCTCCGCCGGTGTGATCTGCGCCGGCGGGTGCCTGGGCATTCTGATCCCTCCCAGCATCATGCTGATCGTCTATGGCGCGGCCGCAAGCGTCTCGGTGGTGCGCCTCTACGCCGGCGCCATTCTCCCCGGGTTTTTGCTCG